>CAZECE010000092.1:0-22093 GCA_964510525.1 uncultured Pseudomonadales bacterium | reverse complement strand
CAAAATACTCGCCGCCCCCGAATCATTATCATCGGATGTAAACACGACACGCGCCTCGGTAATGGTAGCTCCCACTGGAATGCCTGTATTATCGAATCGCAACGCATTTAAATAACCGCTGTTTAACCGAAAGCTGGAACTACTGATAGCACTACCATTGGAAGCTCGTTCAATCGCATTTTCATTATCGGCTTGCAACAATAACGTGGTTTCAACGGTGGTACTGCCCGAACCGGTATTACCTAAAATAATGGTTTGACTGTCGATGGTCACCGCGCCCGTCGAAACCACTTCATACGCATCGTCACCACTGACCGCCATACTGGGGTTAGAAACTAAAGATGCTGAAACCGTTTGATCAACATTGGTCACCGGATACAAAATAGAGCCACCTGGCGCATTAAACCGCATCGCACCTACATTAACGCCGCTGACATTATTAATAACTTCAGTGAACGCATTTTTCATGGTCTGCAGCCGAGTTAACCCAGTACCCGATAAAGGCGAGTTCATGGAAGAGGAATTATCAATAATAAACAAGATATTAGGCCGCACCCCGGTCGAGTAGTTACCACTGCCCATGAAAATATCCGTATCATCGGCGTGTGCAACCCCAAGCGTCAGCAAAACGCCAACAAAGAAACTCAGAACTTGCCCAAAATACTTAGAAAACAATCCATTGAAAACAAAAAAGCGACTATTCAAAGAAAAACTATTCAAAGAGCGATTATTCACTGTACAAACCACCAGTTATTTAAGGTTATTTTTCAACCATCACGAACTAAGAATAGAGGGGTCTGTATAAGCTTGGTAGTTTTTTGTATTAAAGTTAGTCAGAAATGATACGCCTTTAACACTATTTCTGGCTTCAAATTAAGAACTCAATGAGAAATAGATAGGTACACAACTAACCTGCCCTTCCAGCGGCCAATTAATCTGACATCTAGAATTTTTTTACTGCGAATAGATTTTGTAGCTTTGTATTAAAACGCAAACAAATAACTCTCTAATAAGAATATCTATCAATATCAATAAGTTACCTTATATTCGTTTTTTTCTCACGAAGCGCCTGTTTAGTTTTTGCATCCACGGCATCTAAGGTTAGTTGATACCAAACTTTATCACCCGAGGAAAACGAAGATTTCAAGAACCTGCCTGGTACACCGCTCTCTGACGAGAGTTTTTCAAATTCTTCAATAACATTTTTTGCAATGCGTGACTTTTCTTCTTTATTGCCAGCTCTGAAGTAGGCATCCTTGAATTTCTTAACAACTTGCCGAAATTTTTTATTTCCTTGGTGATGATTGGTTTTACCACCTTGCCCACAAAGCACATCACATGGCCTTGGATCAAATGTTTTTGGCTTATCAATTTTACGATCGGAATGAAATAGTGGGTCATTGGTAAAATCAAATCGCCACTCACTTGGTTCAAATAAGCAGTTCACATCAGGAATAGCCTGATGCTCGTCAAAAGTAATGAATAATTCTTTACACGTCGATCTAAGAACCTGAGACACATAATTTCTAGCTTTAGCATCGGAAATCTCACAGAAATTCCCTGTATTTTTATCTCTACACAAAAATCTTCCGGTCGATGTTTTAATTGCCTTTAATAAATGAAGAGAAATTTCTCCCTTTTCACGAGTTGATGCTCCACTGTATTGATATGCACAACCCATGGCTAACGTCCGTAAACCTTCATTACCACGATGCAAACGATTCGCCATAAACCTGTTACCAAGCAATATATCGTAAACACTGACAGGTTTTTGCCCACCTCTAACAGGAGCGCCTCTCAAAATATGATCTCGGGGAGGATTGCGTTTGCCTGCATCGTTATGGAATTCAGTTAATTTTTGTAATAGATTTTCAGAGTGTCGACTAGAAGTCGCTGTTAGTGGAATCATGTTAAAGATACCTGAATTATCTGAGTTATAAAGCACCTAAGGCTGTCATTAGTTCCTAAAATATTCAGGACAAATGCCCTACCTTAACGTAAATCAAAGCCCCTTCCTCACGTGTAAAAGGAGTATGTCGGCTCAGGTGTGGGCTCCTAATCCAGCTGCCAGCGGGGTATTGACCAAACTCATCATAAAAAGTCCCTTGCAGCACAAAAATCTCCTCCCCGCCCCAATGCTGATGCGAATTAAACTGCGTAAAGGGCGCCCACTTTACCAAAGCCACATGCTCACTTTCAAAATCGTGCAACGGCATTACCTCGAGCCCAGCCATAGAACCAGGCAACCACTCAGCTTGAGTGGTATCAATCACCTTATGAGCCGTATCTTTTTCTGAAAACTGATGTAACTTTACAAAAATTGTCGCTCCTTCGGCACCTACTTTTGGTTGATGAGCAGACCCAATGGGATTTCGCACATAGCTGCCTTTTGGGTAATCTCCATGCTCATCAGAAAATACCCCTTCTAAAACCAAGTACTCTTCTCCCCCATCATGAACATGGGAAGAAAAGACACTATTCGGCGCGTAACGCACAATGGTTGTAGCCCGGGCAATCTCACCCCCAACCCGATCCAGCATCATACGCTCAACACCCGGCATCGGCGATGACACCCAATCGTAACCCTTTGGGAGAATAACAACCCGTTGATCAAAATCGGCGTTGAAAGTAAATTGTGGGTCCATTGCGTTCATATCAAAACCCCTTCCTTCTGCAGAGAGCTCAGCTTCATTGAATGAAATAAGGCTCAAACACGCTTTTTTCAATGAGATCTAACGCTCGCTCGTGGGTAGATTTTGGTTTAATAGGGGGGGCGACACCCGCTTCATGGGCTTCTTTCCAGCGCAACGCACATAAACACCAGCAATCACCAGGCTTTAACCCAGGAAAGTCATACTCCAAGCGCGGTGTTGATAAGTCATTACCCCGAGATTTAGTAAAACTTAAAAACTCTTCTGTCATTATCGCGCAAATGACGTGAGTGCCTGTGTCGAGATGATTGGTTTTACAAAACCCATCTCGAAAAAAACCGGTCATCGGCTCAAAACAACAAGGCTTCAAAGCGCTACCCAAAATATTGACCGCTGAATCGTCCAATTCAAATCTCCACACTTCTCTATTCGTAAAAGCTATAGGCTCGTTAAAGTGTCAGCCTCATTAAAATGATAGAGCCGCAACAATTAAACTCGCCACCACAACCCCAGACACACCATATCGAATCTTCAAATACGCTTCGGTCAAAACGCCCGCTTTTACCGCGTCTCTATCAATGTAAAGTAAAAGAAGAAATAAGACAGCATGGCACAGTAAAACCAATCGAATAGGCAACAGTATAAACCCCGCCCAGGCTACGACCGCGATCACGTTACTGATCAAAAGCAGGTTTAAAGAGATCTCGTTTGACCGAATGAGATACACCCCCCATAGGATGCCCGCCATAAATGAAACGATCAGCAGGCTGTATGACGATAACACATTCTGAGCTGTTCCAAACGGGCCCATGGTTGGGTTATCTAAAAACACAATGGCGGCCGAACAAGCCAAAAATGGTAAGGCCCCGAAAGACGCCAAAAATCGAACCCAATAAAGCTTTGTCTGTAAAGGTGTCATTTAATCACGCTCATACATCTAACCACCGACTAAATTTCATCTTCAGATAATGCATCAATTTGAATATTCTCCAGATCCACGGATACCCTGAAGGTAATAGGACGACAACAAACCTGACAGTCTTCGATGTATTCTTGCTCTTCAACAGAGCAATCCACTAAAACAGAAATGGATTCCCAACAATAAGGGCACTGGATTATCTTTTCAGATTGCTCAAGAGGCATAATAAATCAAACCTTTAGCTCAAACAGCCAACACCTTATCAAAAGTGCTGAAACGAACTCAAGCCTTTAGGGTTTTCTAAACGTCCCTCTTGCCACTTTACCCCGCTCCCCTCAACACATCGACCAACACACCAAAGCGAGTGCTCCTCTGAAATTAATTTTAGTTGTGGCAAATTCTTCTCAGCTACCGTAAAGCACAATTGATAATCTTCTCCACCACATAAAGCAAGTTGCAATAATGCCTGTTCAGACAGCCCTATATCCTTTGATGGTAAGGGCAACTTATCTAACTCAATTTCGATACCCACATCACTGGCATCCGCGATGTGCAACGCATCGCCCATCAACCCATCCGAAATATCAATGGCCGAATTAGCAATTCCCAATAACGCACGCCCAAGCGCCACTTGAGGCTTGGGAGCATACAACGCCTGAATGGCCTGTTCTTGAAACGGCGCTGGTAACTTTAATTGGCCTTGCTGAACTTGCAACCCAAGCGCTGCCCAACCCAATTCTCCCGACACATACACATGATCCCCAACCTGAGCCCCTGACCGCAATAAAGCTTGATCTTTAGCAACCTTTCCCATCACTGTAATGGATACACTGATACCCGACACACTCCGACAGGTATCGCCCCCCATCAAAACGACTTGAAACTGTTCGGCGGCTTGCTTGAGCCCCCCACTGAAATCAGCTAACCACGCCTCCATTTCACCTTCTTTTTGAGCAGGTAAACTTAATGCCAAAAAAAAGTATTGGGGGTCTGACCCCATCGCGGCCATATCACTGATATTCACGGCCAGTGCTTTATAGGCAACGGTGTCGGGCGGCATGTCCGTCGTAAAATGCACCCCCTCATTTAACGTATCCGTCGACACAGCCCAATGGGATGCATCAGACTTCAATGATGCAGGGATTAATGCGGCATCGTCACCAATGCCGAGAATGCCAGGAATGTTTTTTTGATAAGAAAAAGGCTGACGAAAATAACGTTCGATCCAGTTAAATTCTTTGCCCATGCGCTACGATCAGTAAGCTAAATGAAACCGTGAGATTACGCGGATTGAGAGCGTTGCTCCCCAGCACTTCGCTCAATAGCACGAAGTTGTTTTGAGGCTTTATCCAACACCCCATTAATAAAGCTGTAACTCTGCTCAGGCCCAAATTTTTTAGCCAAATTCACCGCTTCATCAATGACGACCTTATAAGGTACTTCCCAGTGATGGCTCATCTCACAAACAGCGATACGCAGAATATTAACCGATATCGGATCCAGTTCATCCAACGAACGGTCTAGGTACGGCTCAAATAAAGGATCTAAATTTGTCGCGCCATTAATCACTTCTGATAACAAACCACGATAATACTGAACATCGGCTCGACGCATATCAAACTTCGTTTCCATCTGCGCCAAAATATCGCAGGCTGGCAACTTAGCCAAAGACCACTGATACAAACCTTGCAACACAAAGCCACGTGCCCGAGAGCGCCTAGCACTTAAATTTCGGGGGGCCGCATGCGTTTTTTGAGAGGCCGGCTTTTGATTTTCAACGAGTGCGTTCATTTACCCTAGTGCTTCCAATAAATTAACCATTTCTAATGCGGCCAAGGCGGCTTCAACCCCTTTATTGCCAGATTTCAAGCCCGCTCGATCCAACGCTTGCTCAATATCATCCGTCGTTAAGACCCCAAAGCTCACTGGAACGTCATATTTCAAGCTCACCTGGCCCAGCCCTTTGGCGCATTCACCTGCCACATAATCAAAATGGGCAGTCCCACCGCGAATCACACACCCCAGACCAATCAAGGCATCGTAAGCCTTTTTCGATGCGATTCGTTGTGCCACTAAGGGCATCTCGTATGCACCGGGGGCATACACCAAATCAATGTGTTCAGGCGACACACCGTGACGAATCAAGGTATCTTGCGCCCCTTTGACCAGGCTGTCCACCACCAAGGCGTTAAATCGTGTTGCAATTAAGCAAAATTTTGCGCTTCCAGCCACCAGCCGGCCCTCAATTACTTTATTCATTGTCTTCATTCCCGATTATTCTCTATCTAAGCATCATCTGGTTCGATGTATTCTAGAATTTCCAAACCAAACCCTGATAGGGCATTAAATTTCAGTTTAGTACTTAATAAGCGCATTTTACTGACTTTTAAATGCCGTAATATCTGCGAGCCCGTGCCAATGGTCGGATAGTTGGGCTGCACCATCTGATGATCCACGGCATCCTGAGTACTGGAAATCCCACCCGTAGATTCCTGCAACGCACGAAACAAACTACCCGCGGCAAAAGGTTGATCTAAGAGCACCAAAACGCCCCCCTTTTGACCGATCCACTCCAATGCACGACCCAACGACCAACTGGCTTGCTCTGGCCGCAACATACCCACCCAATCTCGCAGCGGGTGGCAAGAGTGTACCCGAACAAAGGGGGCTTCATCACCCGCAACATCCCCATTCACAAAAGCCAAATGGGTATTGTCTGGATTAACCAAGTCACGAAACGTCGAAACCTGAAACTCACCGTACTGAGTCTGAACCGGGTACATGCCTTCGTAATCAATGGTACTTTCATGGATCATGCGATAGTGAATCAGATCAGCAATCGTCCCCATCTTCAAATTATGTCGCTTAGCAAAGACCTCCAAATCCGGACGTCGCGCCATGGTCCCATCTTCATTCATAATCTCAACAATTACCCCCGATGGTTCCAAACCAGCCAGTCGCGCCAAATCACAAGCCGCTTCGGTATGCCCCGCACGATTGAGCACCCCACCTTGACGAGCTTTTAGTGGAAAGATATGCCCCGGTTGAACCAAATCTTGCGGTAAAGCTTGCGGAGAGACAGCCGCTAAAACCGTTTGCGCTCTATCCGCCGCTGAAATACCCGTCGTGACCCCTCTGGCGGCCTCAATCGAGCACGTAAAATTCGTACCATGAGACGCTTGATTGGTTTGCACCATCAAAGGCAATTCCAATTGCTCACAACGCGCCGCGGTCAACGTCAAACAAATCAACCCTCTTGCGTGCGTCGCCATGAAGTTAATGTCTTCAGGGCGCACCAAGCTCGCCGCCATCACCAGATCGCCTTCGTTTTCACGGTCTTCATCATCCATCAACACGACCATTCGACCTTGTCGTATATCGGCGATCAAACTTTCTATCGAATCCATGACGGACTCCTTCATTATCTTTTTTTAATAACTGTTTTTAATGGCTGTTTTTAATGACTGTCAGTACGCGTTTGCATAAAGCGGTATAAGTATCGCGCCATCATATCCACTTCGATGTTGACAGGATCACCCACGTGCCAATGCTGTATCGTGGTACAGGCTTGTGTATGGGGAATAATGGTGACATCAAAATCCCCATCCCCAACACGATTGACCGTTAAACTGATACCATCCAAGCAAATCGAGCCTTTTTCCGCAATAAATGGGGCCAAATCATTGGGATACTTCAACGTCCACACCGTTGCTCGAGCACTTGGCTCATGAGACAACACCTCTCCAACACCGTCCACATGGCCCGACACCCAATGGCCCCCCATGGGTTTATTCAGTGTCAAAGACCACTCCATGTTAACCCGACTGCCCACATCCAGCGCCTTTAAACTGCTTCGCTCTAAAGTCTCTATCGACACATCAAAAGCCCATTCGCAGCCTCCCCCTTCATTGCCACCACGCTTGTGCTCAACCACTGTTAAACACACACCATTGATCGCAATGCTGGCACCAATAGCATTGGACTCAGCGTGATACGGATTGGGTTGCTGGGCATTAACGACCAAACGCACATCACCGGACAGCGATTCTTTACGCTTAATGGTTCCCACCTGCTCAATAAGACCTGTAAACATGTTTCCTCTCAAGACAATTGCTACGTTAATTATCCGGCTATTGCTTACCCGGTTTTAGCACACACAAAACGTCCGCTCCAACCGATTTAACCTGTTTCATTTGCGCCTGAGGTGCCTCCTGCAAATTGGCAACCCCTAACTGGAGTAAAGGTTGCGCCTCATGCCCCAAAAACTTCGGCGCCAAATAAAGATAAAATTCATCCCAACACTTGGCGGCAACAAAACTCCCTAATAAAGTCGCGCCGGCTTCAACCCAGACGGTGTTAAAACCTTGCTGCCCGAGCCATTTTATAACGGCTGCTGGATCAAAACGCCCCTGATCATTCGTTTTAAAGGGCACTGTTCGAACATTCTCAAACTGACTTTCAAAAGTCTGAATCCTTTGTTGATCTGAATGATTGTGTTTATCTAAACACGTATCATCAAACAACAACCAAGTCTGCCCCGGTTGCGAGAGCATGGGATGATCCAAAGGCATCTGCAATCGCGCGTCCAAAACACATCGTACCGGCTGACGCACATCACGCTGCCCATCTTCAAATGGCTGCTTAACCTCGGGGTACGACATCAAATCACTGTCTTGCTCCACACTCGCCCAGCTTTCAGGCCGAACCGTCAAGCGCGATCTGTCTTCCATCACCGATCGAATGCCACTGACTATAACGCTCGCACCCGCACGCTGACATTGAACATGCTGACGAGCCTCAACAGACGTAATCCATTGGCTTTGACCCGATGCCATCGCACTGCGACCATCTAAGCTACCCGCCATTTTAAGCTTTACAAAAGGCAAACCTGTTCGCATCCGCGTATTAAACCCAGGGTTCAAGGCCGCCACTTCCGCTTCCAGCACACCCACAGTGACCTCAATACCCGCTGCAACCAGTTGATCTCGCCCTTTACCCGCCACCAGCGGATTCGGATCCAACTGCCCAATCACAACTCGATCGGGTCGCGCCTTCAAAACCGCTTCAACGCAAGGTGGCGTGCGGCCGTGATGACAACAAGGCTCCAGCGTCACATAAAGAACAGCTCCGGCGGCGCCACCTTCAGGCAGCCGATCAAGACACTCACGCTCAGCGTGCGCACCGCCCGCTTGCAGGTGAAACCCCTCCGCCACCAGCTGCCTCGCTTTGACTAGGACACACCCGACTAAAGGATTCGGGTCCGCAGTATAACGGCCGCGCTCGGCCAAACGGACGGCGTGCGCCATCCAGCGCTGATCATCAGTGTGTTCTTTCAGCTGGGGGTGCACTGCAGGTCTTCAATTTCTTGTAGGAATTCGCCAATATCATTAAACGAGCGATAAACTGACGCAAACCTTATGTAAGCCACGGGGTCTAACTCTCGCAACACCCCCATTACCTTCAAGCCGATCTCCATCGAAGAGACCTCGCGCTCGCCCATCGAACGAATATCGTGTTTGATTCGAGAAATGGCTGTTTCAATTAACTCGGTGGCCACAGGGCGTTTTTGTAACGCTTTCATTAAACCACCGCGCAGCTTTTCATCGCGAAAGGGTTCGCGCTTACCATCTTGCTTGATAATCCGTGGCATCACCAATTCGGCCGATTCATAGGTGGTAAAGCGCTCGGCACACTCTAAGCATTCCCGACGACGGCGCACTTGCTGCCCTTCGGCGACCAGCCTTGAATCGATAACTTTCGTATCGAAAGCGCCGCAAAAAGGACAGTACATAAAACCCCTTATGGTTCAATAATAGAAACGTACTCAAGAACGCAAACGCTAACCTGCTTTATAAACAGGAAACGCCTGACATAACGTCGCCACTTTTTCTTGAACCTGCTGAATCACAGCTTCATCGGTGATGTCATCGAGAATGTCGCACATCCAGCCTGCCAGCTCAGTGACCTCTTTTTCTTTCATTCCACGCGACGTCACCGCAGGACTGCCAATACGCAAGCCACTGGTCACAAAAGGCGATTGCGGATCATTAGGCACCGCATTTTTATTGACTGTAATATGCGCCGCTCCCAAAGCCGCATCAGCAGCTTTACCGGTAATGCCTTTATTCACCAAATCGACCAAAAACAAATGATTATCGGTCTTTCCTGAAACCACATTAAAACCCCGCTCTAAAAACACCTTGACCATGGCATTGGCATTTTTAAGAACTTGTTCTTGATAGGTTTTAAATTCAGGTTTCATTGCATGCTTAAAACAAATCGCCTTGGCTGCAATCACATGCATCAAAGGCCCACCTTGCCCACCAGGGAATACCGCCGAGTTGAGTTTTTTCAATAAGGCTTCATCGGTACTGTTGGATAAGATCAAGCCGCCTCTAGGGCCGGCTAAGGTTTTATGGGTGGTTGTGGTAACCACATCGGCAATCTGGCAAGGGCTTGGGTACACGCCTGCAGCCACTAAACCAGCGACATGAGCCATATCAACCAACAAATAAGCGCCCACTGAATCCGCAATCTCACGAAAACGCGCCCAATCCAACACGCCAGAAAATGCAGAAAACCCCGCCACAATCATTTTAGGTCGATGCTCTTGAGCCAAGGCTGCCACTTGTTGGTAATCAATATCCCCGGTTTCAGGGTCCAAACCGTACTGATAGGCTTGATAAATCTTGCCGGAAAAGCTCACTTTAGCACCATGAGTTAAGTGCCCGCCTTCGGCCAAACTCATGCCCAAAATCACATCGCCCGGGTTTAATAAGGCCATGTAAACCGCCGCATTGGCTTGAGAACCAGAGTGCGGTTGTACATTCGCGTAATTAACATCAAACAAAGCTTTGGCTCGATCGATGGCTAACTGCTCACATACATCAACGTGTTCACAGCCACCGTAATACCGCTTGGCGGGATAACCTTCCGCGTATTTATTAGTTAAAACAGAGCCTTGAGCGGCCAGAATGGCTTCAGAGGTATAGTTTTCTGATGCGATCAATTCAATATGAGATTCCTGACGCACCTCTTCAGCCACAATAGCCTGGGCTATTTCGGGGTCCACGGCTTCAATAACCGCCAAATCCTCTTTATGCATGGTTTGCTTCCACCTAAACTTCAATCGATTAATAAGAAATTATTTAAACTGAGGGCGATAAAAAAAGCGCCATTTTACAGGTTTTATTCCTGCAACCAAATTTATTCCTGCAACCAAAACAGAAATTTGCGTAAAAAAACCCGAGGCATGAAGCGCGACCAAAAAGCCAACCACTGGTTTTTAAAACCAGGGATCACCACACACTGACCCGCTTTAAAACCACGATACCCCGTTTCAGCAACAAACTCAGCAGAAAGGGTACCCAACCGACCCAATCGAGTCTCCTTCATACTGGCACGCAGAGCAAACTCAGTATCCGTAGGGCCTGGCGCCAGACAAGTCACTTTCAAACCGGTGTGCTTTAACTCCTCACACAAGGCTTCTGAAAAAGACAAAACGAACGCCTTTGAAGCATGATAAACCGCCATATTAGGCCCTGGCGCCCAAGCCGCTAAGGAGGCCACATTAATAATGCCCTCACCTTTGCGCTCAAATAAAACCGGCAACAAAAGCCTGGTCATGCGGAACATGGCCATCACATTGGTCTGAATCAAACCGATTTGCTCATCCAAACTTAATCCCATCACGGAGCCACGCAAACCATAGCCTGCGTTATTGACCACAACACTGAGGGGGTACTCACTGGTCGATAAGGCGACCTGGATGGATACCGCCGTTGCAGGATCGGTCAAATCTCGAGCCATGGTAATAATGGGCACACTGTACTGAGCCCCCAGTTCATCAGCCAAACTGTCTAAGTCATCACGAGAACGCGCGACTAATGCCAGCGCATACCCATCTTTGGCAAACAGGTAGGCAAATTGACGACCAATGCCTTTGGTTGCCCCTGTAATCAGAGCCAGAGGTTGGACCATGGAAATCGCCTCAGTGAAGTGTCTGGGAAGATCAATAGAAAGCTCAATAGAGAGATCAATAGAGAATTCAGCAAGGCGCTTATTTAACCAAAAACTTAAAATTCAATCAACTTTAGTGCCAACACAACTGAACGCACACAGCACCGCCCCATATTCAGCGCGGCCAATTGTGACAGCATCGCAGACTTTGATTACAATGCTTGCCCAACAGTAACCCCACCCGTTTAAGATTAAGAGGCCGCCATGCTTTGGATTAAAGCCGCACACCTCATTGCCGTCATTTGCTGGTTCGCTGGGCTGTTTTACCTTCCCAGACTTTTTGTGTATCACGCAATGAGTGAAGACACCCTCAGTTTGGATCGCTTTGTTGTAATGGAGCGAAAACTGTATCGAGGCATCATGCTGCCCTCCATGTTACTCAGTCTTTTCTTTGGCGGGTGGTTATTAATGGACAACTGGGCGTACTATAAAACCCAAGGCTGGATGCACGCTAAGCTGACGTTAGTGTTTTTACTGATTGGCTATCACCACATGTGTGGCGCTTACCTTAAAAAGTTCGCTAACGGCACCAACACCAAAAGTCATACGTTTTTCCGCTGGTTTAACGAAGCCCCAGTTGTGCTTTTAATTGGCATCGTTTTATTGGTGGTGGTGCGCTTTTAATGGACAAATTATCAAGCACACCATCAACACTGACCAATACATCCGCGACCGACACGCCCGTTGTCTTGTGCTTTTCCGGCCTCGACCCCTCTGGCGGCGCGGGCTTACAAGCCGACATTGAAACCCTTGCCAGCATTGGCTGCCACTGTGCTCCAATAGCGACGGTATTAACGGCTCAAGACACCCGTGACATTCAAAGCATCCAAACCGTCAACGCCCATTTGATCTTGGAACAAGCCCGCAGCGTACTCGAAGACCTTCCGGTAGCCGCGATCAAGATTGGCTTGCTTGGCGACCTCAATACAGTCAGTACCCTGCACACGTTATTCCAAGACTACCCGCAACTCCCGGTGATATGGGACCCTGTGATTGCATCAGGAGGAGGGACTCAACTATTAGAGCAAGACCTCATCAATACCGCGAGTCACTTGTTAATGCCACACACCCACATTTTAACTCCCAATGCCGCTGAAGCCAGAATCCTCAGCGAACAGAGTGACTCTCTGAATGCCTGCGCACATGAATTAATGTCAATGGGTGCGGAATACGTTCTCATCACCGGCACCGATGAAAAAACACCGCGCGTTGAAAATCGTCTATGGGGCAATGGCAAAGCCTTACTTAACTGCCATTGGGACAGACTGCCTCACCAATACCATGGCTCTGGCTGCACACTCGCAGCCGCCATTGCCGGCTACATAAGCCAAGGACTCGATCCTTTATCGGCGACACGTGAAGCCCAAGCCTTTACTTGGAAATCCTTGCAAGCCGCCAAACGGCTTGGCATGGGACAACACCTGCCCTATCGGCTGCATTGGTCTCAAGCTCAAGAAGCATGCGAGGACTCCTTGGCATGACGATGCCAAACACCTCTTCTATTCTAGGTCGCCTTTACTGGATAGCTGACCCATCATGCTTTCAAAACCAAGACACTTTTTTACACACTGTAGACACCGCCATAGACCATCAAATAGGGCTGATTCAGTACCGAGACAAGGCCGCATCCAAGAGTGAGCGCCAAACCGTTACCCAGCTCATCGCTCAAAAAACACAACACTCGAACACTCAGCTGATCATCAATGATGACCTCGATTTAGCTCACAACCTATTACAGGCGCTCAAGCTCTCATGCGGTCTGCATTTAGGCTTTAACGATTCGGACATCATAACCGCTAACCGCCGCTCACCAAGACCCGCACTGATTGGCGCCAGCTGTTACGCCAACTTAGAGCGAGCCATAGAAGCCCGCTCTGCTGGCGCAGATTACGTATCTTTTGGTGCCTTCCATCCCTCGAAAACCAAACCGGAAGCTAAGCCCGCACCACTTTCCATACTGACATCCGCCAGGCAACGTTTAGACTGCCCCATCGTTGCCATTGGCGGCATCACGCCACGCAACTGCCTCGCGATTTTAAATGCCGGAGCCGACATCATTGCCGTGGCAGGCGCTTTGAATCGCGCAAAACACTTCAGCGAAACGCTTGAAGCCTTTAAAAGCTGCTTTAACGAATTTGAAAAAAACACGTAGATTAAAAAACCTCAGGAAACCGAACTGACATGCCAACATTAAATGACTCTCAATTAAGTAACTCTCAATTAAACGACGCTCATGCAAATGATTCCCTATTAAATGAAGCTCTGTTTGAAGAAGCCCAAACCGTTATCCCGGGAGGTGTTAATTCACCCGTACGTGCGTTTAAAGGCGTGGGCGGAACCCCTGTTTTTGTCGATCGAGCCGAAGGGGCATTCCTTCAAGATGCCGCTGGCAAACGCTACATTGATTACGTCATGAGCTGGGGCCCCATGGTCTTGGGTCATGCGCACCCCAAAGTCATATCCGCCGTCCAGCAAGCCGCGACCAAAGGCCTCAGCTTTGGCGCACCCACCACATTGGAAACCCAACTCGCCAAATTATTAGCGAAACAAGTCCCTGGCATCGAGCAAGTCCGCATGGTCAGCTCGGGCACCGAAGCGACCATGTCAGCGGTTCGCTTAGCCCGCGGCATTACCGGTCGCGACAAAATCATCAAGTTCGAAGGCTGCTACCACGGCCACGTTGACAGCTTACTCGTCAAAGCCGGCTCCGGCGCATTGACCCTAGGCGTCCCCACATCCCCCGGCATCTTGCCCAGCGCCGCGGAGCACACCCTCACATTAACGTACAACGACGCCGAAGCCGTCAAAGCCTGCTTCGAAAAACACGGCGCCGATATTGCGTGCATCATCGTGGAACCCGTTGCCGGCAATATGAACCTGGTGTTACCCACACCAGAATTTCTCCAAACCCTCAGGCACTGCTGCACCGAGCATGATAGCTTGCTGATTTTTGACGAAGTCATGACCGGCTTTCGAGTGGATTTGCAATGCGCTCAAGGATTATTTGATGTCACCCCCGACCTGACCACGCTGGGTAAAGTCATTGGCGGTGGTATGCCCATGGGTGCCATTGGCGGCTCAGCAAAGCTCATGGAACACTTTGCTCCCAATGGACCCGTCTACCAAGCCGGCACCTTATCCGGAAACCCCATAGCCACCACCGCAGGGCTCACCACCCTCACCGAGCTGTGCCAACCCGGAGTATTCGACAGCATTGTCAGCGCCACCACTCAATTGCTAGAGGGACTACAGGCCGCAGCCAATAAAAACGGCATTCCGTTTACCACACAACAAGCCGGCACCATGTTCGGCCTATTCTTTACCGAACAAACATCAATAAACTCGTTTTCGGATGTCATGGGTTGTGATTTAAACCGTTTCAAGCAATTCTTTCACGGCATGCTGGAAGCGGGGATTTATATGGCGCCTTCAGCTTATGAAGCCGGCTTTATGTCGCTGGCCCATAGCCCAGACATCATCGAAACAACGCTGATTGCTGCGGAGCAAGTTTTTTCAACGCTGCTTTAGCCGCACCCGCCGTAACCACTCCCCAGAAAACAGTAACGCGGCCACAACCACAAATAAACCATGAACCCACCACAGGCCATACGCCTGAGGAATTTTGCCCGATTCAACAGCGCCTTTGGTGCCACTCAATACCGACAAGTACGCCAAATAAATCAGTATGGAAGGGAAAATATGAGCATAGCGCCCCTGCCTGGGGCTGACCCGACTGAGCGGAATCGCAATACACGCAATGATCGGCACTAACAACGGTAACGACCATCGCCACTGCAACTCCACGGTTGAAGCCAAATCATCGCGCCTTGATAACTCCCGCGAACTGACCGCTTTGAGCTCATCGATTTCAATAGCCTCAGCGCTATCATCCAACTTCATTTGGTACGTTGCATAATCCATAACAGTGAAATCACCCTGGCCCGCGCCGCCTTCATAACGCCGACCATCAGCCAACTCCAATAAACGTCGCCCTTGCTTTTCATCGTACACCACATGCCCCCGGTCGGCCGAGACCACCACAACAGACTCCGGCAGCTGCTGAACCATATAAACGTTTTGCAACGCTTCCGCCTCATCATCAATACTTTCAACGTAAATAACGTAATCTTGATAACGGGCACCATGAAACCGACCCGGCGTCAGCGTATTCAACCCTGACTGACTTTTTTGCTCCGCTAAAATACGCTCTGAGTGATACATACCCCAAGGGCCCAGACCCAAACTTAACACCCCCACCACCACCATCATGCACACCACTGGAGGTAAGGTCAGGGTTAAAAGCTGCCGATTTCCCAAGCCCGCCGTCTGCAAAATCGACATTTCATTGTCTGTATAGAGTCGCCCGTACGCCAACAAAATACCCAAAAAAAGCCCCAAGGGTAAAATCATTTCCAAAAAGTTTGGCAAACGAAACAACATAATCCCCAGCAACACGTCGCCAGCAATACGACCTTCGGCGGCTTCCTCCATGTATTTTAAAAATCGCCCGCCGACCAAAATAAACACCAACACAAAACTCACCGTCAGCGTGGTGACAAACAGTTGCCGAGACAAATACCGATATATAATCACCTTGAATTACCTAACCTCTTTCCTAAAAACAGCAAAAAGCTTGCAAATTTCCAATAAGCCCCTTTTACTTATCGATTATTTTTATCTTTTCACACTCACACCAACGCCACTGCCTATCGGAGGCTTTATGATACAGCTCAGCATTAAAGACAGCCCCATTACAACGACCAAAACGCCTTGCATGATCGTGTTTGTTGGGTCAGAACGAAAGCTGGGATCTCAAGGCAACGCTTTAAATAAAGCCACCAAAAATCAACTTAAACGTCACCTGACTCAAATCGATTTGCCCGACACACTGGCCGCCTGGACACTTCTTCAACAACCCAATCAAATTCAAGCCGACCAACTGCTGATTGTCAGTTACGGCTCTGAATACGGCAAGGATAAAACCAAACATATTTCACCAAGAGACTTACAAAAGCTCTTAAACAAAGTCGATGACTTAATTTCAAGCTTACACTTGGACCAAGCGCATCTTCTGATAGACGACCTCCCCTTAACAAAGCAAGGCCTTGAGTCTGCCTCCCGTATTTTGCTGCAAAAACACTATAAATTCGACCGATTCAAAACCCAATCAAAACCCAGCCCCAAAACCAAGACTCGCCTCACCCTGATGAGCCAACAACCGCTGAGTAAAACCCGAGCCGCGCTTAAATACGCGCAAGGCGTCAGCAGTGGCATGCAGCTGACACAAGATCTTGGCAACATGCCTGGCAATATTTGCACCCCCAACTACTTAGTTCAACAAGCACGCGCACTGGCTCGTAAACACAGCAGCCTATCCTGCACCGTTATCAACGAAACTCAACTGGCCAAAATGGGCGCAAACGCCTTCGTCGCCGTCTCTAAAGGCAGCGACCAAACGGGCCAAATGATCACCCTGTCTCACAAAGGCGCTAAAACCAACAAAGACCCTATTGTGCTCGTCGGTAAGGGCATCACCTTCGACAGCGGCGGGATATCCATCAAGCCCAGCGCCAAAATGGACGAAATGAAGTTTGATATGTGTGGCGCAGCCACGGTTTTTGGCGTTATGCAGGCAGTCGCCGCTCTCAAGCTGCCCATCAATGTAATTGGTGTGATTGCGGCCGCTGAAAACATGCCATCAGGGAAAGCGACCCGGCCGGGCGACATTGTCAAAACCTTGTCCGGCCAAACCGTTGAAATCCTGAACACTGACGCCGAAGGCCGCCTCGTGCTCTGCGACACCCTCACCTACGTCGAAAAATTCAAACCCAAAGCCGTGATCGATATGGCCACTCTCACGGGCGCTTGCATTGTTGCCCTGGGTCATCATCAGTCTGCCGTTCTTGGCAACAACCAAGACCTCATCGACAAGTTAAAAACAGCCGGCGAGCATGCGAACGATGATTGCTGGCAGCTGCCCTTAAACAAAGATTACGAAGCTCAAATCGACAGCGAAGTGGCCGATATGGCGAATATCGGCGTCGGTGGCGCCGGAACCATCACGGCAGCGGCATTTTTATCAAAATTTACAAAAAAATACGCTTGGGCACATTTGGATATTGCCGGCACGGCGTGGCAAAAAAAACAAGCATCCGGACGCCCAGTACCCTTGCTATGTCAGTACCTTAGAGAGCAAGCAGGCAAGTAACAGCGCTTACAATCCTTACGCAAACTTACAAACCCATCAAACACCACCCCGAGGAAGCACATGCGCGAATCCGGGGTGGTTCCTTTTCATCCATCAGATCCTTAGAATGAATTTCAGTACTTTAAATCGCACCAAAAGTGACGTCAAAGCAACCAGAGGCCATTCTAATGATGCAAGCACAAACTCAAGAACAGTCCCAAGAGCAGTTCGCTGATCAAATCAACTTGCTCATCCCTACGCTAAACACTCATGCTAAACAAACTGCAGAACAAACTATAGCTGAACAACCTCAAGCAGAACTCATTGCCATTCAATCAGCCAGCTTAGGCACGCAAAAAAAATTAGCGGATCAATATTTAAAGCAGCAAAACCTACTGTCCAACAAAATGCAAAAAAAGGTCAAAGAGTCATCGATGCTGAAGCCATTAACCGGCAAAGCCAAACTCAACATTAAGCGCCTGCAACAGCTGGATGGTCAGATCCAACAACATGTCGACGCCATTATTAGTGACTATTTACCCAAGATAGAAGCCGAGCTTCGCAAGACGTTAACAGAAGAAGCACGAAGTTTTGTGTGCAGTCAATCAACTTAAAACGGAATATCATCATCAAAATCGGTCAAAGCTGGTTCAGCAGCAGCTGGCGCTTGAGGCGCACCGCTAAAACCACCTGAGGGCGAAGACGCTGGGGCCACGTTATTTGATCCCGACATAGATTGAGACGATGGGTTATTCGAGTAATTTTGATACCCATCCCCACCTGCAGGCGCATCCCCCATTTGACCACGGCCATCCAACATTTGCATGTCACTGACCACTATTTCGACCGTGGTTCGTTCTTGACCTTGCTGATCTTGCCATTTACGCGTTCTGAGACTGCCTTCAGCGTAAATCTTACTGCCTTTGCGCAAATACTGGCCCACAATTTCCGCCAACCGGTTAAAAAACACCAACCGATGCCACTCAGTACGGTCTTGCATTTGACCGGTTTGCTTGTCTTTCCAAGAATCAGAGGTTGCCAGCGAGAGGTTACACACCGCCCCGCCACTTGGCATAAAACGCACCTCTGGATCCTGCCCAATATTTCCAACTAAGATAACTTTATTAATCCCTCTGGCCATAACAACACCTCAACACCAAGACAAAATTTTCGGCACTATAGCATGAAGCCGATGGCGCTCAAAACCATTACCGCTCCACATTCGCCAAGGACACAGCCTTAACATCCTGGGGAAACCCCAACCAGACCCCAAGCCCCCACAGCACACAGCAAGCCAACACAATGGCAAAAAACACACCTAGGGCATCAAACTGAGAAGCTAAACCTGCAACGCTGCCACCCAAAAAGGCCCCTAAAAATTGCGACGTAGAAAACAAGCCCAGCGCTGTACCCTTAATATTAGGCGGCACCACTCGACTGACCAACGACGGCAGCACGGCTTCCAATAAGCTGAACGCCAAAAAGACCAAGAAAAACCCAAATAACAATTGCGAAAATCCCAAAGCATCCACTCCAAAGCTGCCAATTGACACCCCAAACACCGTAAACGCCAACACCATTAATCCTCGGTGCATGCGGCATTTTTCAACCACGCCCAATACCGGAAACACAAACAGAAAAACCAAAAAGATAAGCGGCAAATAAATTTTCCAATGGCTCTCCAAGGGCCAACCGTATTGCTGATCGAGCCAGGTCGGAAACAACACAAACACCGCCGTAATCAACAAATGCAACAAACACACAGAGCCCATCAGCATCACCAGCGGCCGCGACGATAAACATTGCTTCGCGGCCAAACGAAACGGCATCGTCGATAACGACTGTAAGGCGCCTCTCTCATAGGTTCCAGGCTCAGAAGTTTCAGGCTCAGCCGCTTGAATAACTGAGGGTTTAGGTACCGCCCAATACAAAACGGCTAATCCCAACAACCCTGCACAAGCCGTGAATAAAAACAACTGCGATAAATTCCACCATTGCGCCAACACCGGCCCCATCACAATAGCCAGCATAAAGCTCGCCCCAATGCTCATCCCGACAATGGCCATGACTTTCGAGCGTTGCTCCTCACGCGAGACATCAGCCAACAAGGCCATCAAGGCCGATGCAATAGCGCCCCCGCCTTGCAACGCCCGCCCTAAAATAATGCCGTAAATACTGGTGCTAAAATGCGCAACAACACCGCCTAACACAAACATGCACAACCCAACCGCCACCAACGCATGACGACCCCAGCGATCGGACAGCCAACCAAAGGGTAGCTGCAACACCGCTTGTGTCAGGCCGTAAATGCCCACCGCCAAGCCTACCAACGCTGGCGTCGCACCAGGCTCTTTAAGCGCCAACACGGGCAACACGGGGATCAACAAAAAAAGGCCCAGCATCCGCAACGCCATCAGACTGGCCACACTTAAAGCGGTTCTGCGTTCAATTGAATTCATTCAGAAAGGATCACGATTCAGGAAAGAGAGGCATTGTACCCCAGCCAATCAGAATTCGATATAATGCTCGCTTTTGCCTGCGGACACCTTCATTTTCATGGAAAACATCGTCATTCAAGGGGCTAAGACCCACAACTTAAAGAACGTTTCTCTGTCTATTCCCAGAGACAAGCTCATTGTGATCACCGGCCTTTCCGGTTCCGGCAAGTCCTCATTAGCCTTCGATACGCTCTATGCCGAAGGGCAACGACGTTATGTGGAGTCCCTTTCCGCCTACGCACGTCAATTTTTGGCCTTGATGGAAAAACCCGATGTTGACCACATCGAAGGTCTCTCTCCTGCGATCTCTATTGAACAAAAATCCACATCCCACAACCCACGATCGACCGTCGGCACCATCACCGAGATTTACGACTATTTAAGGTTGTTGTTTGCCCGCGTAGGCATTCCACACTGTCCAACACACGCCACCCCATTGGAAGCCAAAACCATCAGCGAAATGACGGATATGATTTTAAATTATCCCGAAGGCACCAAGCTGATGATCCTCTCTCCGATGATCCGCGATCGCAAAGGCGAGCATCACAACATTTTAGATACCTTGCGGACCCAAGGTTTTATCCGCGCACGCATCGACGGCAAAATCTGCGACTTAGAAGACACACCTAAACTGAATAAAAACCAAAAACACACCATCGATGCCATCATCGACCGCTTTAAAGTCCGCGAAGACTTGAGCTTACGCATTGCCGAATCCCTTGAAACCGCATTGCGCTTATCCGACGGATTGGTGTACATCGTCGAAATGGACGCAGAAGACAAGCAACAATTATTGTCCGCCCGCTACGCCTGCCCTGAGTGCGACTTCAGTCTCACCGAACTGGAACCTCGAATTTTCTCTTTTAATAACCCGGCCGGCGCCTGTCAGCAATGCGATGGACTGGGATCACACTTCTATTTCGATGCCGACAAAGTGGTGCGAGATGCCGACTTAAGTTTGGCCGAAGGCGCCATTCGTGGCTGGGATCGCAATAACGGCTACTACTTTCAAACGTTAGAGGCGCTCGCCAAACATTACGACTTCAGTCTCAATACTGCCTTTTGTGATCTGCCACCAAAATATCAAGACATCGTATTAAATGGCAGTGGTAAAGAAAGCATTCAATTTTCGTATCGCAACGATCGGCGCAAAGCCTTCGAGCGCAACCACCCGTTTGAGGGCATTTTACCCAATATGCAACGCCGGTATTATGAAACCGACTCAAACAGCCTACGAGAAGACCTCGGCAAATACCGCACCGAATCCGCATGCCCAAGCTGCGATGGCACCCGACTGAACGCCAATGCGCGGTGCGTTAAAATCGAAGAAACCACCCTACCGCAACTCACCGAGCTCTCGATTGAAGGGGCTCAAGAACTGATGCAGAGTTTTCACTTTACCGGCAAGCGACTCGAAATCGCGGACAAAATTCTGCAAGAAATTAATGCACGCTTGAGCTTTTTGATGAACGTTGGCTTGGAGTATTTGTCTCTCGATCGTACAGCGGGCACACTGTCAGGCGGTGAAGCGCAACGCATTCGTTTGGCCAGCCAGATTGGCGCCGGCTTAGTGGGCGTGATGTATGTGTTAGATGAACCCTCCATTGGTTTGCATCAACGCGACAATGAACGCCTGTTGAATACCTTGATTAATTTAAGAGACCTCGGCAACACAGTCATTGTGGTCGAGCACGATGAGGAGGCCATACGCGAGGCTGACTACGTGTTCGATATCGGCCCCGGTGCTGGCGTCCACGGTGGTCAGGTTGTCGCTCATGGCAAGCCCGCCGACATCATGAGCAACAAAGCCAGCATTACC
>CAZECE010000091.1:0-3508 GCA_964510525.1 uncultured Pseudomonadales bacterium | reverse complement strand
ATTCCGACCGTCACCCAGCTATGCACTTAAGCAAACTGATCTTACGATCGGCTTTTCAAGGGGCTAGCGGTAAGCCAACCGATTATGTGCCAAACAACGCGATCAAAGCAGGCGATGGCTTTAATGTTTTAAACGCGGATGGTTCTTTACCTCAAAATAACCACGGAAAAGCTATTTGGTTTGGTGCTCAACCCTAATCAGATGACAAAAACGTTTGAATTTTTTCCGCAAACAATGCCGCCGGCGCTTCCATGTGGGCGTGATGCCCACCCGGAAGCTTGTGGTAGTGCAATCGCTTCACGGCCGCCAGCCGGTCTGGCAAGTCAGTCATATGCTTTAACCAACCATCCTCTGTTTCGATCACCAACAACGGACAGCTTAACGCTTTCAGAAACGCCAACACCTGGCGCGACGTCAAACGTATCATCGAAGGGCGCCTTAACCTCGCGTCGGTTGACCACACCCAGCCCCCAGTCACCGGCTTTAAGTTGCGCTCACAAATACGTGTGGCAGCAGCTTCCGTCATCGCAAAACCACCCAGCCGACGCGCCTTCACCGCCGCCGCAATGTCCGGGTAAACCACCGGCTCACGCGATTCACGAAAGTACTTCGCCTCAGCCGCCTTGGCTAAGGTATTAACGACATCCGAATCATCCGACAACGTGGTCGGGCCCAGCGATTCCAGCGTCATGCAATAATCAAATCGCTCCGGTTGGATCGATGCCAATAACGTAAACAAACTGCCACCCATCGAGTGCCCCAACAACCGACGGATCGGCAAACACTCAAGTTCGGCTTCCAGGTGCTGGCATAACCCCGCCAAATCCATCACCATTTCTAAAAAATGGTAGTTCACTCCGGCTGGCAGGTGGTCCGTGAGACCATGACCGGGTAAATCAACCGCAATCAGGAAATAATGTTCAGAAAGAATCGATGCGATCGCATCAAAGCTGGCCACATTGTCCAGCCAACCATGGGTCATTAAAATACTGGGATTGGAAGGCTCTCCCCACAGCCTTATCGCATAGGTTAAGTCATTAAATTGTGTGGTTTGATCTTGTGACATGCAATTATTCTAACCACAATTGATAGGCATTACTAAGGGCTCTCGAGCATTTTTTAAACCCTACCGTCTTCGTCATCCTGTGGCTTGACCACAGGATCCAGGGGTATGCGTGCAAAATTAGCTTTTTGAAAATGTTGACCCCGTGCCTCCAGCTCTGGATTCCGTGTCAAGCACGGAATGACGGAGTTTTACTACAGCCAACGAGAGAGCGCGAATTCAGTTTTTAAGAAGTCTTGAGTGCCTGCCGGGCCAGTGATATCAACCCAAGAAGGCCCCGCATTCGATTCGATCGAGAGTTTAAATCGCAAAAACGCATTACATGTCCGTTCTAAAAGCAACCAATCCATCACCAAAATCATGGTTTCCAAATCGGCCATAAACTTCAGACTGTACCCACCATCAACCTCTTTAACCTGCTGAACACAGTCCAAAATTTGAGGCAGTAAAGCGGCTCGTCGTTCGGCAGCTTCGGGTTCGGTAAAAATACGTGAAGCATGTATCTCTGTAGTCATTGGCGTCCTTGCCCTTTTATTCCTTTGAGTATTTCCTTGAGGTTTAATTAATATTAAAGCAGATTTTATTAAATGCGGATTTAATTACATTCGGATTTTGCCCCAGAACGCAAACGTATCCACATCATTACCAGCTTCAGGAGAGAACGTTTCAAACGAAGCACCCAACGCAATCATTGGATCAATAAAGGCTTCGATCGAAAACTCAAACGCCTCACCTTCGTCAAAGGCACTGTCCGCTGACACGATTTCCAAGCCAACGCCTAAGGCAACCATCTGAGTTGGAAAATAGTCGGCATCCAGGTCAATCGTCACCGCATCTTCGTCACTGTCGTCTTCTGAACGATAAAGACCAGCGGCTAAACCATAGCTGGATTCGCCTTGATGCGGTTGCACGGTTTTAAATCGAGCACCAAAGGTATCGGTGTCGAAATCCCCAATCGACGAGCGTGAAAAAACACCCTCTACCGAACTGTTCTCATTGAGGTACGCGCCTAACAAAAATGAAAACGCATCCAGATCCACTTCCCGAGTAGTGGTGACATCCACTTCCCCCGTGGTAAGGCCACCCCCAACAATCACCCCTTCCGGCATCACAATCCGACCTGAAAAGCCAAATAAATCACCTTCCAAATCTCGACCTAAGGTGGTGTCCGTTTCAGTGCGGGCATAACCAACGCTTAATGAGGAAACCTGACTTAAAAACGCCGCTTCTGACAGCGGAACACGCTGTGTTGAAACCCGCTCGAGGTAATACGTACCATCAACACTGAAGAGGCTGCTGTCTATTGCTCCTTGATCAATGGTCGCATACCCGCCCATGACTTCGGTTTGGTAGTCCTGAGCTGCTACTAAGCCAGGCAATGCCACGGCCCCAGATAAAGCAAACAGCCCAGTAGCCGCTAAAATTTTGTTAAAACCTTTCATTCTTCTTCTCCAGTCATTATTTTAGAGGCGCTATTTATATCACAGCCCTCCCTACAGCAACCACCCATTCGTGTAATTATTGACTGATATGATTATTGGCGCTATTAATACATCGCCCTTATCGCACGTTTCAGCCTTTCCTTAACATGATCAAGAAAAGGTACCGCGAGTTTGAACTCGCTAAATTCTTTTTGTAGCTCATAATAATCTTTCGTTTTTTTATTCAGGATCTCCATGCTGTTTAAAATGGCGCACACCACCAGCTCCTTTGGGTTACACTGATGAAACTCAAGATCCTCAAGCGAACTTCTGGCTGCCAGTTGCTGCAAAGTCAGCTCACAGACGCTTTGTTTCTCAGCTTCCAATAACGTAGGCATACCATGTACCACCGGCACAATCATGTCAGAGGGAACAGGAGGGTTTATCTGCCACTTCAAGGCATGCAATATGATAACTTCGCATTTTTTAAAATCCTGTTCACTGTATCCTTGATTATTCGCAGCCCAATTAACAAAGTCCTTCAACCCAAAAGGGGTAGTGGCATTCGCTTTATTAACAAGCCAAAGGGCTGTCGCCCAATACAAACCAAGCGCCCAATTGGATTCCTGAATATTGGATTGTGCCCCGAGAGCGTGTCGCATGTCTTGTAAAAACGCCTGTGAAAAACGACCCTCTGCAGGCCAGGGTGACACTGAGTGTAATGATGACAGATTTTCCTCACTCACAACCCTAGGCCGCGAATCAGGCCTCGGGGTCTCAGCTGTTGCCAATGACCAAGATGCTATATTGCTCATAATAATCAGCTACCCCTTATTATTAACACCGAGTGACTCTCAAAAACCGCTCACAATAACGACTGACACTCAAAATGATCTTCAAGGAAAGCATGATTTAGGCCAAAGCCTCTTTAAATCAAAGCCATCTAATGCCGCAACGGGTGCCGCAACGGGTGCCGCAACTAATTACCGTAACTTCAACAACTGATATAGGTGATCCAAAGCCT
>CAZECE010000090.1:0-63257 GCA_964510525.1 uncultured Pseudomonadales bacterium | reverse complement strand
GGTGCGATTAATGTTGTGGTCACCAGCGTCAATTTACGTGCCCCAGGTATGACCATGATGAAACTGCCTTTGTTCGTCTGGACGTGGCTGATCACCGCTTTTCTATTAATCGCCGTGATGCCTGTTCTGGCTGGCGCAGTCACTATGATGCTGACTGACCGCCACTTCGGCACCAGTTTCTTTGACGCGGCCGGCGGTGGCGACCCTGTCTTATTCCAGCATATTTTCTGGTTTTTTGGTCACCCTGAAGTCTATATCATGATCTTGCCATCTTTTGGCATCGTCTCTGCGATTCTTCCGACATTCACTCGCAAGCCTCTGTTTGGCTACGCATCCATGGTGTACGCAACCGCTTCGATCGCCTTTTTATCTTTCATTGTATGGGCACACCACATGTTCACTGTCGGCTTACCACTCGCAGGTAACCTCTTTTTTATGTACATGACCATGTTAATTGCGGTGCCAACCGGCGTGAAAGTATTTAACTGGGTCGCCACCATGTGGCAAGGCTCGATGACGTTTGAAGTTCCCATGCTGTTTTCGATCGCCTTTGTGGTTTTATTTACCATAGGCGGCTTATCCGGCTTAATGCTGGCGATTACTCCAGCTGACCAGCAATATCATGACACTTATTTTGTGGTCGCTCACTTCCACTATGTATTAGTCAGTGGCGCCATCTTTGGCATCATGGCCGGTGTTTATTACTGGTTACCCAAATGGACTGGCGTTATGTTTAATGAAACCTTGGCAAAGCTGCATTTCTGGTCTTCGCTGGTATTCGTTAACCTACTGTTCTTCCCAATGCACTTTATCGGTCTTGCAGGCATGCCTAGAAGAATTCCGGATTACTCACTGCAATTTGCCGACCTTAATTTTTGGGTCAGTATCGGTGGTTTTGGTTTCGGCCTAAGTCAGCTGATTCTGGTAGCCGTACTGTGGCAAGCCTGCATTAAAAAGAAAGGCAAGCCAGTAACGGATCAAGTTTGGGAAAGTGCCGAAGGTCTGGAATGGACGCTACCATCACCCGCACCCTACCACAGTTTCACTACCCCACCTGTGATTCGATAATTTTAAGTGTAAGAAGATACTCAAGGGGCATTACATCATTATGAGCACAGCTCAACCTGCAAACCCTAGCACCCAAAAAGCGAACCACCTGCCACTGTTGATCGGCTTGTTCTCGGTGATTCCTTTAATGTTTGCGTTTGCCTTTGTTGTGATGCCCCCGCTCTATGATGCCTTTTGTGATTGGACAGGGCTTAATGGAAAAGTATCTCTAACCCCACAAGCCCTGCCCACTGACTCTACAAGCTCAACGACAGGCTCTACTGGCACACCTCAGAGCGCGACAGGTACGGTAAAAGTGCAGCTGGTGACGCACAACAACCCAAGTATTGATTGGGATTTTAACCCCAATGTCCGCAGCTTAATGGTGACTCCTGGGCAATCTTACAAAACCGAATTCATCGTCCGAAATCCCAGCAATGAAAAAGTTATCGCACAGGCCATCCCCTCAATATCGCCACCCGAGAGTGCGCAATACGTCAAAAAAATGGAGTGCTTTTGCTTTAACAAACAACCCTTAGAAGCGCTGGAATCGAAATCCATGCCAATGACATTTTATTTAGCTGAAGACACGCCTGATACCATCAACACCATCACCATTTCCTATACTCTTTACGATATTACTGACAAATCCCCTGCTGAAGAGGCTTAATTATGTCCAATAAGACCACCCACTATTATGTGCCCGAACAAAGCATATGGCCGATTGTGGCTTCAGTTGCGATGTTTATCACCGTTATTGGGGCTGGCCAATTTATTCAACAAAGCACCGGCGTAGTAGAAAATGATGGCACACTGGGTGGCTGGATTCTCTTAACGGGTATCGCCATGGTTATTTTTATGATGTTTGGCTGGTTTAGCGACACCGTTAAAGAAAGCCTAGCCGGCTTAAACAGCGCCCAAATGGATGTTTCCTACAGAATGGGCATGATTTGGTTCATCTTCTCTGAAATTATGTTCTTCGGTGCTTTTTTTGGTGCCTTATTCTACACGCGAATACTCACCATTCCTTGGCTTGGGGGTGAAGGCAGCAATGCAATGACCCATGAATTGCTTTGGCCCGGCTTTCAAGCCATGTGGCCACTCGAAACAACGCCAGACAACCGTGAGTTGAAGGCCATGGGGCCTTGGCCTCTGCCTTTGATTAATACCCTATTACTCTTGACCAGTGGTATTTTTCTCACCATAGCTCATCACGCCATGACCGAGGGCAAAAAACAAAAGCTTCTTATTAACCTAGGCATTTGTATTATTCTGGGCTTTATTTTTATGGGCGTTCAAGCCTATGAGTACTATCACGCCTACAATGATTTGGGCTTAACCCTGGGTGCTGGTATCTATGGTTCGCTCTTTTTCTTGCTCACGGGATTCCACGGCTTACACGTCACTATTGGTGCGATCATGCTGGCAGTGATGTGGGTTCGAACAGCTAAAGGCCATTTCACTCAAGATAACCACTTTGCATTTGAAGCAGCAGCCTGGTATTGGCACTTTGTCGACGTTGTGTGGATCTTTTTATTCTTTGTGGTTTACTGGCTGTAAAACCTATTTATTTCTCAACGTTCAATATCAAGCCAAAGCGTGGGGTGATATCCACCCCATCGCGGCACTTATAATCAAAAAGACAACCAAAGCCACCGACAAGCCCACTCGCCACGATAAAGACCGAACCATTTTTTTCGAATCACCTTCCTTCTTTACCAAATAAAACAGCCCACTGAATAAATTAAAAACGATGAAGGCAAATAATATAAACACGATAATTTTAAACATGACATTGATCTCGATTTGAGTTTGCTTTTTAAATCCCATCACCTATGACTCATCTGCCACAGCCACCCAAAAAACGTCTCTTCACGCTTTACCTCGGCCCCTGGCAATTTCAATCTTCCTGGTTTTTATTACTGTGCTTTATTCTTCTCTTTTGCGTCTTTCTCTCGCTTGGCCAATGGCAATTCAACAAAGCCAAACAGCGTCAGCTGCTCGAGCTTGAGATCGACCGTTTAAACCGTTTAAGCACAGAAAAACCGTTCACTTTAAGTGAAGCTGATCAACATTATAACAAGGTCTTCCAAGGTTTAAATGATTCTCACGGCCATGTGCAAGGTCAATTTTTATTTCAAAAACATATTTTATTGGATAACCGAATTCAAAATGGTCAAGCCGGCTATGAAGTTCTCGGTTTTTTTGATGATCATGACGATGGTATCGGCCCTCACCTGGTGGTGAATCTAGGGTGGCACCCTTTTATCAATAATCAACGGACCCCTTATCCCAGCGTGACACTGCCTTCGAAACCACTCACTCTGACAGGCCGCTATCATGTACCACCATCTGGCTTATTTACCCTCAATGACAAAGGCCTTTGGGAATCATCCTCTCATTTGATACTGCCAAACTTAGATCTTCAGTACCTCAGCCAAGACTTTCAGTTTAACCTTTACCCTTTTATTTTAAGATACGCTCAAAGCGTTCCAGAGATACAACTTGGTGCCCCGATAATAAACAAATGGGCGCCTCTCAAAGAAATTGGCATCAGCGCCGACAAACACCTCGGCTATGCTTTTCAATGGTGGTGCTTTGCCCTGATCCTCATTGGCATTTATGGATTTCAAAGCGTTAAATCCAATCTAAAATCTTAGCTGGCTTTTTGTTGCGGTACGATATTTTTACCCAGTAGCAGCTGCTCAAAGGCATCATGCTCAATCGCCGGGGAATACAGATACCCTTGAAACTCCTGACACCCATGATCCAACAGAAAAGCGCGTTGCGCCATGGTTTCAACACCCTCAGCGATCACTGACAGCCCAAGCTTTTCGGCCATTAAGATAATGGTTTCAACGATGGTGGCGCATTTCGTATCGCTTTTAATATCACAGATAAAACTTTTATCAATCTTCAACTTATCTAATGGCAGTTTGGCTAAATAGCTTAACGAGGAAAAGCCCGTACCAAAATCATCAATCGCTACTGTAAAGCCCAATCGTCGCAAAGAGTTGAGTTTTGCCTCAACCTCAACCGCATTTACAACCAGCAAACTTTCCGTTATTTCAAGTTGGATCCAACGAGGCTCCAAATCGAATTTCACTAACATCCGCTGCACATTGGCAATGAAATCTTGTTGCTCAAACTGCTTAGGGCTCACATTCATGGCCAGGATAAAAGGCGAGTCTTCAGGCAGTTTTTTTCGCCATTCTTTGAGCATCCGGAACGACTCGGCCATTACCCACTGTCCGATTGAATAAATTTGCCCGGTCTGCTCCGCAATAGTAATAAAGGTATTCGGTGGAATATACCCCACTTCAGGGTGAAACCAGCGGACCAAAGCCTCCGCGCCAATCACTTCATGATTTGCATTCAGTTGTGGCTGAAAATAAACGGCCAGCTCCTGATTTTTGATGGCTTGTTTTAACTGTATTTGTAAATCATGTTTACCAGAGATGCGTTCACCCAGCTCAGGGGTATAAAAACAAAATTGATTACGCCCCTTTTCTTTGGCAACAAACATAGCAATATCCGCTTGGCGGAGTTTTTCATGCCCGTCACTGTCTCTGGATGCGATCAAGCTAATCCCGATACTGGCTCCGAGTGACACCGTATGGTGCTCAACCTTAAAAGGCAGCATCAACGATAAAATGAGATCTTTCGCAATTTGAGTTGCATTGCATTGTTCTAACATTTCTTGAACATCACCATCCACAACACGTGCACCACTCAAAATACCAAACTCATCGCCTCCCAAACGGCAAACTAATGCCTTATCACCAACGACAGAGCAGATTCGAGCCGCCACCTGCTTCAGGATTTGATCACCCAATTGATGCCCTAGAGTATCGTTAACGGTTTTAAAGTAATCCAAATCAACAAAAAATAGCGCCGAAACCCCAGTCCTCGTCTTTCCCATCAAATCACCGAGCTCTCGAGTTAACTGCCTGCGATTTGGCAATCCCGTTAGCGAATCGTGGTACGCTTGATACTCCATTTCTTGCTGATAGGCTTTTCGCTCCGTAATGTCAGTATAAGTGCCTATCACCCCCATGACATTTCCAGCGCTGTCTCTGAGTGGGATTTTGCACGTCTGTAACCAATAAGTGCCTCCATCAGGGTGGTTTTGCAGCTCCTCATAATCCAACTTGGATACCCCTGTTTGAATAACCTCCAGATCATCGCTGCGAAATTGTTGCGCTTGCTCTGGCGTCCAAGCCAAATCAAAATCGGTTTTTCCAATAATATTGGCTGATTTTCCCACTCCAGCATCCATCGCAAACAATTGGTTGCAGCCTTCGTAATGTAATTCTCGGTTTTTCCAGAAAACTCGAGAAGGGATACTGTCCAAAACGGATTGAAACATTTGATCGGCTTGTTCAAGGCCAATCAAAATAAGGCTTCTTGTCGCATCCCCTTTGACAATTTCGGGATACAAAAAACAGTTCAAGCGACGACCATTGACCTCAATCAAACCATCCACTTGAGCCTGAGACTTTAATTGCGGCGCCAAGGGGAATTTAAACAAAGGCTTTAAACCTGGTACGACATCGATGATGGAGCAACCAATAAAATCTTGGTCTTCGGCGTCTACCATGCGCAACAAAACCGCGTTATGGAATAAAATGTTTCCATTTTGATCCACTACCAACGCGGCTTCCTGTAATCGCCCTAACCAAGGAAATGATTGCAAAATGACTCCGTATACACACACGTACTGAAACTACTGACTTATACATAAGGATAGATAAGATTATCGACTCAGAGGTCTCAATAATGGTTTAAATTTCAGTAAAAAAAGATTATATTTTGCCCTTATTTAATGGATTTCAGCCCATCACCAAGAACAAACCTGACTGACTCGCCAATGGATAGCACTTTGACATCGAATCTAGAAAACAGAGCAAAACGCTCTAAAAAGTTCAAATCTCGAGCAACCTTATTGGCCATCTTAAGCCTTTTCCTGATTCCAGCCTTCGTGGCTAACTTTTTATTGAACAGTGGGGCTTGGAAAAGTCTGGGCAGCAAAGTCCAAGGTGAACTGGTGACCCCCCCGCTCGATCTTAACTCATTATCGCTGTCTTCCTTAAAAGCCACGTCTGCTTCTCCTGAGCATACCTGGACATTGGTCTTTCATGCGCCAACTGAATGCACAGACAGTTGTAAAAACGCATTGATGCAAATGCGACAAGTTCACAAGGCACTAGGTCCCAACCAAAAGCGCATCAAACGCGCCCTCTTTTATCAAAATTCACTGAATTCAGAATTCAATGACCTATTAACCACCACCTTTCCCAATATGAAGCGGATTGAAGTCGGTTCAGCTAATGACGAACTGGCCACTATTACAAATGATCATGCTTTTGTCTGGTTAATCGACCCCATGAACCAAGCCATGCTGAAGTACCCTGCTTATGAAAATGAGCGAGAAGCCATTTTGGCCGGTAAAAAAATATTACAAGATTTAAAGTATTTGCTGAAAGTATCTCGAATAGGCTGACCCCAGTTTCAGATATCAAAGTTCTTAACAGCAACTGAATTACATTTACACCAAGAGGCCCGATATCATGTCGAACCCTGCGTCAAGGAGTCAGCTTTGGTTTCAACGACTGAGTGTCTTTACATTAATTTTTGCTTTTTCTGTGGTAACCCTGGGCGCCCTCACTCGATTAAAAGACGCCGGGCTCGGATGCCCTGATTGGCCAGGGTGTTATGGGCAACTCTTAGTACCCAGCGGCCCAGGCGCAGCAGAGCAAGCCGCCGCCAGTCATCCTGAAAGACCGCTCGAAGTTGTAAAAGCTTGGTACGAAATGATTCATCGGTACTTAGCTGGCACACTGGGCTTACTCATCCTGGGGCTGTTCTTGTTTCGCTTTGCTTTACCAGCAAAAACCAAAAAACAGGTCGGCTCGATCCCTTTACTTTTGTTAGGGCTGGTAATTTTCCAAGCGCTTTTAGGAGCTTGGACAGTCACAATGGGTTTATTCCCTACCGTTGTGATGGGGCATCTATTAGGAGGCTTTACCACCTTTACCTTGCTGGCCCTGCTGGTGTTTAAGCAAAAATTGCCCGCGTTAAAGATGCTGCAATTTATGCCCAAACACCTTAAAAAAATGCTTTTTATTGGCACCCTAGTAACAATCACTCAGGTCGCTTTAGGAGGCTGGACAGCAGCCAACTATGCAGCAGCCGTTTGCACAGAATTACCCATTTGTAACGCTGGCTGGCAAGAACACATCAATTTAAAGTCCGCTTTTCAGCTCTGGGGACACAACACTGCCGATTATGAGTTCGCACCTCACCTTGGTACAGACACCAAAATCACCATTCATGTCACCCATCGCATTGGTGCGGCGATCACAACCTTGGTTTTATCCATTTTAATTTTCAGTTTATGGAAAACCCAAAACATTTTACTTAAAAAAATGGCGCTCTTGATTGCAGGATTACTCAGCATACAAATGCTGCTGGGCATCAGTAATGTCGTGTTTAATGTGCCCCTCACAATTGCGGTACTGCACAACCTGGTTGGCTGTTTACTGTTTGCGACTCTGGTCAACCTCAGCCTCTTTTCTAGAACAGAAACCCAACCGTCAAAAAAAGTAGCACCACCTCAACCCAAACCCATGCTACAACCTTTAAACGCACAATAGCCTTTATACGCGCAATTTTAAACGCGCAATAGAGTTAACTTAGTTATACAGTCATATCAATATAAGAGAGTTCAACCGTGGCAACGACCCCTTCCGTAAAGCTCCATCGACCATCTTTACTCAGTAAGTTTTTTTATGAGCTCTCTTTATGGCGAGACTACCTTGAGCTGACCAAACCCAAGGTAGTCGCATTGATGTTGATCACAACGGTCATTGGCATGCGCTTGGCCACGTTAGACCCCATTCCTCTGAGTTTGTTTATCACGGCCCTTTTTGGGATTTCGCTCTCCATGGGTGGCGCCGCCGCCATCAACCACGTGGTTGACCACAAAATTGATACTCTGATGGCCCGCACGTCAAAACGCCCAGTTGCCACCGGTAAAATTGGCAACACCAAAGCACTACTCTTTGCCACTGGCTTATGCTTAATCTCACTTCTCATTCTTGAGGTATTTGTTAACCGACTCACTGCCGTGCTGACATTTTCAGGCATGGTCGGTTATGCCGTGATTTACACCTTTTATTTAAAAAGGGCCACACCACAGAATATCGTGATCGGCGGCTTAGCCGGAGCCCTGCCACCACTGCTCGGCTGGACCGCGGTCACCAATGAAATTCACCCTCATGCGCTCTTGCTGGTGCTGATCATCTTCGTTTGGACCCCCCCGCATTTCTGGGCCTTAGCGGTAGCCAAGAAAGAAGAATATGCAAAAGCTAAAATTCCAATGTTGCCCGTGACGCACGGCATTGATTTCACGAAAACCAGTATTTTGCTGTACACCTGGTTGCTAGCCGCCGTCAGCTACTTACCTTTCATCGCGCAAATGACCGGACTTTTTTACACTCTTAGCGTGACATTATTAAATGCCGTTTTCCTTTACTACGCGACTCGCCTTAAATGGATGCCTTTAGAAGCGCCTCACAAAAGCAAAATAGCCATGCAGATGTTCGGCTATTCCATCATTTATCTTTTCGCACTTTTTATCGCCTTGTTGATCGATCACCTGTGGCTTTGATTTTTTTTGGCCTTATAGATCAAAAAAGCCGCCATCTTCTCTAAAATCAGCTATTTAACTTTGTGCACTGATTTTTTTTCTGATATGTTTATCGCTCTCTCAGCAACGGAGTTGTTGAGCAATTAGCCTGGCTTTGTGAGTCAAGTTCATGGAACGAACACAGAGTTGGATTTCGTAATAATTTTCGATTGGGGGTAATCCTTAATGAAACCTAGCATTTCAATCAGTCCTTTAGCTGCTGCTGTTGCAATGGGGCTCGCTGCTTCAACTGTACCCATGGTTGCGTCAGCCGGCGTTTCCAGCACTATTGCAGCTTCCAATATGTACCTATGGCGCGGACAAAACCTAAGCAACAGCAACCCACAAGTCTCTGGTAGCCTGGACTACTCACACGATATGGGTCTTTACGGCGGCATCTGGGCTTCTTCTGAAGGCGCTTCAGGTAACCAAGAATACGATTTGTATGTTGGTTTTTCTGGTGAAGTTGAAGGCTTTGGTTATGATATTCAGTTAATTGATTATAACTACCCAAGAAATACTGGTCAGACTACTTCTCCCGCAGAAGATATTGGTGACCTGTCAGAATTAATTCTTACTTTCTCAGCAGGACCTGCCAGCTTGCAAATTGCTAGCAACCTACAAGGTGAAAACTCTACTGATGCAGATGCATATGGTAATGGAACCAATACCGTATCAGGTTCTATGTACTATGCATTAGGCTACAGTACTGACTTGATTGGTGTTACCTTAGGTATCTGGGATCTCCCAAACCCAACTGATGACAGCATGACTCACTTAGACATCTCTTTGTATGTCTCTGACGAAGTGACTCTGACTGCCAGCCAAATCGTTGATAATCCAGACGCTTCTCCAACTGTAACGACAGAAGCCTTTGCTGACGATCTGATCTTTGCAGCAACTTGGTCTAAAACTTTCGATCTTTAATTTAAGGTCTCAGGTTTAAAAAAGGGCGCTTTCAGCGCCCTTTTTCTTTATTTCAATCTAAACGGCTAGTGAATGTTGCGCATCACCCCAACAGCCACCCCTTCGATCGCAAAGTCCTTGCGCCCAGGATCGACCAAGATTGGTGCATACTCATCATTCTCCGGTAAGAGTTGAATGATGTCTTTTTCCACATGCCAACGCTTAACCGTAACTTCATCTTCGATACGCGCCACCACAATCTGACCATCCTTCACATCTTGAGTCCGATGAACGGCCAGCAAATCACCTTCAAAAATACCGGCTTTGATCATACTCACCCCCTTCACTTCCAACAAATAGTCCGCCTTGGGGTTAAAAAACGTCGGCGAGACATGATGATAAGTCACGATATTTTCTTCCGCTAAAATGGGGGCTCCGGCCGCCACCTGCCCCACCAAAGGCACTCCTTCCGGTGGTTTACCAAGCAGCCTAATGCCTCTTGAAGTGCCGCGTAAAATTTTAATCGCACCCTTTCTCTCCAAAGCCTTTAAATGGTCTTCGGCGGCATTCGGGGATTTAAACCCCAGCTCATCCGAAATCTCCATTCGCGTTGGAGGGAAACCGGTTTCATCTATATGTGAACAAATGAAATCAAAGACGACTTGCTGTTTTACTGTAAGCTTATCCATACGACGTGCCCTCCTCCTATTGTTTAAAATGGGGACTTTTAAAACGCTGACACCTGACTGAACCCACTAAAATTGAATACACTCAAATCCAACCAACTGGCATTTGAGACAACTAGACTCAACTCAATCAAGTGACTGGCATAATATACAGCCTTAAAGATACTGTAAAGCTAAACAGGAACAAACTATTATTAAATCCATGAAAATTACGATTCAGCTCCACAATCAAACCCTCAGACTTGTCGATGGCGATAAGCAAAAAACCCTTGCTCACTACAGCATTTCATCAGCAGAAAAAGGGCCGGGGCAGTTGAAAAATAGCTTTTGTACTCCAACTGGAAAACACATCATCCGCGCTAAAATCGGCCAGGGAGCCAGCGCAGGAAGCGTCTTCGTTGGTCGCCGCCCCACGGGTGAGATCTATAATGAACAATTAAGGCGCGATCATCCCAACCGAGACTGGATCCTGACTCGTATTTTATGGCTCAGTGGTTTAGAACTTGGTCATAACCGACTCGGACAACACGACTCTATGCAACGCTACATCTATATTCATGGCACACCCGACGATCAACCCATGGGAATCCCAAAATCGCATGGCTGTATCCGTATGAGAAATCTCGATATCATCGAGCTGTTTGATCTGGTACCCGTTTACACCCCCGTCGATATTCAACTTTAATTCGAGCTAAAACACACGCAGGCTAAAACACACATAGGCTAAAACACCCACAGGATAGGTAACCCATGCTTGGTAGATTGATCGCAGACATCCCTGGTTTAGAATTAACCCCAGAAGACAAAGAATTTATCTTGCACCCACAATTAGGTGGCTTGATATTTTTCGCCCGAAATATCGAGAGCATAGAGCAATTAAAATCCTTGATCGTGCAAATTCGCCATCTGCGGCCCGAACTCATCCTGGCCATTGACCAGGAAGGGGGTCGAGTGCAACGCATAAAAGAGCCACTGACCGTTCTCCCACCCTTGGCAGAGGGGATCAAACAACCTTCTCGAGAAGCCGCTGCCTCTTGGCTCACCACACATGCCTGGCTAATGGCCAGTGAAATTTTAAGCCTCGATATCGACATCAGTTTCAGCCCAGTGCTGGATTTAAACTTGGGGCACTCAGAAATCATTGGCAACCGTGCCATCAGCGGGGACCCGGCTGAACTGATCGAGTTAGCTCAAGCCTATCTACTGGGTATGGAGCAGGCCGGGATGGCCGCCACAGGAAAACACTTTCCTGGCCATGGGTATGTCACGCCTGACTCGCATTTGGAACTGCCGGTTGATGACCGAGAATTGAGGGATATTGAACAACGGGACTTAAATGTGTTTCTGCACTTACTGCCGACATTACCCGCGCTAATGACCGCCCACATCGTCTATGAAAACATTGCGCCTGAACCCGTAGCTTTTTCAAACTTCTGGGTCGAGCACTACCTCAAAAAAACGCACGCGTATTCAGGCATCGTGTTTTCTGATGACTTAAATATGGTGGGCGCCACAGCCTATATTCCCGACCCTAAAGATAAAGCGCTCACCGCTCTGAATGCCGGCTGTGATGTCTTACTTAACTGCAACAATCGGGAAACCAGCAATCTGATGTTGGAGGCAATGGAATCCAGTCAAATTACGAAGTTACCGGAACAGCAGGCTAACACCTTGAGATGCGCTCGTGGCTGGCACTGGGAGGCTTTTTCAACGTCTAGCGAAAGAATTGAGGCGCAAAAGAAGCTACTAACCTTAAAGCCAGTACCATAACTTAAGTGACGATTCTTCTTATTTTTGGGGATTCTTCTTATAATGTTTTTATACATAACCCATTAGGCTAATTGAACCTTTATGTCGACACACGTTCCACAATGGATTCAAAATCTCATGAAAACAGGTTCCGAGCAATTATCAGAAGGCATTGCTTCGAGTGCGGCTTACTTTTGGATTGCTGAAGTTTTCTTGATCATCTTTATGACGCTCTTGGCTAACTTTTTTGCCCGGCGCTTTCTCGCCAAATTAGAAGTTAAATTGGCCGAAACACAAAGCCCTTGGGATGATGCTCTGTTAAATGCGCTGGCAAAACCGCTTGCCATTTTTATCTGGGTCGTTGGCTTCAGCTTTGCGTTTGAAGTCACTGAAAAGGCAGCGGATCGGACGTTATTAACGTTTTATCAACCGCTTCGCGATGTGTTGGTCATCGGATTAATTGCCTGGTTTTTTTGGCGATTCACAACCTTAACAGAAAAAAATTTACTGCTGCCAAAGCCCGAACGAAAACCGCTGGATGCCACCACCATTCATGCGATTGGCAAATTAACGCGGGCCTCCGTCTTCATCACCACCAGTTTAATCATCCTGCAATATTTTGGTTACAGTATTTCAGGTGTGCTTGCTTTTGGGGGTATCGGCGGAATTGCCGTGGGTTTTGCTGCAAAAGACCTGTTAGCCAACTTTTTTGGCGGTTTGATGCTGTATTTAGATCGCCCTTTCAAAGTGGGTGACTGGATCCGCTCTCCAGACCGAGACATTGAAGGCACCGTCGAAGAAATTGGCTGGCGCTTAACGCGCATTCGAACCTTTGACAAACGTCCGCTGTACATACCCAATTCAACCTTCAACAACATCAGTGTTGAAAACCCCTCGCGGATGACCAATCGCCGCATCAAAGAAACCCTAGGCGTACGCTATTGCGACTTACACAAAGTAGCGCCCTTGGCGTCAGACATTAAAGCGTACTTGCAACACCACCCAGACATCGACCAAAATCAAACGCTGATTGTGAATTTCAATCAGTTTGCTGCCAGTTCACTGGATTTTTATTTATACACGTTTACCAAAACCACTAACTGGATCCAATACCATGAAATCAAACAGGACGTTTTGCTGGGTATTGCAGACATTATTGAAAAAGCGGGTGCTGAAATGGCCTTCCCAACCACGACAGTGCATTTGGTACATGAAACCGACCCTGATACAGGTTCGTAAAACAACTCTAGTAAAACAATGCTCGTAAAGCCAGGCTCGTAAACCTACCCTTATCACTACTACACCATAAAACGGAATATGTATGCTCGATCTCGATACCGTTACACGCATCCAACGAAACGCCGATGAACTTCATTCCGGTGAAGTCGTCGATAAAACCATTGCTGATCTGGCGGATCAAATTGGTAACGAAATTTGCAACACCAACCCCATCATCTGCTGTGTGATGAACGGCGGTATCGTATTTTGTAACGGGCTGATGCGTCATTGGGACTTTCCCATGGAGCTTGATTATGTGCACACGAGCCGCTATCGGGAAGACACCACGGGCAGCAACTTGATTTGGCAATCACTGCCGAAGCTGGCGCTGCAAGATCGCACGATCGTCATTGTCGATGACATTTTCGACGAAGGAGAGACCCTTAAAACCATCCTTCAAGCGTTCACAGCCCAGGGAGCCAAAAAGGTGCTGAGTGCCGTACTGATTGAAAAAGAGCACGACCGCAAACAAGACGACATTCGACCCGACTTTATTGGGCTGACCGTTGAAGATCGATACGTCTTTGGTGCTGGCATGGATTACAAAGGCTACTTTCGTAATCTTTCTGGCATTTATGCCATAGGTACGGCAGACGTAGGTACGGCAGACGCATGACCATCGGACTGATTGGCGGCTCGGGTCTCAATACTTTCTTTGCTGAAGATTCCAGTTCAGAAAAATCGATAGAAACCCCTTATGGCGTTCCTTCAGCGGCTATCCAACTGGACCGTATCCACGGCAATAAAATAGCTTTTTTGGCCCGTCACGGTCAACCTCACCGATATCCCCCTGATAAAATCCCCTATCGGGCCAATCTTTTTGCACTGAAAAAACTAGGGTGTGAAAAAATCATCGCGGTCAATGCAGTTGGCGGCATTCATCCTGACATGCAAGCCCCGACGCACATCGTCCTTCCGGACCAATTGATTGATTACACCTATGGTCGTGAACACAGTTACTATGATGCCTCGCCTGAATCACCCGAGCGATTACCAACTGCAATTAACCCGTACCTCACCCAAGCCTTAGATCACATCGAATTCGGCCAACCTTTTTGTGAAAATTTAAGACAGCAGCTGATCACCAGTGCGCACTATTGTGATTTATCGTGCAGCGCAACGGCGACTTACGGCTGTACCCAAGGGCCACGATTGGAAACCGAAGCAGAGATACGCAAACTGACCCAAGACGGTTGCGACATTGTGGGCATGACGGCCATGCCAGAAGCGGCCTTGGCCAAAGAACTTGGGATGTCTTATGCCAGTGTTTGCTTGGTTGTGAATCCTGCGGCGGGCTGCTCCGATCAACCCATTACGATGAATCAACTGCATCAAGCCATGATAGATGGCATGGGCAACATCAAACGGCTTGTAAAACATACTCTGGAGTCACTCCGATGAACCGAATCATTCGCCAACTCACCGCCAGCCTCACGTTGCTCTTTGCCGTGTCCATCCATGTGTATGCGGCACCGGTTTGGAAAGTCGAATACAAGAATAATACGCTGTATTTAGCGGGTACCATCCATGTATTACGGGCAGAAGATAAGATTCCAAAAGCATTTGAAACCGCCTACCAAGCCTCATCCCATTTGGTATTTGAAACCGACATTGGCCAACTCGAAGGCCCGGCCATGCAGCAATTTATTTTGTCTCAAGCCCTATATACCGATGGCACCACCCTCGAAAAAGCTCTCACCAAACCAACGTACCAAGCGTTACAACAATACACACAGACGGTTGGTTTTCCCTTAAAAATGATGAATACATACAAACCAGGTTTTGTTTATCTAACACTACTGGGGTTAGAGCTGCAAAAACTCGGCATCAACCAGACGGGTGTCGACAAAACCTACTACCAGAAAGCACTCGCTGATAATAAAACTACACAGGGGTTAGAAGCCATCGATGATCATTTACAACTGTTATTGCAACTTGGAGACGGCAACCAAGAAAAATTTGTTCAATATTTTTTGGAAGAATTATCAAAATTTTCAACGGAAGTTGAAAAACTCATGACCACCTGGAAAAGCGGCAATCTAAAAGATTTAGACACAACCTTAATCCAACCCATGAAATCAGAGCACCCGATGCTTTACCAACAATTAATGACGAACAGAAACCTAGCCTGGCTGCCAATCATTGAAAAACTGGCAAAAACGCCTGAAACCGAGATGGTGCTGGTCGGAGCTGCGCATTTAGCGGGGAAAGATGGTTTGATTGAACTGCTCAGCTCTAATAATAATTTTTTAATTGAACCATTTTCACACTCAAGCGCTTCAAAAAATGAATCAATCGATATCGCTAATTAATTACCAATACGTACATGCATCATAATTCCGTTACGCCTTCATTAATTCATACAGACCCTGTAACACAGCACGAGGCAATAATATCCCCATTGGGAGGAATTCATCCCCTCTTTCGTATTAGACCGTGTTCTCGAACCGAGATACACGCCGCAGCAAATGAAATGACTTCACCAATACACGCACAGCTTTTCAATACTGATGGAAAGCGCCTTAGCAACATCAAAACCCTATCTCACAAGTCTTTCGCTGGTAATCTCTGGCAGCACTTAAGTTTCTTTTTAGCAATGAGAAAGCTGAGGCTAAATAATATAAAGCTTCCTATGGATACCCTGATTAATGGCGGAGTCGATACTATTTTTCAGCACCTACTGTCACCCACATCAGAAAAACTTAATTTAGGTAATGAAAATATTACTGAATCCATCAATGTCATAAAAGATATTTTGACGAATTCGCAAAAGTTTCTTGAAAAAATAAAGTCGAACCCTTTAGATAAAAGTTTACTATCTCCCAAAGATCACTACCGAGCATTAACCAACTACTGGGCATTTATGCTGTTAGCATTTTGTAATGATCAGCCCATGGACCCAACTCCAGAATTGTATGCTTACAGTTTGTTGTACCCTTATACCGATAACATTATGGATGACGCATCTGTTTCTCCTGAAGAGAAACAACAGTTTATTGAACTGATTACTAATACGCTTCACTCAAAAGATAATAATGCGGCTCCCCCTATGGATTTGAAAATTCGACGCGTGCTTGCATTAATAGATAATCTTATCGATACACCAAGCATCAAACTGAGTTTATACGCGGTACATCAAGCTCAGATTGAAAGCTTGCTTCAGCAAAAATCAACTTTAAGTGCCTCAAAACTTTTTGGTATCACAATGGCCAAAGGTGCTGCCGCAGTCCTTCCTAACAGTTACTTAACACAACACGCACTACCCACTGACCAACTTCAGTTTGCAATTTTGCTCGGCGAGCTGGGTCAACTTCTCAACGATATTGAAGGCATCACAGAAGATACCAATGAGTCAATACAAACACCTGCTAATAGGCACTATCAGCAGCATGGCTCTCTTAATAAATTTGTCATTGATATTCTAAGAACCGTTGAACGAGCGAAACGACAACTTCCATCCAACGGTACTTTCAATCAAAACAGAGCCATAACCGTCTTAAACTTATATATCAGTAGACTTTTGGTTGCAATTTCTTCTCTATCGCAAGAAGAAAAGCCCAGTGTGAGCCCAAGATTTTTGCGCCACTTATCCCGCTGGTTACCGGTTCCTATTGAAACATTAAGCCTCATCTATCAAATTGAAAAAAGGTTCTTTATTCGTCAATCATCATCCATAGATGACGTCTTAGTTTCAAACAGCATCAGGGATGTAGTAAACTCGTTGAATGCTTAAGCTTCTAGCGAAGTTCCTAGTTTTTTTAGCACTCTCAATCTCACCCGCGTTGGCGAGTACAGACCAAGCATTTCTAAACATCTACCCCATGGTCATAAAGGGTCAAGCGCTACCCTCTGAGCTACAACATTACCCACTGGATTCACTATCATTGATGGCCTTTCGTGGTAAAAAGCTCATTCCCATTCCGTTTCAATTTGATGAGTTTGATCAAGCTGGGCAGCTGTTTCTTGCAGGGCATTCTACACAACCCATTAAGGGTAACGAGCATTACTTGGATCCCTGGGATGAGCTTGTTTTTATGATGCAAGATTCGGGGGAAAAAAGGTTACCTTATCAGCTCGAATCTATGGAAGTCCTGCATGAAATTCAAATAGAAACTCCTCATACCCAACGTTACGTTTATATCGTTTTTAACAACCAAAATCGCAGTTATCAAGATTATGTCTCTGCTGATCTAGGCTCTGGAACCATTGATATGCCCTTGTTGAAAATTGAATACAATGTTGATGATTTCACTAATTTAAAATCCTTTCAGCTAACAGGCTGGAACAGTAATACACATGACGTAATTCATAGCCTGAGAGTAGACGTAAGCGCGGGTATTTTATTTAAAAACCTTCGACCTTACTTAAAGCTGTCAAAACACATTACTGCAAAACCGATCGGCATAAGAGATGGGCCCGTGCGCGCAACGGCTCTACTTGATGTAAAAGCCAAATGGAGGGGCATCCCGCTTTACAAAACCACAATAAGCGTTAATTTCTATCCCTATTCGATTAACCTACCCACTCGATTTGTTCGAGAAAGTGCTGATACTCTCAAACGCTTTTTGTTTTTATTAAAACAACCTCGTATTCAATGGGCGCTCACTCTTCACGGTCCCACTGGAAGCCACTTTCAGTTTGAATCGGATCGTTTGCCAGGAAATTGGTTTTTTATGCAAATGAACAGTCCGCATCATTATTCAAATTTATTTTTTAATAATACACTACCGCCAGCCAAAGAGGGTTTGATTTCAAAGCTGCTGACAGGCAGTCAGTTTGATTTTTCTATTAAACAAATAGAACAACAACATCATCTCTTTTATGGTGCTTTTACCGGTTTCCCAAAAGAAGCGTATGCGTTAAATAAAGCCATCGAATCACTTAAACTGTCTGAAGCCCGCAATCTCCAAGAGATTTTTTCCAAAATATTGGATCAAGCAGACCACTCTTCAATTAAAAAGATTGATCAGATTTTCGAAGGTACTCGCCAGAGTGCAGGTGTTGCAACGTTGCAACACCAAATAATGGCGGATCTTAATCGTATTGGATTACAAGGGGTGGCGCGTAACCAGTTACCACAACTATTGAAAAATTTACCTAACAACAGCTTTTCAATAGTTGAAATCATTGAAGCGATTCAAAATAATGCACATATCAACCAAATCGATTTAACCAAGATATTTTACCAACCCTTAGAAAATACACTTTGGCTTATTCCGTCAGCTTACCCATTTGAACCCAATCAGTTATCAAGTCAACTCATTCAGGGTACAAATATAAACGTAAAAAATCTTTGACGCTAATGTCATAACCTGAATTCAAATTGTGAAAATATCGTTACTTAGACTCCCCCGGTAGCACCGCCATCGTCAACCGCGACACACACACCAATTTATCCGCTTCATCATGAATACGGATATCCCACACTTGGGTTGAGCGACCTAGGTGAGCGGGCGTTGCGGTGGCGATCACCAACCCGCTGCGCACCATCTTGATGTGATTGGCATTAATATCCAGACCCACCGCAAAAAAACCATCCTCCAACACTAAGTTGGCAGCAAAACTGCCCACGGATTCGGCCAGCACCACGGACGCCCCGCCATGCAAAATCCCTCTGGGCTGATGAGTGCGATTATCCACCGGCATCGAGGCTTTCATAAAATCATCACCCAGTTCGACGATCTTGATTTCCAAGTGTTCCGCCAAGGTATTCCGATGCCGCTGATTTAACTGCTCTAAACTGGCTTCTATTTTCCAAATAGACATAACCCTGTCTCCTTAAAACTTATCATTGAAAAGGATTCATAACCTTAGGAGCCTGAGAGGTTATGTGAGATTTAATCTCAGGCCCACCCGTTTTAATACGAACGTCGAGAGCAGACACTCCAGTAAAAAATTGAAAAAACAACGCCTCGACATTCTCGATATTCATAACATCCCGACACTGATAAAAATATCGAGCACGCAATTGCTCGGAGCCCTCTAACCCCGACTCGTTGATCGGGTCTTCCCATCCATTAGTCGATCTTACAATTCTCGCGAGCAATGGGGCTTGCACTTCGTAATCAACACTGACACAGCCACCTCCACTCAGTCGCCACATGCTCTCAGGTTGATTCAAAATACCTAACACGCGACTGGCCCACGCACTGGCAGACGCGTTTGCAGGCACGTCGTACACCTGGTTCATCTGCAGAACAGGGACAGATAATTCAAAACTCATGCCTTTGGCCTGTTTAAAAAGCGTTAAGACTCCATGAGAATCTTTAGCCTCACTTGAATCACCGGCCGGGCTTGCCATTGCTTCTTGAGAGCCTCCACCAAAAAATATCAGTGATATTGATAACGTAACTCTTGTTAATAAAGTAACAACAGAAAAACAATGGGTTAGATTCATTGCGTAAAGTCTCATTAACGTAAAATTACCAAGCCAAATTTACATGCCCAAAAAAGTCAGCGACAATCCTGTGACATCAATAAAGAGTGAATTATGAACACCCGGACAGAGCCAAACGGCCCAGAAATACCTGAACGAAAGCGGAACACGGACAACAGCCAAATCGCATTAATGGCGTCCCCCACCAGCCTCGAACTCAGCTACACCAATAACCCGCATTTTGAGTACGATCAAACGCAATTGCAACAATTGCTTAAGCGCTGTGGCATCAAGTCAGGACGCGTGCATTACTGCACGGCTCTGGACAAAGAAGCCTCCATTCAGGACATTGGCAGCTTGTGGCACCATATCGAAAAATCGTTATACACCCGCCTGATGATTCCAGTCAGCTGGCCACTGTTGAAAGAGAGCCGTGAGACCTTGAAATTTTTTCATCACCAAAGTTGGGCACGACACAGCATAATATTGTTCAGCGATCCAGAGCCCTTACATCGCCTGAACAGCCCAGCAGGTTGTCTACTCGGTGCGACACTGGCCAAAACGCAACTGGTTTCAAAATGCGGGGTTTTTACCCAATCGCTACAAGAGCTGGATGACAAACTCACGAACAATTTCTCAAGCCACACTCTCTTAGCGCTCACCATGGGCGGCACCATTGATAAGGATCCTTTGGTACCAGAGCCTCACGTAGGCGATCCAATCATTAACCAACTTCTGAGCAGCCAGGGCCTTCAATATCAGTTGGAAATTGAGTCCATTTGCAAAAAAGACAGCCAGCAAATTCACTCCAATGACCTCGAGACCCTGTTCGACACATTGAACATGCTAAATACTGATCAACCCATATTGATTACCTGTGGTACGGATCAAATGGTGCAGATTGCCCGCGCCGTTCAAGAGGCTTTTGGCGAGCAAGGGCGCCTGATTCTCTTTACCGGGGCCATGACACCCTATTGGATGAATGATCCAATTCGTTACGATGCTCCTTTTAATATTGGCTACGCGCTGGAAGCACTCACGCACTTGAAAAAAGGCATTTACATCGCGATGAATGGGCAACTGTTTTCTCCAGGAAAAGCGAAAAAAGTGTCTGCTAAAAATGAGTTCGTTGCACTCTAATGAGATAACGCTAAACTTCTTTTGAATCCTAAGAATTCTTAGCTACGAAAAAACGTCACCCCAAACTTGATTTGGGGTCCAGGGCTGGAGGCACAGAGTTCAATGGGTGCACGACGTGACTTAGGAGCGCTTCCCCCTGGATTCCAGGTCAAGCCTGGAATGACGTAAAACTAAACAGGTCATAAAGCCAAGCAAAACCAAGACTAAGTTGAATCAATTTTGTAAACCGCAATTAGAGAGCTCGGAGCAATGACGGAATTTTTGCCTACCCAAATCACGGACATATTGAAAGCCGAACCAAATGACACCCCAATCACCGTGTATGGCTGGATCAAAAGCAAGCGAGAATCCAAAGGCGGCTTTTCGTTTATTGCGCTGCATGATGGCTCCTGCGCAGAGACCCTGCAACTTGTTGCCGACAACACACTGGATAATTACGATTCAGAAATTGCCAAACTCTCCACCGGTTGCAGTATCGAAGCCACCGGCCAATTAGTTGCCTCCCAAGGCGGCAAGCAAGCGGTTGAACTCCAAGTCAGCACACTCAAGGTGTTAGGCTGGATCAAAAATCCAGAAACGTATCCCATCGCTAAAAAACGCCACAGCTTTGAAGTGCTGCGTAAAGTGGCTCACCTACGACCGCGCACTAATACCTTTAACGCGATGACGCGCATTCGTCACCAGCTGGCCAACGCCATCCATAACTATTTTCACCAGCAGGGTTTTTACTGGGTCAACACCCCCATTCTGACCGGAAGCGATTGCGAAGGCGCCGGTGAACTGTTCCGCGTCAGCACCTTGGATTTACTCAATCTACCGAAACAACAAAATGGACACATTAACTTCCAAGAAGATTTCTTTGGTCAAGAGGCTTACTTAACCGTCTCTGGGCAATTGCAGGTCGAAAGTTTTTGCCAAGCGCTTTCCCGCGTTTACACCTTTGGCCCGACTTTTCGGGCAGAAAACAGCAACACCAGTCGGCACTTGGCCGAGTTTTGGATGGTCGAACCAGAAGTCGCCTTTGCTGATCTAGATCAAATCGCCCAATTGGCCGAACACTTTTTACGATCTGTGGTGACTACTTTATTAGACACCTGTGAAACCGACCTAGGTTTCTTTAATCAATGGGTCGATAAGACCTGTCTTGAACGTTTAGAACAAGTGGCTAATACGTCTTTTGAGCACATGAACTACACAAATGCCATCAGCTTGCTCGAAAAATCCAAACAATCATTTGAGTTTCCGGTCAGCTGGGGCATCGATTTGCAGTCCGAACACGAACGCTACATAGCTGAACAGCATGTTAAAGGCCCTGTGATCATCAAAAACTACCCAAAAGACATCAAAGCGTTTTATATGCGCGCCAATGACGATGGCAAAACCTGCGCGGCGATGGACGTATTAGCCCCTGGCATCGGAGAGATCATTGGTGGCAGTCAAAGAGAAGAGCGAGCCGACGTGCTGCAACCCAAAATGGCGGCTCACGGCTTAGAAGACACTCTCGATTGGTATCTACAGTTAAGAGAATACGGCACCATGCCCCACGGCGGTTTTGGTTTGGGCTTTGAGCGCTTTTTAAATTACATCACCGGTATGGACAATATCCGCGATGCGATTCCGTTTCCGAGAGCGCCTGGGCTGATTGAGTTTTAAAAGCTCCAGCGCATTAAGCCTTCAACGACTTACTCACAATCTCAAAGACATCCGGCGATAAGCCCTCAGTAGCCGCAATACGCTCTAACTGCTGCTTCATCAAGGCTTGACGATCTTCGGTCTGGCGTTTCCATCGCGTCAATGGGGTCACCAAACGAGCAGCAATGGAAGGGTTCAGCTTATTGAGCTCAAGAATTCGATCGGCCAAGAACTCATAGCCAGCGCCATCGGGACGATGAAAATGCTTTAGATTAGAACCCGCAAAAGCACCGATCAATGAGCGCACTTTATTAGGGCTCTTCATATCAAAAGCCGGGTGAGCCAATAACTGCTTAACCGCTTGCAATGCATCCCCTTCTGGGTTCGTGGCTTGCACCATTAACCACTGATCCACTACCAAGGCTTCGTGTTGCCATTGTTGGTAAAAAGATTCTATGACCTCGTCTTTTTCAGCCCATTCACTGTGTACCAAGCAAGTTAAGGCCGCGCGTTGGTCGGTCATGTTATCGGCTTTGTTGAATTGATCTAAACAAAGAGACAATGCTTCTTTCGACCCAGTTAAGGATAAAAATTTTAACGCGGTGTTTTTCAGCGAACGCTGAGCGATTTGTTCGGTTGAGGGTTGATACGCTTCTGAGCTTTGGCAAGCGTTATAAAGAGCCAACCACTGAGATTCGAATGTTTCAGCGAGGGTTTTCATCAATTGATTTCGAACCAAAACAATTTCATCAATCAATACAGGCGTTTTTAAACCTGCCAGATAAGTCTCAGAAGGCAGAGCGAGCATTTGAGCTTTCTCAGCCAAATCATCAAAATCTTGAAGCAACACTTTTTCATACGCTTTCATCAAATCCCCTGAAAACGCTAATGCTGATGGTTGAGCGTTGGATTCGGCATTAATGCACTCAACATGAATGCGCTCAACATGCTCCATCAACTCCGTAACATACAATTGATTCGCCGCTTCCCAACGTGCAAAGGAATCCGTATCGTGCGCCATTAAGAACGCCCAATCTGCTTTGCTTCGGTTAACTTGCAACTTAATGGGTGCTGAAAACCCTCGCAACCAGGAGACCACAGGCACCTCTTGTACGCCCGTCAGCTCGAAGGTTTGCTGCTGTTGCGTGAAGGGTAACACCACCTCAGCCACGGCTTGCAGAGACTTCGCAGGGAAATCAAACGTCATCACTTTACCAGAAGTATCCAGAAGGCCCAATCGAACGGGGATCAACACCGGTTCATTTAAAGAGACATTCGGGTTTTCCGTAATGTCTTGAGACAGTGTAATCGACAATGATTGAGTCGATTGGTCATACTGGGTTTCAACGCTGACCTCTGGCGTCCCGGCCTGACTGTACCAGCGTTTAAACGCGACCTGTTCAGCATCGTCCATCGCATTCGGATTCGCCTCAAACATGGCTTGAACAAAGTCATCACAAGTAACCGCCTGACCATCAAAGCGCTCAAAATACAAATCGCTGCCTTGACGAAACCCTGTCTCACCTAACAGGTTTCGTAGCATGCGCACCACCTCGGCCCCTTTTTCATAAACGGTGAGGGTGTAAAAGTTATTGATTTCAATATAACTGTCGGGGCGTACCGGATGCGCCATTGGGCCGGCGTCTTCAGCATACTGATGCGTTCTGAAATAATTCACATCTTCGACCCGCTTGATCGCGGCCGAGCGTAAATCCGCCGAGAACGACTGATCTCGAAAAACCGTAAAGCCTTCCTTCAAGCTCAACTGAAACCAATCCCGACAGGTCACCCGATTACCGCTCCAATTGTGAAAATATTCATGCGCAATCACGGCTTCCACTCGCTCAAAACCCGCATCGGTGGTGGTTTTAGGGTGCGCTAACACACAAGAGGTGTTGAAAATATTCAGCCCCTTATTTTCCATCGCCCCCATATTAAAATGACTGACCGCAACGATCATATAAATGTCGAGATCGTATTCCCGACCGTAGGTTTGCTCATCCCAGGTCATCGAGGCTTTTAAAGACGCCATCGCGAAATCGACTTTGTCTTTATCGTGCGCTTCGACAAAAATTTGTAACGCCACTTCACGACCCGACATTGTGGTAAAAGTGTCTTCAACGCACACCAAATCCCCGGCGACCAACGCAAACAAGTAACTGGGCTTTTTGAACGGATCTTCCCATTCAACCCAATGGCGACCGTTGTCCAATTGACCTTCAGCCATGCGATTGCCGTTAGACAACAAGACCGGGTACTGATCTTGGTCGGCAATGATTTTGACCCTAAATGCGGCCATCACATCCGGACGATCCGGGTAATAAGTGATTTTACGAAAGCCCTCGGCTTCGCACTGAGTACAATACATGTCATTCGACACATACAAGCCTTCTAATGAGGTGTTTTCATGAGGCTTGATGTGGGTGACTATTTTCAGCTGCCCTGAGGCTGGTAGCTCTTGAAGCTTAAGCTTCTCGCTCTCAATGCTGTACTGAGCAGCGGGTAATGGACTTTGATCTAATTCGATTGACTTAAGCTCTAGATCAACACCAAATAAGGTCAGGGTTGTATCTGAGACGTCGGTATTTTTACGAAACGTCAGCGTGCTGGTGACCTCGGTATGGTCTTGGTGGAGATCAAACAGTAATTCAACACTGTCTATCCAATAAGCAGGGGCTTGATAATCTTTGCGATAAACGGTTTTAGGCTGGCTCATATAATGCGTTCACTCTTACTTTTCACTGGGCTCGTACTTTTGCAGACATTTTTAGGGGGCATATAACCAGACCGTTCATCGGCCGACATGTTTTGTGATTCGTATAAAATAACACCCTGCATGCAACTTTCTACTTGCTCCGGTGTGAGTGCCGTACCATCGGGCCATTTCCCAAGTTCCACTGCGGACTTTAAATTTTGATACACCTCTGGGGTCATCATCGCCAATAAGTCTTCTGCATTTGGCATGCGCTACTCCTAACATTCTTTCTAGATTAAGGCTTTAAATTAATGAACTGCTCCAGCCCAACTTTGAACGACAGGCTTCGTAAAAGTTATGCGAAGTGGGATGCAACAAATGCAGCCATCTTGTGTGTTTCGACACATAGACCACATCGCCCACTTCCAATTGAATCCCTGCCTGACCATCGCAACTGATCTGAGGCGGCGTGTCTTTACAGGGCCCAATGATCATTTTTATTTCACTGTTGGCATTCACCACAATTGGACGACTGCTCAGGGTATGGGGAAACATAGGCACAATCGCAATCGCATCCAAGCTGGGGTGCATGATCGAACCACCAGCGGACAACGCATAAGCTGTCGAACCAGTCGGCGAAGACACAATCACACCATCAGATCGCTGAGTGTACACATATTCACCATCGATATACAGATCAAATTCGATCATTTGCACAGCCGCACTGGAATGCAACACCACGTCATTTAATGCCAGTTCAGAGGCCACAGGGGTTCGATCGCGCTTGATCCGACACCCCAACAAAAACCGCCGCTCTATCTGATACTGCCCCGCTAAAATTTGTTTTAATTGCGCTTCCATTTGATCGGGCAGAATGTCGGTTAAAAACCCTAACTGACCGCGGTTCACCCCGACCACAGGCGTATCCCCCAAGGTCAATAACCTGGATGCCCCCAACAAGGTGCCATCACCACCAACCACAATAATTAAATCACTGGCTTCACCGAGCAACTTCACACTGGATACCTGCCACTGGGTTGCAGACAACGCCTCCGCAAGGGAAGATTCCAAAATCACGTGGCAGCCGGCACGACTTAAAAACTCGGCAATTTGTCTGAGGTTGTCCAACACTTCCGGTAAATCGGTACGCCCCATCAGACCAATATTACGAAAACTTAACTCCATAGCCGCTTAGATTCCCAATTAAAAATTGCCCATCGTATCATAGACAGGTCCCAGCACGGCAATCATGATCCAGGCCATCATCAAACCCAACACGACCGTCAATACTGGCTCTAACATGGGCACCAGCTTATCGATGGTTTCTTTCACTTCACGGCTGTAAAAATACGATACGTTTTTGAGTGCTTGATCAATTTGGCCGGTATTTTCACCAACTTTGACCATTCGGACAACCATAGGCGGAAAAATTTTTACCTCAGCAAAACTGTCGCTGATCGTAGTGCCCTGCTCAATCAAATTATGAGCGTCCGAAATGGCCTCTTTGAGCACCAAGTTGGTCATCAGGCCTTCACACATTTTTAATCCCTCTAACACACTGATGCCGGCTTGGTACATGAGCGCAAAATAATTCGCAAACCGTGCCAAGTTGATCAACAACACCATCTCACCGATCAGTGCGATTTTTAACAACAACCGATGGTACATTCTTTTAAAATTAAGGTAGCGTCGTAAAGCGGTTTTGAACAGTATGGGTACCAAGAAAAAACAAGGCAGCGCATACAAACCATAATTCTTAAGTGCGACTGAAAAACTGATCAATACCTGAGTATGCAGTGGAATTTCACCGTCCATTTCTTTTATAAATGGAATCAATTGTGGCAACAAATAGACCATTAGAAAAACGATCACGCTGATCACTGCCACCCCAACAAACGCCGGGTACATCAACATTTTTTTGGCCTGAGAACTGATTTCATCCTGCCATTTTAACGAATCAGCCAGATCGGCTAACACATGGGGCAAGGACCCACTTTGTTCGCCAATACGAACCAACATAATATAAATTGAATCAAATAACGCCGGAAAGTCTTTCAACGCATCGGATAACGTTTTTCCGCCTTCAATGGCATCTGAAACCGCTTCCAAAACAGCTTTAAAGGGCGGGTAAGTACAGCTGTCTCGCAAGTCTTCAATGGCTGAGAATAACGGTACACTGGCACGTGTTAACTGCTCCAACTGGACCGTAAACTGCATCAGTTCTTGACGCATTTTGGCTTTATTGTGTCGCTGTTTTTTGATCCGTGCTTGCTGTAATTGAATCAGCTCACAGCCTTGGCCTTCGAGGCGTTTTTCAACTTCATACTCATTATGCGCTGTCATTTTACCGCGAATGACCTTGCCTTCTGAGGTTACGGCCGTGTACTGAAAAGCTGACATCAGAGTCGCTCCGTCAGATCAATGACTCGAGTGATTTCATCCAATGAAGTTTTGCCCGCCAATACTTTACGCACGCCATCGTCAGCCAAGGTTTGAAATCCATTGTCATATAAATACTGTTTCAAGATAGGCGTGCTTTCGCCTTGAGCAATTAAACTGTCAAAACCATCGTCAAACTTAAGCAATTCAAACAACGCTAACCGGCCTCGATAACCTTGATAATCACACCGCTCACACCCTCCCGCTTTATAAACTTGTGGCGACTCATGCTCTTCAATGGATAATAGTTGTCGTTCAACCTCGTCGGGCTCGTAAGCTTCTTTGCAATCACCGCACAACCGGCGCACCAAGCGCTGCGCCAGGATCCCAATGATATTGCCTGCTAAAAAATCCGGTTTAATGCCCATGTCTAACATTCTGGGAATCACCCCAATCGCCGAATTGGTGTGTAACGTACTAAAGACCTGATGGCCTGTCATCGCGGCCCGAAACGCCATTTCAGCGGTTTCTTCGTCTCGAATCTCACCGACTAAAATAATGTCTGGGTCTTGCCGCATCAAAGACCGTATGCCTGATGCAAAATCCATTTTTGACGATTCACCGACACTGCTCTGCCGAATCATCATCATCGGGTATTCAACCGGATCTTCCAACGTCATGATATTCACTTCGACAGAGTTTCGGTAATTCAACATCGAATACAAGGTAGTGGTCTTACCACTGCCCGTGGGACCGGTCACTAAAATAATGCCTTCAGGACGGGCCATCATTAACTTGAGGGCATAGAGATAATTTTCTTCTAGATCCAAATCATCCAAAGGCACAATCCCTTTGGAACGATCGAGAATCCGCAAGACAATATTTTCACCGTGGGTGCAGGGTTGTACTGAAACCCTAAAATCAATTTTTCGACCCAACACATTTAACGACAAATGCCCATCTTGAGGCGCTCGGGTTTCGGCGATGTTCATGCCTGACACCACTTTCATGCGCACCGATAACGCCGACCAAAAGTCTTTATGCAAACTCCTAATCTGTCGCAAAACACCATCAATGCGGTAACGTAATCGTAAAAAACGCTCTTCTGGCTCAAAGTGAATATCCGATGCTCCTTGCCTCACCGCATCCGACAAAATCGCATCCACTAACCGAACCATCGGCTGACTGTATTCTTGCGTCGAACTGTCAAGGCTGGCAACATCCAGCTCACCGGTTTCAAGCTCATGAATGATGCCATCGATCGACAACTCATAACCATAAAAATGGTCAATGGCTTCTCTTACTTCGGATTCTGTTGCTAAGCGAGCTGAGATATCCAGTTTCACGTCAAATGCGGCTTTGATTTGATCGATGATACGCAAATCATGGATATCGGTCATCGCCAGTACCAGCTGGTGCTGGTCTTCGTCATAACTCACAGGCAGAACACCGTACTTCAAGGCAAAGTTTTTCGAAATCATGCCCAGCGCCGTCACATCCGGCACAGCTGTGGTTAAGTCGATGCCCTCATGGCCCAACGCCTCACCCAATACATCTCGCAGCACCCCCTCACTGACAAAGCCCATTTTAACCAAGCATTTGCCAATCGGATCACCGGTTTTTTTTTGTTCCATGATCGCAATTTCAATCTGATCTTGCGTTACCAAGCCTTTTTCTTTGAGCTGATCCCCAAGACGGCGCTTGGATTTGGGTTGAATGACTTGTGGCGCAGCGTCCTCTGCTGCTGGACGATTCATGGCGCGTAAGCCTCCCTGTCATGATACGGTTGAGAGGCTTTAGAAGGTTGTGAGAATTGAGAAGGCTGCGAGGATTGCTGAATCAGTTGTGCCGTACGATCGGTTAATTGCTGCAATGAAAAGCGCACAGAGCGGTTACTCGCGAGCACTTCTGCTTTTTGGTAATACGTCAATGCATGACTGGGTTGATTCAAATGATCCAAGGAAACCGCTAGGTTATACGCATAATGCGGGTCTTTTTCTTTTGACCACGCATCGAAATACGCCTGCTGCGCATTGGCCCAACGCCCCTCTCTCGCGTACAAATTTCCTAACGAGAAATCCAAATGGGCAGAAGCTGGGTAACGGCTTTGTAATTGCTTAATCTCTGATTCCACCTGAACCACATCGCTTTTTTCCTGCCATGACAGAATCGAACTTTTAGCCACATCATCCTTTGGGTTAATCGACAAGAGATCGAAATAAATGTCCATAGCTTGCGCGCGTCGCTCAGTTAACATCATCACAGCCGCCACTCCCAGCAAAGCGTCCCGTTGCTTGGGCTGTTTTTGCAATACCTGTTGGTAGGAATGTTCAGCAAGAGCCAAATCACCAGCGAGATACGCATTATAAGCTGTCGCTAACAGCTCTGCCGTTGAGGGCTTTTTTTTATTCGCAACCACTTTTTTACTAGTGACCTTTTTCTTACTAGTAAGGTTACTTTTACTAGCAACTTTACTTTTACTAGCAAGGTTACTTTTGCTAGCAACTGCTTTTATTGTTGTATTGGATTTTATTTTTTCTTGATGACTGGGCTTTGGATGAATACCCTGTTTTTCCGGAGCAGGCGTTTTTGAGATTCTCTTATCGGTAACCGTCTCATCTGTGGCTATCTCATCTGTGGCTATCTCGTCGGTGACTGCGGGGGAGTGATTTAGAGGCACTTCGGTTGTGATTAATTTATTAAATTGCGGCGTACTGTTAATAAATGTTGGTGTATTGCCCTGAAACAGCACACTGCTCGAATACCACAACCACATTCCTGAAACATACCCCATCAGCAACAGCATAAAGCCAACTAAAATCAGCTGCCTTCGCGTTTTATTTTGAGCATAAAACTGCTGCAATATGCCCTCATAAGATGCACTTTTCCAGTGCTCATCGGTCGCGATTGCCTGCTCTTGATGCACTTCAGATTCAGGCTCAGACGGAGAACTAGACAAGGGCTCTTCAGGCACTGCTTCAGTGGCCTGAAGAGCCTGAGTTGGCTGAATTAAGAGATCACTGACGCGACTTGAGTGATCCACCTCATTATGATCCGCCTCCTCAATCCCCACTTCTGACAACACTTCAGGAACCACGTCTAAATCTAAATCTTCCGTATCGTCAACTTCATCAATATCGTCAACAAAGCCTGACAATAAGGGTTCTATCACCGATTCTGATCGCTCCGATTCCGGTATTTTTTCAGAAAAGAAATCAGGCTCAAGCGAATCAGCCGCCTCAGAATGCAACTGAGATTCAAGCTTCGTTGCCAAGGCTTCCACCGGTGTCGGGGGCAAATCGACCGATTCCTGAGGTACTGCTATATCCAGCTCATCTGAAATAATGGGGACGTCCGCGTTGACTGCCTCTGTTGCAATGGCGTCCATTTCAACACCCGATTTCTTTTTTAAGGCATCCAACAAGATACTCATACCAACACCCTCAATGCGTTACCTGTGACAGGTCAGAAACTGAGGGCGCCAAAAACTCTCTATACTCCGAAAAATCTTTGCCTAAACTGGGTTCATTGATCACCACAGGCCGTATAAAAATCACCAATTCCGTTTTGGTATAGGTATCTTCTTTATATGTAAATAACGTTTTTAAAATCGGTATCTGGCCTAAGACGGGGATCGTGGTGGTGCTTTTAGAGACGTCGTCTTGCATCAACCCCCCAATGACAGCAATATCACCGTTGTTCACTTTTAAAATGGATTCAATTTCTCGTACCTGCACCACCGGGATTTCACTGACCACATTGGCCTGAGCTAGTAACGGGTTTGGGTCTTGTACCTGGCCAATGATGCGCGATATCGTGGGCCGTACGTTTAAAGTGACCTGCTCATGTTCATCAATATAGGGCGTTACTGACATCACCAACCCCACAGGTATGGTATGAATATTGGTTTCAAACTCCGTTTGAGCCAAGCCTCCGTTTTCACTGATTTGGGTATCAACTTCGATCGAGAAGTAAACCAGGTTATCCACTACTTTCAGCATAGCAGTTTGATTGTTAAGTGCCATCAGCTTAGGGCTCGACATCACCTCCACATCGCCAAAGGTTTCCAACGCTTTGAGCGTCATATCAAGACGCTTACCATAAAAGTCGGTATCCGTGAGCCGGAAGAAATTAAAAGGTGAAGACTCCAAGTCCGCACCAGTCAAATCTTGAATGCCGCTGAACTTCACGGTATTACTGAAATCCAGCAAACTGGCCAGATCGCCATTCTCGAGCATCTGCCAATCAATCCCAGCTTGGAACTGATCACTCAAGGTCACTTCCGCAATGGTGGCCTCAATCAACACTTGGCGTTGCACACTTCTCATAATTTCAGTTAAAAACTTCTCGATGTCGTGATGCTGACGCTGAGTCGCGGTTACACCCACAATCCCAGCTTCGCGGTTCATCACCAGGGGCTCGACTTCAGTCTCTGAGGGCGCGGCCTCCGATGTAACCTCCGCTTCTGAACTCAACATAGGAAGCGATGTTGCTTCTACTGGCATTGCCGCTGCTTGGGTTTCCCCCACTTGGGATGCAGCAGCGCTGTTCTGACGCTGAGTGGCTCTCAGAATGCCGCGAATATTGGCTTCTAAAGACCCCCAAAACTGGTGCTGTGACGAGTTGGTGACACTGGTTTGTGAATTATTGTTTTCGCCGCCACTGCCTTGAGCCCCTGCGCCTTGCCCGGTTGAGCTGATTTGAGTGGCCACAGAGACAGACGTCGTGGTCTCACGGTTCATGTTGAGGTAACTGACGCGATAGGATTTAAAGTAAGGCTTATCCAAACTCACCACCAATCGATCTTCAATGATGTCGTATTTAATCGGTGTTAATTGGCTTAAGCGCTCCAAAATACTGGGCAGCGTTTGATTGATGGCATTGAGTGTCACCACAAAATCAATACCTTCTTCAATATCGAGATTCAAGGCCGCATCCCGAGCCACCGAAAACAGCAGTTCTTTAACCGGCACCGAATCCGCCACCACGGTAAAACGATCCAATTCCGGTGCCAATGTGGGCGGTGGCAGTACAGGGGCATTGGTGACCATGGGCGGGATGTCTTGTGCTTGGTGTTGCGGGATATCCGAATTGAGATGGCCAGATGAGGGTATCGGCGGGTTGGATGCCTGACAGGCCATCAACAAGCCAGCACAAAACCACAATCCAAACGATTGTAGATTTTTCAAAATCTTAGCGACTTGATGTCGTTTAACCGGCACGTCCGTGTTACCCAAATCAGTGAACTGCATCCTGCAGAAAACGACCAAAAATACTTTGGCCCACTGATGAGTATAGGCGGAGATTTAAAGGCTATTCGGGTAAGTTTTTATGACGATATTAAAACAACATACCGCTATTCTACGTCGAAATAGAAAATTGTGTCGGGCTAATTTTTTTATCAACCCCCTCAGCACCACTTGGACCACTTGGACCACTTGGACCACTTTGAAAATTAGATTCGTTATAAGGCATAAAGTTCTGAGGCAAGTAATTTTGTACATAAGCACCTTGGCTATTCTCTTGCTGCATGTTGCGATGTTCAACAATCCTATTGTACATACACCAAGTCGAATAATCGTATATCTTCTTTTGTTGCTGATACAGCGGTCCTTGTTCATCCTCACTGTTCAATGCTTTTTTACGCTCACTGTCCAATGGCCCTTTAATCGGTATACCGTGGGTCTTATGAGAAGGCGGGACCGCATTTCCAGATTCAGAAACCACTTCAGGGGGTTTAATATTGGGAGCCCTAAGCTCTTTAGCTTCGCTTACTCTGGGTTTTAACTTTTTAGCTTCAGTATTATCCTTTTTCAGCCTGTTATCAGATAAATCATTATCAGGCTTTCTTGATGCATCAGATACAACAAAAGCATTTTTATTATCTAAGGAATTAGAGCGGCCTTCCATGCAGGCTTTAAAAAAATTAAACACAGTTCCCACCATTGTGCCCAGCAAACATTGTGCTCAGCAAATATCGAGTCATTAAGATTATTATTTGTTTGTTTTAAAACAACTATTTTTGGTTTTTAACTTTTTTGGTTTTTAAACAATGTAAACTATAAATGTTACACGCAAGAATCAAAGTTACGCCGAAGAAGCGCTCGCTTCTTTAATTAACGGTTCGAGCTGACCTTGTTGCATCATTTGCAAAATGATATCAGAACCACCGATTAACTCACCTTTTACCCATAATTGAGGGAAAGTCGGCCATTCGGCGTATTTGGGGAGTTCAGCACGAATATCGGGGTGCTCTAAGATGTTTACAAAAGCAAAAGATTCGCCGACTTGATTCAACACCTCAACCGCTCTGGCAGAAAAGCCACATTGCGGAAATTGGGGGGTGCCTTTCATATACAACAGGACGTTATTAGATTCTATTTGTTCTTTAATAAGATCGAGTGTCTCAGCCATTATTCAGTATTGCCTCTAAAATTCAGTATTGCCTCAAAAAAACTGTTTTTCTAAGATAATTGCACAAAGCGAGGGCATCATAACAGATATAAACTGGCGACGAAACCACCAACTCATGACATTGCAGTCAGGAACATTAGTCGCTATAGTCAGGTTTTTGTTAAGGCAGCTTTAGCTGCCTTTTTTTGTTAACGGCGTAAAACCATATGAACCATTCAGACTCCCCCTTAATGAATACCTACAACCGTTTCGCTGTGGCTTTCGACCACGGCAAAGGGGCCTTGTTATACGACCAAAAAGGCAACGAATACTTGGACGCGCTCAGCGGTATCGCTGTCACCGGCCTCGGTCACGCCCACCCAAAAATCTCCGCCTGTATTGAACAACAAGCCAAAAAACTCATTCATACCTCCAATTTGTACCATATCCCCAATCAAACCCAATTAGCGGATGAGCTGACCAAACTGACCGGCCTGCGCAATGCGTTTTTCACCAACTCAGGTGCGGAAGCCAACGAAACAGCGATCAAACTAGCCCGCTTATTTGGTCGTAAAAAAGGCATTGAAAACCCACAAATCATCGTCATGGAGCACGCGTTCCACGGTCGCACTTTGGCCACGCTTACTGCTTCCGGAAATCGCAAAATTCAAGCCGGGTTTGAACCTTTGGTGTCTGGTTTTATTCGGGCACCTTTTAACGACATAAACGCCTTAAAAGCCATTGCAGAAAGCCAATCCGGCTCAGTTTGTGCCGTCTTTTTTGAACCCATTCAAGGTGAAGGGGGTATTCGAATACCCGATCAGGATTACCTCAATCAGGTGAGAACGCTGTGCGACGAACAAGGGTGGTTAATGGCACTCGACGAAGTCCAAACAGGTAATGGTCGGACCGGGTCCTATTTTGCGTATCAGCCTCATGGCATCAAACCGGACATTCTGACCACCGCTAAAGGCCTGGGTAACGGCTTTCCGATTGGCGTTTGTCTGGCCGGAGAACAGGTTGCACAAACCTTTGGCCCCGGCAACCACGGTTCGACTTACGGCGGCAGCCCTTTGGCCTGCGCCGTAGGACACCAAGTGGTGGAAACCCTGTTTGAAGAACAACTCATTCACAATGCGGCCAAAATGGGAGACTACATGCTCGAAGGCTTTAAAAGTCTATTAGAAGGCCGAGACTATATTCGAGACATCCGCGGTAAAGGCTTGATGCTGGGCATTGATCTAGACGACAACTGTGCTGAGTTGGCTTCACTGGCTTTATCCCAAAAGTTACTCATTAACGTGACCGCAGGTAATACCATTCGTTTATTACCGCCCCTCATTTACACGCAATCACAAGCCGATCAGCTGATAGAAACGCTTTCGAAATTGATTCGAGTATTTAAAGGCGATGATCGCACCAAGGCCCGATAACATGATTTCCAACCAAACCGCCACCGAGATTCGCCATTTTTTAACGTTAAAAGATCTCTCAGCTGACGAATGCGTGCAACTGATTAAACGTGCGATTGAGCTTAAAGCCATTCAACAAGCTGGCACTCATTACCAGCCTTTTATTGGAAAAGTGCTTGGAATGATTTTTGAAAAATCCTCGACACGCACTCGAGTTTCTTTTGAAACCGCAATGATTCAAATGGGCGGTGGGGCCATTTTTTTAGCGCCTCGAGACACGCAGCTGGGTCGTGGCGAACCCATCGCTGACTCAGCCAAAGTGCTGTCTTCGATGGTCGATGGGATTATGATTCGCACCTTTGCCCATGAAACAGCGGAGCAATTCTCGCAGCACTCAAAAGTTCCCGTGATTAATGCATTAACCGATGCCCTGCACCCTTGTCAGTTGCTGGCCGACATGCAAACGTTTCAAGAATTACGTGGCTCTATTCAGGGCGCTACCGTGGCTTGGATTGGCGATGGCAACAACATGTGCCATTCCTACATCAATGCCGCCGATCAGTTTGACTTCAACCTTCAAATTGCCTGCCCTAAAGGCTTTGAACCCGACGCCCAATTCACCAACGCCAGCTCACGCCCCCCTCTAATCACCCAAGATCCTAAGGATGCCGTGCATAAAGCCGACTTAGTGGTGACTGACGTTTGGGCCAGCATGGGTCAAGAAGAAGAAAGCGCCGAGCGCTTAAAACCCTTTGCGAACTTTCAAGTCAACAGTGAATTACTGGATCTCGCAAACCCCGATGTGCTGTTCATGCATTGCTTACCCGCACACCGAGGGGAAGAAATCAGCGACGATCTATTAGAAGATCCCAGAAGCTGTGTATGGCAAGAAGCCGAAAATCGATTGCACAGCCAAAAAGCTTTGCTGGAATTTCTAATGTCGCCTCGCAGCTAGTCTAGCTGACCGATTAAAACTTCAAGTATTCCAGGCTCACTAAAAAGGCATCGAACTCGGTATCCCCTACATTGAGAATACGTTGGTATTCAGCGCCCAGTGTCCAGTTGTAGCCCAATCGATATGAGGCCCCAAAACCACCATACATGCCCGACTCCGTTGTTTCAGACGTGGCGGTGCCCACCGTCGCTTCAACCGTGGTTTGATGGAACCCTACCCGCATGAAAAATTGTTTTTTATTGATGACATCGCTGTAACCCGCCATCCCAAACTTGATCGTTTGCGCTTCCAGCTCAGTAGTACCGCCCCCTTCTTGAGCAAATTCGGGAAATAAACTCAACGCAGCTTCTAGAGCAACGGAGTCATCCAGCATTTTAACCGCTGAAAAATCAATACCGGTGGATTTATCATACCCATTGATGCCGCTGTCAGCCGTACCGGCTGCTACCCGAAAACGCCATTCTGGGAAGCTTAAGTCTGGCGCGGCGTACACACTCTCACGATCACCAACCACGACAGACTCGGCATAAACTGAGTTCGAAACGCTCAGGAGAACCCCCATTGCAACAACTAATGCTTTATCTAATGCAACATCTACCGACTTTGGTAACGGCAGTAACGACTTTTGAAACAGGTTTACCAACTGTGAATACGTTTTCATCGCTCTCATAATGACACCTTTAATAATGAGTGGTCTTAATACACGTTTTCCAAAAATAGACAGTTACAGTCTAGCAGACCCAAGGCATTAAGGTGCACCAGCCAATTCCGGCACTATCGACCCCGAGACACAGCGCTCAATTTGTCCATCTCTTTGACCACCTCTTTGGCCATCTCTCTGCATAAGCAACGCCCCCTCATGGTCAATGCCCATCACTTTCCCGACCAGCAGCCTTTGGTTGTCCGCTTTAAAACGAATGGTCTGACCATGATATAAATGCCGAGCATTCCAGGCCTCAATGAACCCATTCAGCCCATGCTGGCGATAGCGCATCATTGCGGGCAACAGCGCTTGCAGCACATCGATCAACACTTGAGTTCGATCGATGACTTTTTCTGAACCCGACTCTGAAACCAAATCCGTCCACGGTTGATCAATCCACTCGTTATCCGAACTCAACGAATGAATAGAATTCTCCGGCAAACTGGACATGGCCACATTGATACCCACACCCAAGACAGAGCGACATGCGGTTTTGGAGGCCCACTGCCGCTCAACTAAAATACCTCCCAGCTTTCGTTGATTGACGAACAAATCATTTGGCCATTTCAGTTGCACAGCATTCTGACAGTATTTTTCCAACACCTCGGCACAAACCAATCCGGCCACGATGGGCGAGAACTGACATTCATTAAGCCCCAAAGAAAAATACACATTCACCCCTTCAGGAGAGTGCCATACCCGACCGCGCTGACCTCGACCCGCGGTTTGCCCTTCTGCTATCGCTAAGTGGTAGCCAGAAGCCGACGGCTCTTGCTTTAAATAACCCATTAAATATTGATTGGTCGACGTCACCGTTTTCATGTAAAAAACGTCTGACAACTCAGGGACAGCCTGCGCAATAACGCTGGGATTTAGAAAAGACATCAGATCAGATTTTGCGTATTAATGATTGGGCTTAAAATCCAACATCCGTTGCAAAGGAAGCATGGCACGTGTAATCAATTCTGGTGCAACTTGAATTTTTTGCGGGGCAGCCACCAAGCTGTGATGCACAGACTGCAACTGGTTTAACGCCATCCAAGGGCAGTGCGCACAACTCTGGCAGGTCGCGCCCTCCCCCGCAGTCGGTGCAGCCATCAATGTTTTACCCTCACATTGCTGCTGCATTTTATACAAGATGCCGGTATCGGTGGCGACAATGAATTCTGAGTGAGGCAACTCACCCGCCGCTTTAATCAGTTGTGACGTGGAGCCTACCACCGTCGCCAACTCAATCACCGACTGTGGCGATTCTGGATGCACCAAAACACCTGCTTCTGGGTATATTTTTAATAAATCTCGAATACCAGCGGCTTTGAATTCTTCATGCACCACACAAGCCCCTTGCCAAAGCACCATGTCTGCTTGCACTTGTTTTTGAATATAGCTACCCAAAAAACGATCCGGTGCCCACAGAATTTTTTGATCTTGTGCCGCCAAGTGTTCAATCAATGGCACGGCGATACTGGAGGTTACCACCCAATCGGCTTCGGCTTTCACTTCTGCCGAGGTATTGGCGTAGACCACCACAGTACGATCAGGGTGCTGAGCTTTAAATTCACGAAATTGATCCACAGGGCAACTTAAATCCAGTGAGCATTCGGCGGATAAATTAGGCATCAACACTTTTTTATTCGGGCTTAAAATCTTGGCCGTCTCACCCATAAATCGAACTCCGGCCACCACCAAGGTGTCAGCTGGATGATCCCGCCCAAAACGCGCCATCTCCAATGAATCCGCGACACAGCCACCGGTCTCCTCAGCCAGGGCCTGAACATCCGCATCGGTATAATAATGCGCCACTAACACCGCATTTTGCGCCTTTAGTGCTGCGGCAATATCGGCTTTCAATTGATCTGAATCACTATTTTCCTGGGCGGTTTTTAACTGCGCTGCTTGCTGGATAGCGGCTTGGAGGGGTTGTTGCACGGTTTCAGACTGCGCTATTAATGGTTCATCCATACGACTTCTCAGCACCCAACAATTGATTAATTTTAAGGCTCAAAATTCCAGCCCGTAACTCACTTTTGAGGAACCGGAATAGTACGATTTCCAATCGGAATTAGCAAAGAATAAGAAGACAAGGGTCTTTAATAATTAGATCTTATTAAGAGCAAGACAGATTTCCATGAACTAGCTTGCTCTGGGCTCAAACTCTACTTTTACAGAATAACCCAGAACTCGCGCATAATCTTCAATGGTTGTTAGCTTTGGCGATATATCATTATTCAAACTTTCCAGGCGCGAGATATTGCTTTTTTTTGTGCCCAGTAGCTCAGCTAGCTCTTCTTGTGTCATCCCTGCCTCTTTACGCATCGCAATCATTTGACGCTTCATATTGAATGAAACAGATAATTCATCATAAGCCGCCTTAACTTTAGAATTACGCAGCGCCTTTTGTTTAAATGCATTAAAAGTGGGCCTTTTATTACTCATCAGCCTGTACCTCTTTCATTCGCTTTTCTACGATATCCATTTTACGCTTTGGAATCTTGTTTTCTTTTTTGATCACAGTCATCAATATAACGATTTCCTTGCCTTTGACCGTGCAAAAAACAGAACGTGCAATGCCTTCACGTCCTTTCGCCCTTATCTCAAAAAGACCTTTCCCCAAAGGCGCGGTATGAGGGCGACCAAGATCAGGCCCAAATTCTTCAACAAGCTCAACAATCCGCAAAAAATTTGCCAAAATGCCATTTGGCAAAGCCATTGTCTCGGACTCGACCTTCTCACTATAGAACGTAACTTTCCATGTCATTAATTCAGGTTATCAAAAATGATAACAGAATTCCAGTTCGTAAAGCCTTTAAATACTTAATATATTTTATATCAATGAGTTAACCGACTGTTTCAACTAAGCCTTCGCTTCTTCGTTTTTATCAGGCTCAAGCGATTTGCCCTCTAAGGCCGTTGGTAAAATCAAACCCAACAGCCCTTCGATGCCTTGATCCGACAAGGCTTTCGCTTGCTCTAACACATCAGTAAAAAAGTCATCCATTGTTTTCATGTGACGAGCCATGTCACCCAACCCCTGAGGTGCCAAGCTGCCTACTACAGGCCCTTCAAATTTTTCAATCGATTGGTAGGTGGCCACTGCGGTCTGACGCATATCCAAAGAAAACCCGGAAAGGTAGGCCGCATCGAAATCAATTTGAGATAAAGAAGACAAAGAGCCCATCAAATCCCGCTCGTAAAAGCTCGACACCGAATCCGACAAACTCGTCATCAACCCATCGATGGCTTGCATTTCTTCAGCGCTTAGATCCCCTTCAACACTGTATTGAAAGGCCGCCCCAGCGGCTCGAAAAGATTCGGAGCTGGAAACCCCTCGGGCGAGAGACTGCCTCTCTTCCCCTGACATAAAGGCACTGAGTTCGATTTGGACACGATCCCCTTCTTGAGTCATCAACTCAATCGATAAATTTTTATCCACTCGTCTTGTGGCCTGGTAATCGGCCGTAATTAGGTTTCGCCCCAAACCAGAGGCTCTTGAGCTTTTAAAACCACCATCCAAGCCATTAATAAATTTCTCAACGGACGAATCTCCGGAACGAAAGGCGTTGTGTAAGGTTTTGAGCACCCCAGAGACGGTTAAGGGCTCGGTTTTTGGCGCTGAAAGCGGAGAGACTTTTAACGGCTCTTGCTCTGTTTTTTTATTATCTTCTGTTTTTACGGCTTCAGGGGGATTTTGAACAGCCAAATCAGCGGTACTGGAGCGCTTAGGAATATCTAAGCTAGGAAATTGATTAAATGCAGAGGCATCAATTGAAACCGGATCCATGGTCACCCTCATGACGTATTGAAATCACATGCACCTGATAAAGTCAGGCTTCATACCCTAATAGCGACCAAAAATCGGTAAACTTGAATTCCTCTCACATTCCCCCATATTACAAATAGTTATTTGTTAAGAATTAATCGATAAACCACCCGACGAGGACGCAATGAAACGAATCGCTCTTTTTATCATGACCAACATCGCCGTGATTGCCGTGCTGACCATTGTGATGCAACTGTTTGGCTTGTCCGGTCAAACGTTTGATGGCCAAGGCAACATCCAATACCTGGATGTACTCATCCTATCCGCTGTTATCGGGTTCGGCGGAGCTATCATCTCTCTGATGATGTCAAAACAGGCCGCCAAGTGGTCCACTGGCGCTCAAGTGATTCAATCGCCCAGCAATGAAACGGAACGCTGGTTATTACAAACCGTTCAGCGACAAGCCGACATGGCCGGCATCGGCATGCCTGAGGTCGCTGTTTTTAATTCGCCAGACCCCAATGCGTTCGCCACGGGCATGTCACGAAACAACGCCCTAGTGGCCGTCAGCACAGGCTTGATGAGTCGAATGAACCGCGATCAAGTTGAAGCCGTACTGGCACATGAAGTCTCTCATGTGGCCAATGGCGACATGGTCACCCTGACTTTAATTCAAGGCGTGGTGAACACCTTTGTGATTTTTGCCTCTCGTATTTTAGGCAGCATCATTGATCGCGCCGTTTTCAAAAATGACCGCGGTCAAGGCATGGGATATTTCATGACGGTCATGGTCTTGCAAACTGTGTTCGGTTTCTTAGCATCAATAATTGTGATGTGGTTCAGCCGCCAACGTGAATTTCGAGCCGACGCTGGCGGCGCCAAGCTGGCCGGCACCCAAAAAATGATCAGCGCCTTGCAGGCTCTTAAAAATGGCCACCCGAGCGACTTACCCGAACAAATGGCGGCCTTTGGCATTCGGCCAGGGCAATCTAAGTTTGGCTCCCTGTTTATGAGCCATCCGCCATTGGATACTCGAATCGCTGCGTTGCAAGGCCACATGGATGGCGTTAGCCGCTCTTAAGTTAATATTAAATTTTAATAGACGTGAACTATAAAAAACACAAACACCGACTGCTGGAGCACGCCAGCAGTCAGCTCAAACGCTCAGCTACATTAACGCGCATTTGGCATAAAATCCCGCCAGAGATTTGGTACTTCAACAAGCGGAGTGTCGCTGGCGGCGCTGCCATTGGTTTATTCTGCGCGTTTGTGCCCTTACCGGTTCAGGTACCCGGCGCCATTCTCGGCGCTTGGTTGCTGAAGTTTAATTTACCGGTGGCCTTGGCCATGACCACCATTACCAACCCCATCACCGCCTACCCCATTTTTTACACCACTTACAAGTTAGGCAACTGGATGCTTGGCGGCCAACCGTTAGACTCCCAAGACGAAAGCTTATTTTCTTCTGTCTTTGATCAATTTCAAGAAGTCATTCTGCCGCTGGTCCTGGGTTCATTATTCGTCGGTCTGACGACAGCAACGCTCGCCTATTGGTCCATTAAGATTGCTTGGCAGGTATACGTTCGAAACTCATGGAGCAAACGCAAGAAGTGGCGGGATGCTAGGTCTTACCAAGACTCTGCACCTCACTCTATGCCTCATCAAGCGTCTACACCTGGATCTGAACCTGGCATGAGTGATTCGGACTCTGCCGATAGCCCTTCGGATGTCAATCGCAGCGACCGGTCAGAAGACTCGGCAAAGCGATGATCGTGAGTGACAATTAAAAACGCCGTTTGATATTCCCGACTCAGCTCCAGCAGCAACGCCTGAACACTTTGAGCGGTCTGCTGATCCAAATTACCCGTGGGTTCATCCGCTAACACAAAGGTCGGGCGATTCACCAACGCCCTAACCAAGGCCACCCGCTGGCGCTCCCCCCCAGACAGGGTTCCCGGACGATGGTCTAAGCGGTGCGACAAGCCAACACGCTCTAATAACGCCCGAGCTCGCGTCATAGCTTCTTGACGCTTCAATCCTTGCATCAACGCAGGCAACGCCACATTTTCTTCTGCGCTGAGCTCGTTGATCAAATGATGAAATTGAAACACAAAACCTAAATAGCGATTTCTTAATTCACCGCGTACTTGCTCGCTTTGAGCCGAAATCTCTTGTTCTCCCCAACACACCTGACCGGATGTGGCGATTTCTAATCCTGCTAAACAGTGCAAGAGAGTGGTTTTGCCAGACCCCGAGGCGCCGGTAATCGCAACCCGCTCCCCTGGGAATAACACAAAATCGATGCCTTTAAACACGTGCACGGTTTCATTTTCAGACTGAAACGTCTTAGTCAGTTGCTTGGCTTCCAATACAGCAGCGTCTGTCATAACCCCTCTTTAATCATACCGCAGTGCTTCGGCTGGCGGCGTCAGCGCGGCTTTCCGGGCCGGGTACAGCGTCGCTAGGAAACTGAGCAGCAACGCTCCTGAGGTAATCAGCCCAACATCTTCCCAATGCAAATCCGATGGCAAATAGTTAATAAAATAAGCACCAAATAACTGCACAGACAACGCCTGCTCAAGCCAATTCACCACATCACTGATGGTCAAAGACAAGACAATGCCCAAAACGGTCCCCAGCACAGTACCCACGATGCCAATGATCAAGCCTTGCCAAAGAAAAATTCGGCCAATGGCTTTAGGACTGGCGCCCATCGTCCGCAGGACCGCAATATCGCCTTTTTTGTCCTGCACCAGCATCACCAAACTGGATACGATGTTAAACGCCGCCACCGCGATGATCAGAGTTAATAACAGCGCGATCAACGTTTTCTCCATTTTGATGGCTTGAAATAAACTGCCATGCGTGCGAGTCCAGTTCGAACCATAAATAGACGCCATCGCTTGCAGCTGAGTATCATTAACCCATTCATAGGTACGCTCTGGGGCTGTAAACAGATCCTCTAATTGCACTCGAATACCGCCCACCTGGCCGGGGTGCCGCATCAACTTTGCGGCGTCTTGCCAATGAATAAAGGCCATTAACCCATCCAGCTCGGCGCCAACCTCAAAGATCCCAACCACCGTAAAGCGCTTAAAACGAGGAATGATCCCTGCTGGCGATAACGTCGCTTCGGGCATCACCAGGGTCACTTTATCTCCCAGCCACACCCCCAACTGCTGCGCCAGAGAGGAACCGATGATGATGCGATAACCTGCTCCTGCTTCGGGTTCAAGCGCATTAAAATCGCCCGCCAACATGTAGTCATCCACAATCGAGAGCTTGGCTTCTTGTTCCGGGTCTATGCCGCTGATCCAGGTGCCGGCGACTTGTCCGCGACTGGACAGCATGCCCTGAAAATCCGTCATCGGGGCCACTTCCAAAACCCCCTCTCGAGACTTCATCTCTTGCGCCCAGGCCGGCCAATCCTCTAAAGGTTGTGAGCCATACAGCACTACATGCGGCACCATGCCTAAAATACGGGTTTCCAATTCCCGAGCAAACCCATTCATCACGGAAAGGACTAAAATCAAGACGGCAACACCGAGCAACATGCCCAGCATGGAGCTTAGGGATATAAAAGAAAACAACCGGTTATGCTGTTTAGAGCGAGTGTATCGCCACGCCAGGAGAAAAGACAAAGAGTTCTTCATGGGCGGGGATTAAAGCACGTCCGCTCATAGGATGAAAAGTAAAAAACCCAGTCTAAACAAACCTAAAGAGCCATTTACAAATTTGGCATTTTCATCCTGAGCGTCTTCGGGTTTAATTGGTACTGATTTATTCAATAGATATGGAGCTGTATATCATGATCTCTGGACCTTACCTTAGCACCACAGCAAAAGCTCTTTTTTTATCCATAGTACTGAGCTTCCCCAGCCTAACTCAAGCTGACACCATCACGATTCCAGTAGGAGATCAGAGGCCTACTGATGCAGATATGGTGCTGCCGGAACGCGGGATGACTATGGATGAGGTGGTGGCTGAATTTGGCAACCCCAACCAACAACACCCACCGATTGGATCCCCTGCTATTTTTAAATGGCAATATGAGACGTTTTCCGTCTATTTCGAGGACTCCACGGTGATACGAACGGTCTTCCACCATCAACCAAAAGACTCAACCGCACCATAACCGCTATAACCGCTATAAATAATTATGTTACTTCCCGAGTGGGCCACCCCCAGCACGATACTCCTGGCTTGGCCAACATCAGACACCGACTGGAATGAGCGTTTAGCGGACACCCAAGGCCTCTATATCGAGCTCATCTCCCATTTGATTCGCTATCAAGACGTCGTCCTCTTAATTCAGCCACAACACTACGATAACACCCAGCGTTTCTTAACTTCCAAAATCAAAGACAACCTTCATCGCCTGAAACCGGTCGCAATACCCTATAACGATACTTGGCTAAGAGATTCAGGGCCGTTAAGCGTCATACAAAATAATGCATTAAGCTGGCTTGATTTTCAGTTTAACGGCTGGGGGCAAAAACACGCGTTCGATCAAGACACTCAAATCACCCGCCGCCTCATGGAATTGGATTGGGTTCAAACGCAAGTTCAACACAGGCCCATTGAGGTCGTGCTCGAAGGCGGCAGCGTTGAAACCAACGGTCAACACCTCCTTCTAACCACGACCTCTTGTGTACTCAACAAGAACAGAGCCGCCAACCGAACCCGAGAAGAACTCAACGGCCTCTTTAACACCTGGTTTGGTACAGAGCATACTCTGTGGCTCGAACACGGGCACATTTTGGGAGACGACACCGACGGACACATCGATACACTGGCGCGTTTTTGTGATTCGAATCACATTGTGTTTCAAGCCTGTGATGAGCCAAGTTATCCGGCCTTCTCGACCTTACGAAACATGGCTCAAGAACTTAAAGCTTATGCCAACACGCACCAACTCACCCTCACCCCACTGCCTTGGCCATCACCTTGTTATGATGCAGCAACACAAACGCAACGACTGCCAGCCACTTACGCTAATTTTCTGATTGGCCAACAGCAAATCATCGTACCGCAATATCAGGTTCCGGAAGATGTGAAAGCACTTGAGGTACTTGCAGGCGTATTCCCTCAACACCAAGTCATTGGTCTCAATTGCCGCCCGTTGATAGAACAAGGTGGCAGTTTGCATTGCATTACGATGCAACTGCCACAATTGCGTATCCCAACTCCGTAACTCTACGTATCAAAAACACCCTGCCTCGCCCTTATATTTCTTATTAAGCGACGGTCATAACCGACGCGAGCAACTGGTCAGAGAAACAAAACAACATACTCGCGATTCAATCAAGGAGAATGAGATGAGTTTAATCAAACACCGAACCAAAGCCCCAAGAACCCTCGACCCTTTTGGCAATTTAGATGATATCTTCAGTAATTTTTTTGTCCCGATGAAAGCGGTCACCGATATTCAAAGTGACTTTATGTCGCCAAAAGTGGATGTCCATGAGAGCAAAAGCGGGTTTGAAATCAAAGCCGACCTGCCCGGCCTTGAAAAAGACCAAGTCCATGTCAGCCTCGATGACGGCATTGTCACGATAGAAGCAGAGACTTCGGCCGAAGAAGAGCAAAAAGATAAAGAGGATGGCCATGTACTTCGTCGTGAGCGACGTTATGGCAAATACCTCAGACGTTTTGATCTAGGTGCTAACTTAGCCGAAAGCGATGCCACAGCAGGGTTTAAAAATGGCGTGTTAACGTTAAACATCCCCAAAGCCACGCCTGATAAGAAAGTGCCAAAAAAATTAGAAATCACCTAAACAATTTATTAAGCGCTTCACTCATCACCCGGGCCGACAATTTTGTCGGCCTTTTTTGTGAGCAAGATCACAATGCATTTTTAAACTCGCTCGCAGTTTTTTTTCTCGTTTAAAAATCTCTAAGACAACAACGGATTAATCCATTAATACTTACTGAAACCTATTTGAGCAGTAAGGGATTAAGACCGTGAAACGAAACCACATCAAACTTAATAACAGCAAAAACCAAAATAGCAGTAATAAAAAATTCACCGAACGCACGCATCACTTCCCTAGACTGAAAAACAAAATGCTGATCATGGGGTTCATGATGCTCGGTTTATACGGTTGTGGCGGCGGGGACGGCACAGAAAATGAAGCGGACGCCATCATAAACTTTACAGAAAGAGAGCTCACCAATTCCAACGACACCACAACGGTTAATAACACAGAAACCGTATCTGAAACCACAGACAGTGACACCAGCTTTACGATGCTGACTTCGGATTTCATGGTCAGCGCACTGATGACCAGCGAAGATACCTCAAACACCTTCACCAATGACGGCGCTGAAATCACCTCGAAAGGCAAAATCACGGAAGGAGGACGGGTTACGTTAAAAGTTGCCCAAACCGAAAAAGGCAAACATAAAAACACCAGCCTCGCTTATCAATGGACTTTTAACGGCCAAAACATTCCAGGTGCAACAGATGCCAGCATCACATTAACCAAGCTCACTGCAGACGATAGCGGGGAATACCGAGTCGCAATTACTAAAAATGGCAGCACGGTGCTGTCGAACCCCTTCATTTTAACCATCACCGTCATAGAACCAGAAGAAGACCCCGTAGCCATTACCAGCCTCAGCGGAGATCAAACAGTTGGAGAAGGCGGAAACCTCAGCCTCTCAGTCAGTGCCAGCGGCACAGATCCCATTGCTTACCAATGGTTGTTCGAAGGCTCTCCCATCTCTGGCGCTACCAGCAGTCAACTGTCGCTCACCAACGTAACCTTGTTGCAAGCCGGTAATTACAGCGTTCAAGTCAGCAACAACTTAAACCAAGTGATTTCAAACAACATAACCGTCAGCGTTATTCCATTACCCACGATTGACCCCGTCAGTATCACCGGCATCACGGGCAATCAGGCCGTGACCGAAGGCGATAACGTTACTTTGAGTGTTTCCGTCACGGGTACGGGCCCTATTGCCTTTCAATGGTTATTAGAAGGACAGCCAATCTCTGGCGCTACAGCGAATCAACTCACCCTCAGCAGCATCACCCCATCGCAGGGCGGTAACTACAGCGTCCGCGTCAGTAACGAAATCAACGAGGTCACATCAGCTAATATCACGGTCAGCGTAGTTGCATTGCCCACTACCTTTAATCTGACGTTAAATTGGGATGCCCCCACGCTTCGCGAAGACGACAGCCCATTGCCAGCCGAGGAGATTCAAGAATATAAAATTTATCTTGGCGAATCTGAAAACGACCTAACCTTACTCAAAACAGTCACCAGCCCTAGCAACCAAGTCATCGATGACTTATTAGCAGGCCGTTATTATGTCAGCGTCAGCGCCGTTGATACGAATAACATCGAAAGTCAGCGCACAACCCCGACTTTAATTGAAGTGGGGAGTATTTGAATTGAAGTGGGAGTATTTGAATTCCCACGAACACCTTGCACTGATTTACGCTTATCCGGATAATGGGTGATCTTTTTACGATTAAAGAATCACCATGCCTATTCCTCAAGCTTGCTCATCCCTGACCAATCGTTGTTTCAACAAAGCCATTAACATCTACCAATACCTGATCTTCAAATCCCCAGGTATCACATTGATCACATTATTGCTGTTAATCGCCAGCATTGTCCGCTTTATTCCAGATTTTGAGCTGGATGCTTCGGCTGATTCCCTTACACTGGAAAACGACCAGGACGTTGCCTACTATCGAGAAGCCAGACAACACTTCCCTTCTTCCGATGATTTTTTGGTCATCGCCTGGCACCCTGCCGCGCCCATGTTCAGCGACACCAGCTTGACGCAATTGGCTGACTTAAAAAAACAACTTCTCACTATTCCCCGAGTCACGGCCGTTCGCTCGATCTTGGATGTGCCGCTGCTCAATAACCCCGACATTACCCTCACCGAAGTCGGCAATCACCTCACCACGATCGAAGATAAAGGCATTCCACTCTCGCCTGAAGAGCAGCGCAAGGCCCGCAAAGCCCTCACCGAAAACGCACTCTATAAAGACTTGCTGATCAGCCAAGATGGCAAGACCTCCGCCATTCAAATCATTTTAAAGACCGACCCTGCCTATAGTAACGCCATTCAAAAACGCGAAGGCTTTCGGAAAATTCGCAATGAGCGGGCACTGAATGAGACGGAAACCCAAGCCCTAAAAGACCTCAACACTCAAATCAAGCAACTCAATCAACTCAATATCAGCGAGAATCGCGCTGCCATTGACGATATTCGTCAAACCATGGAGCCTTTCAAAACCAACAATACCCTATTTTTAGGTGGTATCCCGATGATTGTGGTGGATATGCTGCAATACATCAGCAACGATTTGAAAATTTTTGGTGCCGGGGTTGTGGCCTTTTTAGCCTTAACATTGGCTGTTATTTTTCGTCGCTTTGCCTGGGTGGTCACTCCATTGTTTTGCTGCGTGCTGACCTGCTTGATTATGCTGGGCTACCTGGGCTGGCAGAAATTCCCTGTCACGGTCATTTCCTCTAATTTCATTTCTCTGCTGTTAATCATCACCATGTCGATGATCATTCATTTGATTGTGCGTTACCGAGAACTGGCTCGACTCACACCGAATGCCCCTCAAAAAGAGCTGGCTCAGCAAACCATTGCCAAAATGTTCAAACCCTGCCTGTACACTGTACTCACGACCATTGTCGCTTTTGGCTCGCTGTTTGTCAGCGGAATACGCCCCGTGATTGATTTTGGCACCATGATGACGATAGGGCTTTGCACCGCATTTGCGGTGGCTTTTTTGGTATTTCCGAGCCTGCTCTGCCTCATCCCCAAAAGTTGGCTTACTGAAAAGAACCTAAGTTCTGCTCAAGATCAAACGAAACAAACAAACGAATCACAACTGAGTGTCAGTGGCGCCTTTGCAAACTTTACCGAACGAACGGGTAATTTCTTAATTTTATTTGCCATTGCCTTGGCAGGGTTGTGCGCTTGGGGCATCAGCCAGCTCAGCGTTGAAAATCGTTTTATTGACTATTTCAAATCCGATACAGAAATCTATCAAGGCATGTCTCTGATTGATAACAATTTGGGCGGCACCACCCCTCTCGACATCATCATCAAAACCGACGCGAGCAAACAAGCTTCTGTAGAAACCGAAGCCAGCGAGGACGAAGACTGCTTTCTTGATGACAGCTGTTTTGACGACGTATACGCCGACTCGACGTTGTTTACCTTAGAGCGCGTCGATCAAATTAAACAGTTGCACGAATATTTAGACAGCCTGCCTGAAACAGGGAAGGTGATGAGTTTGCAAACCACACTGGAGCTGGTTGAAGGCATCAAAGGCAGCCCTTTGGATGCGCTAGAGTTGGCCTTTGTTGACACCATGTTCCCCGACTCCTTACGCGGCCTCCTGCTCACTCCCTTTGTGAATGAAGAGTCAGGGCAACTCAGATTAACATTGCGTGTAAAAGAATCGGGCAGCGATCTCAAACGCCAGGCCATGCTCGACAAGATTCGCCACTTCATGATCAATGAAATGAACTTCAACCCAAATGACGTCAAATTTACCAGCATGGTAGTGCTGTACAACAACATGCTGCAAAGTTTGTTTCGTTCTCAGATTGCCACCATCGGCGTGGTATTCATCAGTATTTTGTTTATGTTTTTACTGTTGTTCCGCTCAATCGAGCTGGCCTTGATCGGCATTATGCCCAACTTACTGGCTGCGGCTGTGGTTCTAGGCTTGATGGGTATTTTAGGCATTCCACTGGATATGATGACGATAACGATTGCAGCGATTACGGTCGGCATTGCCGTAGACGATACCATTCATTACTTGTACCGCTTTAAATCCGAGTTCAAACAGGACCGGCGATACATGCCTACGATGAAACGCAGCCATCGCACCATTGGCAGCGCCATGTATTACACGTCGATCACCATCACGTTTGGCTTTTCGATTTTAGCGCTCTCCAACTTCAAGCCTACGATCTATTTTGGCCTACTGACCAGCTTGGCCATGCTGATTGCCCTGATCGCAGCCCTGACGCTCTTGCCGCAGCTCATTATTCTGTTTAAACCCTTTGGATCAGAAGACACAAATGAACTGACTACCCCCGACACACACCCAATAAAGTAATCACCCACTCACTTATTATTCATCACCGTCGTACCACTGAGGATTGAGGAGTCGCATTATGGATTTTACAAATAAAACGGTTTTCATCACCGGCGGCAGCCGAGGTATTGGCCACGCAATCGGACTCAAACTCGCCTCACTTGGCGCGAACATCGTGATTGCCGCTAAGACCGCTGAGCCGCACCCGAAATTACCCGGCACCATCTATACCGCCGCAGAGGACATGGAAAAAGCCGGCGGCAAAGCGCTGCCCTTACTTCTGGACATTCGCGATGGCGATGCCGTTCAAGCCGCAGTGGCCAAAGCGGCCGAGCACTTTGGTGGCATCGATATTTTGATTAACAACGCCAGCGCCATTCAGCTCACCAATACCGAGCACACTCCGTTAAAGCGCTATGACTTGATGATGCAAGTCAACGCACGCGGTACCTTTGTTTCCAGCCAAGCCTGTTTGCCGTATTTAAAGAAAAGTGACAATGCCCACATTTTAATGCTGTCGCCACCGCTGGATATGAACCCTCGCTGGTTCGGCCCTCACGTGGCGTATACCATGGCGAAATACGGCATGAGCATGTGCGTGTTGGGCATGGCCGAGGATTTCAAACCTCACAAAATTGCCGTTAATGCGCTGTGGCCCAAAACCACGATTTCAACGGCAGCCGTACAGAACTTACTGGGTGGCGATGGCATGATCCAAAAAAGCCGCACACCCGAGATTGTCGCGGACGCTGCTAGCCATATCTTAAACCTTGCCTCCAGCAACAATGAAAACACCGGCAACTTTTTCATTGATGAAAACATTATTAAGGAATATGAAGGCGGTGATTTGAAGAAGTATCAGGTGGACCCCGAATTGCCCGAAAATGAATTGATGCCCGATTTGTTTTTGTAACGTTAAACTGCTCCTAGCAACCCATGACAAATAATAACAATAATGCTAGCAGCCACCGATTCTGTGTGGCGCCCATGCTAGATTGGACCGATCGGCATTTTCGGTACTTTTTTAGGCTGATATCGAAACATGCCAGGCTGTACACGGAAATGCTCACGGCACCCGCCATTCTCCACGGTGATCGAGAGCGATTGCTTGGCTTTGATCAAACCGAGCACCCTGTTGCTTGCCAACTGGGCGGCAGTAACCCAACAGAAATGGCCGAAGCGGCTAGCATCGTAGCCGATTATGGCTATGATGAGATCAACCTTAATATTGGCTGCCCGAGCGAACGGGTACAAAAAGGCGCTTTTGGCGCCTGCTTGATGGCAGAACCCAAATTGGTAGCACAGTGCTTTGAGGCTATCCGCAACACAACTCAATTACCCACCACGATCAAAACCAGAATTGGCATTGATCGTAACGATTCTTACGAGTTCTTGAGTCGGTTCGTGCAACAACTCATGCAAGCGGGATGCGATACCTTTATTGTTCATGCGCGCATTGCCTGGCTTAAAGGGCTTAGCCCGAAAGAAAACCGCAGTGTTCCCCCTTTAAACTACGAGCGGGTATACCAACTAAAAAGCGAGCACCCTCAGCTGAAGATTATTTTAAATGGTGGTTTGGATACCCTTGAAAAGCTGAATAGCCCACTCGAAACACTGGATGGCGTTATGGTTGGACGCGCTTGCTATCACACCCCTTACGTCTTTTCCGCGGTCGACCAACAACTTTTTAATGAGCAAGAAGCCGCATTAAGTCGTGATGACGTATTAGAACGCTACCTTGATTACTGCGAACGTTATCTCAATGCCAATAAACACCGCAGCAATCAAGTAAAAGCTCTCTCTTTACCTTTATATGGACTTTATAAAGGCTGCCCGGGTGGCAAACGCTTTCGACGTTATTTGAGCGAACACATTCGACATAATACGACAGACCTCAACATTATTCGCCAAGCACGTAAAAGTATGGAATACAGAGAAGCATCTTCTTCAACGATGGATATATAATGTATTCATATGACTTTATTCGATTTAATACCCAATGCCATCCTATTGCTATCGGATGTATTCAGCGCCTTTAAAAATGGCCGTCTAGATGCTGTTGAGCAGTTAGATGCTGTGATTGCGCCATTACAAAAAGCCATACACGCCGAGCAGGATACCGCTTTAGCGGCCATTCATTTGGTAAAATCCCAATCTCCTCTAAAGCAAAGCATCGATGGTGCCATCCTCGCTACACTGGCTGCAGAGCGCCTAGGCTATTCCACTGAACGCACTCACACCCTCATTCAAGCCACATTAACGGCTAATTTTAGTTTTCTGGACATGCAGGTACTGCTTAACATCAATGCCAATAAGCTGTCAGATGAACAGTTTCAGAAAATCCAGCAACACCCCATTTTAAGCGCTGAATTATTAGAAAAGAACGGTGTTTCCAATCAGCATTGGCTGGATATCGTTTTGCAGCATCATGAGCGTTTAGATGGCAAAGGGTATCCAAAACAGTTGAGCCAAGAGCAGGTGTTACAAGAAGCCATGATCATCGGCCTTTGCGAGTTTTATACCTCAATGATAGAGGAACGCAGCTATCGAGAACCCAAGTTGCCAAAAGACGTCTTGCAAATGATTCATAAACAAGACAATGAGCGACCCGCCCAACTCAATCAAACGTTTATCCGTTTACTTGGCATTTACCCACCAGGCACCTTTGTTCAACTGGCCAATAAAGAAGTCGCCATTGTCACAGAGCGCATTCCAAACCAAGTCACCCCAAAGATCAAAGCTCTGTTTGATCCCAATCAAAAACCTTATCTAGGTGCTCTGGAACGCGATGCCAATCAAGATCAATTTAAGATAGTCAAACCCTGCCAATTACCCGGCCAACCCTCTGTTGATCTCTTTAGTATTTGGGCACAATAGCCTGAGTTTCCCCCCCTTAAAAGCAGCAATACAGCGGCCTGTATAACAAGAATGAGTTGATGTTACAGGTAGCTTGATAACAGTAGCTTGCTCTACTGCGTAAAACTATAAACACTGTTTGCCCCAAACTCAGAAGAGGACGCCAAGTGGCCTGAATCTTCAAGCGCATCCTGTATCGACTGATCAATGAAATAAGCAAAAAACTCATCAGGCCACAACTCATTTACTTGGTTCAGAAATGCAGGATTACCTCTCCAAACCTGTGGGTAATCGCTTGGAAAAGAGGCTTCTACTCGAGAAAGAAATCGCTCTTTAATAAAACGCGTCGCCTGCTCTTTGTATTGATCTTTAGATGGCGAATTACTTTTTATTTGTAATAAACGATCCTTGATTGCGTGTTCAATTAACAGACCAACCAACAGCCTTTTAAAGTATCTCGGTTGATGCTCATTGAAATCCGTTGCAGAAAGCCGCTCACTACTTTCTACGTTACTAAGACCAAAATCGAGATTCAAATATCTAAGCCCCTCACTAAAACCCGTCATGACTTCAGAAGCCAGACGGTTACTGCAATACCCATTCGCCGCATATAAGTGTTTCATTAAATTCACGATTAACGTACTTTTAAAAGAATCTCCTTGACCTAACTCTTGAGCCTCCATATCTACTTCAAGGTGTTCGATAAAGGTCCACATATACTTTAAAACATCCGAGGTTTTAAAATTACGAGGATAATCCAAAGGAGGAGCATCGTTTTCTAACATTGTATTAACAGAATCCGTTATTTTTTTCTTAATTTCCGCAATTTTTTGATCATCTGATTGCAAAGTCATTGGATTGTTTCGACCATTTTCAGTGGTACCAGAAAGCCAAGTAAAAAGCATTTCAGCCTTAAAGTTGGGTGAACACGAAATCAACTCATCAAACACATTAATCAAGTGCTCCGCAACAGAATGAGACTCTGCAATTTCTAATTGTTGATTATCCACAGTTGCTTTTAAGGCCAAGAAATATTTTGCAAACACACTAATATTTTTAACATGATGCGTATTTTGGCTTTCAGGAACAAACAAGCGACTGTTAAAAATCCGCATGATGCACAGGGATAAGACCGTGATACCGACTCCAATCCATGCCGTATAGGCAAATGCGTATAGTGACTGCTTTATTTCATCCTGCTCTAAAGCAGCGCTATCTGGATCATACTCTGCATAATTTATAAAAACGCCACTCATTCCTATCACTGCCGTCAAACTTGAGAGAGTCGCCACCCCCTTATTGACATTATGAATAGCTCGGCTCATTGAAGGTGTTAAACAAGAACCTCCCCCGGCTCTCGCCAATCGCGGCGTTTCTCCAAGTTCGGTTTGAATATTTCGAAGTAAATTCCTGACGATTATCCCTTCTGATGGATCTGAGCGCCTATCACGAGCAACAACCTCTTCAGTATGCGTTAATTCAACAGAAGGTAAGTCCGACAAACTTCTAGGTTGAAGTGATTGATACAGCTGATACATGACAACTTCTCTCTTATTATTCTATTAAACGTACATTTAATTCATCAACGGTCGCCTAGAATACAAACACAACCATAGAAAAAACACCTCTAAACCTACATTATTCAAGAAAATACCAAACAAGAGTTTGTTTTTTAAACTACCCAATGCATAATTAACAGTAATTGGTCGTATCCAAGTAATAAATAAGAATTAAACACTGTTCGAATAATACGCAAAAAACCAATAAACTTATCCATTTTTTTATCAATGAAATTAGATCATGTGCATCACGACGTCTCTCAAATAAGACGCGAAACAAATGAAATTAATTTACACAAGCCCGAAACGCTTCCAAATAAGCCGGATGCAAACGGCCAAATTAAAGCCATTGATCTAAAATGGCTCATGGTTTTGAACCCAAAACATAATAATGCATTCCATTCGCTACTACCGAAACCACTCAAATCAACATTTATTGAAGAGCAAGAAATTTCTTTAAAAACCAACTATTTAATAGGGCTTTCAAACATCGACCCAGGTAGTATTTCAATGCCTTTAAAAAAGGCGATCTGTAATTGGCTTTCAGTTTACACGGCACACCTCAATTATAAATCCGTAGAGCCAACAGAAACCTTTTGCGTTTTAACTCAATATTTATTTAATAACGTTAAATTCGATGATAATCCAGAAGAGATCGGCAATTACACCTGGGAAGCCATCCATGCAGCGATGGAGCTACACGACCAAATATTATGTGATAACGTAAAACCTGTCATCTACAACTATATACTTGAAATTCAGTACTTGGGCTTTCTGAAAGATATTTCCTGGCAACATTTAAAACCACAACTACACTCCCTCGTAAACCAACTAATAAAAACCGAAACCTCTTATCCTGATCTATTAAGACCCGAGCACCTCCAAAAACTCATCATTGATGAAATAAATAACGCTCAAGGTTATGACAGAAATAAATTTAAAGCATACAAACATACGACACAGCCAAGAATGCTCGCAACTCATATTCGAAGCGATGCTAACCCTGATAAGATATTTGCATTAATCAAAACCCCCACTAATGAGCAAATGAATTTTATTCAAAAACAATTTTCGGATGCTCGACAAAAGCGAATTCTCGGAGAAGGCAGCTATGGTACAGTCACATATGGTATCGACCTTGAACAAATGGATGTGATTGCTATAAAGGAGATTAAATCCCGCCGTGCAGCCAAAGATGAAATCAAAGAGTTTAAGCGAGTGGGGGGTGGTTCACATCTCATTACCATGCGAGGCCATGCCCACACAAACGAAAAAACCTATATAGCCATGGACTTTGGTGGTCCACTCAGTGGTAAGGACATAACCACAAAACTTAATAAAATCAAACGAGTAAAACCTCAAGAAGCCGAACAAAAACTGAATCTATTGGCACAGCATCTAACCAAAGCAGTCTCTGAACTTCACCAAAAAAAAATTTATCATCATGATATAAAGCCTGCTAACTTCACTCACAGTTCAGCCTCTAAGCGAACTTATATTATAGATTATGGCCTTAGCGGCTCGATGCTAAAAAAAATTAAAGGCGGGACTCTTGCTTTTTGTCCTCCAGAGGTAAATACAAGATTTTACCAATCTGATAGGCACGACTCTTTTTCTCTGGGCTTAACGTTGCTAACCTTAAAACTAGGCCTCTATCCGCACTTAATAAAAGCCCATCACTTAACCATTAATAATAAAAAAATCCACCTTAGGTTTAACAAGAAGGAAATCTGCGAAGGGGTCGAAGAAACATCGCAGCTACAAGGAAAAAACCTCGATGAGGTCATCGCTAAACTTTTAGAACGTTCTCCCCCGCATCGAATCACTCCAGAGCAAGCTCTTAATCTCCCCTTTTTTAAATAAGAGAAAACTTTCAATCCAAGCAGATTTAAAAGAATCACCCTTTTTGTTCAAACAGTTTCACTGCTTTATTCATCTCTTTAAGTAAGGGGAGGTTTGAATCGGCTAAGGCATCTTTATCGGCATCATCCATTTCACCACTTTCAGCGGCTGCTTTTACTAACAACTTAAAAGGTTGCCACAATTCTTTCACCACTTTTAATTGCGATAAGATGGCCGCGTCTTGAGTGCCTGGCAAGCCCAATACCTCATCCCCTGCTTCCAAGCCCGTCAAAGTACGGTCAAACAGCGAATAGCTTTCAAGCAAATTTAATTTATTGTCTTCCGCTTGATGCCCATACGCGATTAACAAAAACTCCTTACTCATTTTTTGAGTCAGCATGCGCTGCTTACCCGCCAAATTTATCGAGGTTGCTAACCCCTCATTGGCCGCCATAGAACCACTTCTGGCTGCTTTTTCATACATCAAAACCGCTTTGTTCATGGCTTTCAATAAAGGCAAATTTTGCGAGGCAATTTCACCAATTTGATCAGCACTCGCCGTTTTAGACTGGCTAATGGTATCAAAAACCGGTTTAACCCCGGCCCATAACTCATCAATTTTACCCAGCTGCCTGACGATTCTGGGTTCATCCGTTGCAGGCAATCCCAAACCCGCATCACCTGAACGTAAGCCTTTCAGGGTTTTATCAAACAGTGCAACGGTTTGCTGCAAAGAAGACGCACTGGCATCGGTATCAATCTCCAAAGCCACCAATAACGCCTCTTTACTCATTTTTTGAGTCAGCATTCGTTGCTTACCAGATAAATTCAATACCGTTGCATACTGATCAGAAGAAATTTCAGCCTGAACTGAAACCACTTGCCCCACTGTGAGCATCAAGCCCATAAACGCCGTGAGCATTGCTTTAAAACCCAAATGACCAGAACGCATATTATTAACCCTCATTTGTTTGTAAACTCATTCAAGAGACGTCGAGTATCTCCATTGAAGCGCTTTGTAGCAAAGCGCTTCTGATTAACGGCATACGTTAAATATTAGCACTTACCCAAAACCAAATTCGATCGGTATCAACTCGACCACCACTGGTGGCATCCGCCGAATAAGCCGCATACTTAGCGCCGGCAGAATAGTGTTTATTAAATTTGTGGGTGTACAAAAGGTTAATCTCGCTGCCCAAATCATCCACGGTTGCGGTTGCATCATCCGCCTCAAATGTATGATAAATGACGGTCGCGTTGCCAGACCCCAGTTTGGTGCCAGCACTGAGGTAAAAATCCGTTAAACCTTGTGCGGGCGTCGCTAAAAAGAGATCAGCCCAGCCATTAAACTTATGCAAAGTGGATAAAGGCGTACTGAAGCCATAGTTTCCTTTATCCGACCCCAAGGATTCATAACCAGCTTTAAAGGTGTAATCAGCGACCTTCACTCCACCCTCTAAAAACAAATAATCGGCATCGTTTTCAGTTGTCCCTAATTCATTGGTTTGGGTCGCAAATTCGGCCGTATAGAGGTAAGTCATCTCAGCACCGTCCATCTTACCTTTATAACGTACGCCATACGTATCGAGCGCGTTATTAGTGCCGTTATCCAACTCAAGAAGATAGGCGTAGGCAACTAGATCTCCAGGGCCTACTGGGGCCTTAATATGAAACAAGTGGTCTTTGGAATCTTGATCCGCAGCTTCAGCAAAGATTCTGCGACGTTGATCAATGTAGTAATACGATAACGAAATGTTGTCTTGCAAGGTTTGCTGCAACATCACGGCATCAAACGTTTGACGATCTTGACGCCAGCCAACATGACCAATGAAGCGGTGGTTATCCAAAGCAATGACTTGAGCCCCCACGCGGGCTTTGAACGTATCCTGAGTGTACTGCAGATAGCCCGTATCCAATTCCGTCACTTCAGGGTCGGCAATGGTAGAGAACTCGCCTGATTTAAATCCAGTCACGCCCAGCGAGTAATCTTCAATTCCCAACACATGACGCACATCTTCAAACGAAATATGGCCCGAAAATCCTTGAAATTCCCCAGTAGAATAGCCCAAACGTGTTCTTAAGGTGGCAACTTCGGCGTCTTTTGTCGCGGCATTGTCGTCTTCGACCGCTTCATAACGCAGACGCACATTAACCGAGGCCTTACCTTGCGCCACAGCTTCTGTTACAGAATCTGCCGCATAAACCGGTAGATTAATGACGACTCCAAGTCCTAAAGCTGCTTTTAAAGCATTAAGTTGCGTTAAGTTAGGCATTTTCACTGAACAGTTCCCCTTTGCCATTACTGATTTAACTATAAAAACAGAAGTTTAGTGGTGAATACCGTGTATAGCAACTTTATCTTAGACCGCCACAGCGAAAACCGACGGCTTTACCTCCCCCTTAAAAACCCCCCTTAAAAAACCTAATGTCATGAAGACCTTAGAGTAAGAAAAAGAGTAATAAAACTTAAATGGCGGTACGTTTTGCGCTTCGATAACCACTGAGCGCCGGCACAATGGCCACTACGCCCGATACGGCCAACAACGACGCCAACAAAGCTGCGTTGCGCGCATTCAGAAGATTAGGGCTCAGGTGTAATCCAAAGAGATTCACCCAAACCCCTTGCCCAAACCACAGAGCACCTGATAACAGCGCAACACCCAACAGTATGCCCAATAACGTCACCAAAACGGCTTCAATCTGTATCAAACCAAACAAAAAGCTGGGGGAAGCCCCAATCACGCGCAGCAGTTGAATTTCTTGGCGTCGCTCTCGAAGAGCCGCCAGCAGCATGGCACTCAACCCTAAGCTGGCCGCAGCAAACACCAAAACTGAGACCAACAACAAACTTCGCTCCAAAACGCTCATCATTTGCCAGAGTTCGGCTAACGCCATTCCGGGTAAAATCGCCAGCAGCGACTCATCCGTGTTTTGATTGATCTCTCGTTGCAATTGAAACACCGATGTTTTGGATTCCAACCCCAGCAACATGGCGGTTAGGCTACTGATTGGTGCTTTCTTAACTTTCACATGATGAGCAGTCTCATGTGAATCGTGCTCATGGGCATGATGATCATGATGGTGTTCGAGTTCGTGTGAACCGTGATCACCGTGAATCGCTTCAATGCCCTCTAATAACACATGCACGGTTTGATCCACTGGCGTCCCTGTCGGCGCCAGCACTCCCACAATCTCAAAAGGCCAATCTTCATGATGCGTAAAACTCACATGGCCCACGCCATGAGATAACACCACAGACTCGCCCAATTGATACCCTAATTTTTTAGCCACATCGGCGCCTAACACCATATCAAAGGTTTCACTCAAAGCTCGGCCCTGAGCAAACTGCAACGTACGCTTCTGGCCATAGCTAAAAAACGTAAAATAATCGGTACTGGTACCCAGAACTCGAAACCCTTTGTGAGAATCCCCTAGAGAAAGAGGAATCGCCCATTTCACGTGATGGTGTTCGGAAAGGCGCTCATACGCTTGCCAAGAAATATTGTTGGTTGGGTTCCCAATACGAAACACCGAATACAACAGCAAATTCAACGGCCCTGTTTTAGGGCCAACAATGAGATCCACTCCGGACACCGTACCTGAAAAATTCGCCTTTACTTGATGGCGCAAATGCTCAACACCCAGCAGCACAAAAACGCTTACCGCAACCGCTATCATTGACAACAGCACTGAACCTTTGCGATCCCATAAACTTTTACAGCCGAGCCTAAGTAACATTTGTAACGGCCTCTAATGTGTTGATCTGCTTCAATGCCACAACACGATCAAAGTATTGGGTTAAAGACATATCATGACTGACGAATATCAGCGTGGTCTGGTGATTAGCTTGTTGATGAGTCTGTTGATTAGCCAGTCGATCCATCAACAAGGACATAAACGCGAGACTGTTGTCCGGATCTAAAGAGGAAGTAGGCTCATCAAAAATCAACAGCCCAGGTTGATTAATCAGCGCTCGCGCGATCGCAATACGCTGCTGTTGGCCAATACTCAATTCTCGTGCCGGCATGTGCCATAGCGACTTTTGGATATTGAGCGCCGATAACAGCGCGTGAATTTCAGCAATAGCGCTACGCGGTTTTCTTTTTTTTGAAAACTGACGTACTAAGTTGATATTCTCAATGGCATTTAGATACGGAATCAAATTAAATTGTTGGAACACATAACCGATGTGTTGCCCCCTAAAACGGTCTCTCTGCCGGCTCGAAAGCTGATCCAATCGTTGCCCCAATACTTCAACGCTGCCCTGACTGGGTGCTAACAAACCGCTGAGGCATTTCAGTAACGTCGATTTTCCGGAACCGGAGGGTCCATGAACAAACAATCGTTCACCGGCACTCACTGTCCACTCTGGAATATTCAGCACGGGAGTTTGCCGGTGTTTAGGGTAATGGTAGTGAACGTTGGATAGCGCTATAGTCATGGGACAATGATAGTCATGGGACAATTATAGTCATTGGACAATATTTCATAGCAGACAAAAGTGATAAACAAAGATTTTACACGCAGGCTCCTCCACATCACAAGGTATCCAGCCACATGATCCGACAGACTGTTCCACTCGCCCTTTTCTTTCTGTTCTCTCTCGCGTTAACTGGGTGCGACAATGAATCGTCCGATGGGCCGTCCGATCAAGTCAAAAACACGCTGCCCGAGTCGGCGTTTAAAACCATTGAATGGACGGATCTGATGCCACAAGAAGACTTAGATGCGCTGACCAATCCACCGAGCTACATCACCGACGTTGAAGACGGCTCTCCCGAAGATGAGCTGGCCAGCGAGATGCAAAGCGCTAAGCCAATCGATCCGAATGATCCCTATCAACAAGCTTTGGTATCAAAACGGATCATTCCCGAGATGGATGGCAAACGCATACGCTTACCCGGATTCGTTGTGCCCTTAGAGTACGATGAGGACCAGACCATTACGGAGTTTTTCTTAGTCCCCTTCTTCGGCGCCTGCATCCACGTACCACCCCCACCCCCTAACCAAATCATTCACGTCACTTACCCTGAGGGCTTTAAGATTGACGTCTTGTACGAACCCTTTTGGGTTTCTGGCACGCTAAAAACCACGCTGATTAAAAACGATGTGGCGACATCGGCGTATAGTTTAGAGATGGTGCGTTATGAGGTTTATACTGAGGAAGAGTAGATAATTGAGCTTTTATAAGAGTCCTTCCATGCCAGGTATAGCAGATTCAGGACTGTTCATCGCGCTTGCATTTCCGGGATTCAGAGCACTTACAAAGGGGCAAAGTGCTTCCGAAACTTGCTGACGAGTCCATCCAGTGCCAAGCAAGATGGTTGCATTTAATTTGTATGCAGCGCTTGCGTTACCATATTTTTTTAGCTGTTCGGTGAGCTTCTTTAAACTCTGCAAGTTGTTCTGATATTAATTCAAATCCTTTCATGTTTATAAGCACACCAGGTTTTGCTTTTTTATTTAACCCCCTCGGACACCTAAATTTAAATCGCTATGGGTATATAATCGCTAGTTCGTGGAGTAAAACTTTTATTTTCATCATCGTAATCCAACCCTCTTTCCTCCAAAAATATTTGGACGTATTGATTTTTCAGTTGCTCTTTAAAGTCTAGAAAAGACTCAAACTTACAAGTGTTTTGCTGAACCTCAAGTTCTTTAGCAACTTTGGCTAATCGAGCTACGTTTTTATAATTTTTGGCTTTAACATCGGCTTTCATTAATTTTTTCAAGTAAGCAAATCCCGATTGATTTTCTTGATCAGGAGTAACAGCATCAAAACGCTTAAACTTTTGATATAAATCATCGAATACCTCTTCATCATAAGAATAAAGGCTAGAGATCACCTGATCTGAAAAATCCCTCTTTTCTTTATTTGATGTAGTATTAGAGGTTGCATTTTGCACTTCCAAATTTCTCGATGGTTTTTTATTCTGAGTTTCTTCTCGAACAGGTTGTAACCGTTCAGTTGAAATAGTATTTGGATTTTTTGGTCGGCCAGTGATTACTGCTTCTTTAGGAATAAAACCAGTATTCACAGGTTGACAAACAACAATAGCTCCATCAATGTCTTCAACCTTAAACTCATCCTTAGACAAATCCAATGGAT
>CAZECE010000089.1:0-58777 GCA_964510525.1 uncultured Pseudomonadales bacterium | reverse complement strand
CAAACTGTGAAACGATTTCTCGCCATTGTTCCGCTGATCTTCTGGGTGATAGTGCCATTACTTTCCTCCTATTGAATTGAGGCGTAATTTATAGCGCACTGATCAATGATGAGGAATAACGTCCTCGTTTGCTCGCTTACAAATTAGCAGCATTCGTAGAACCAGCAGAACCAGCAGAACCAGAAGCAGCAAAAGGTGCAAAAGGTGCAAAAGGTGCAAAAGATGCAAAAGCAAAAGATGCACAAGTAAATGATGCAGGAGCAAAAGATGCACTAGAAAATAATAAAAAAGCAAAACTTGCAGAAAGTGCAAATGAAGCAGCAGAAAAAGCAAAAGAATGGAACCTGAACCAAAATTAGAAAAAGTTGTAAATTAAACAAATCATATGACGAAATGGATCTTAGGTAACAAAATTTGAGAAAGGAAGCCTAGCAAACTGTCTTCAATTGGCTAGGCTATTAATAAGCTACTCAAGAGAAAAGTCGCCACCACCCGTGCTCAAATTCCCCTTACCCATCCTCCCCAAACTCCAACCCCTCACCGACGCCTTAACCACCCACAACGTCGACGTCTACCTCAGCGGCTATCTCTGCGATAGCCGCTTACTGTTCATCGACATCGCCTGGGAAACCGCCGAGAAGCTGCAATCACAACTCCCCCAAGGCTGGACCTTCATCTACGCCTATTTCGTCTCCAGCGAGGCCGTAGCCCACGGCGAATCAGATCCGCTGCTGGGTGGGGTCGACATTGCATCTGTGCTGGAAAATTACTGCCCTAAAGGACTCTCCCGCGCCGAGGCGGACGCCAGTCGAGAGAGCTTGATTCAACAAGCCGAATACCTCCTGCAATTCCCACCCAGCCGCCTGGTCTACCTGCAAGGCAATGAAATCCCCAAACAGGATATCGAGACCATGATCCAGGTGATTGGGGGGTGATTTTGCTTTGTATCAGCGAGAGACGCTGATTTTTACACGTGTTGCGCAAGCATGGCAGCTGTTTCTAAATTGTGCTACGCTGTAGCACATTGTATTCAGTCAAGGTCGCGGTGCTTATGATGCAACAACAAGAAAGCAATATCGAAAAAATGCCTGTCAGGGAGTTTCGGAATAATATTTCAAAAGCAAAGCATACGCTCGCGATTACCAATCATGGTCGCACCATTGGCTATTACATTCCAATTAGTATTGATCCAACGGCAGAAGACTTTTCTGCTCTTAAGTCGGCTGCGGCAGAAATGAATACTATTTTGGCAAAACACGAACTCTCAGAAGATGACATCATTGCGGATTTCAAGGCGCTGCGTAATAAGGCGCGTTAGCAATGAGTATAAAAAAACCTTTAGTATTAGATGCGAATATTTTAATTCGAGCCTCCTTGGGGAAAAAAGTACCCCAATTACTTGAAGATCTTGCCGAACAAGTCGATTTTTTTACACCCGCGATATGTGTTGCTGAAGCGCAAAACTACATTCCAGGTTTGCTGCAGAGAAGAGGTATCGAGTTACCCGAACATCGAAAATTAGATGAGATACTGTTAGTCATAAACGTTATTCATGAGCAAGAATATCTTTTTTATGAAGCCTCAGCGAAACAAAGAATTGCTCAAAGAGATGTTGATGATTGGCCTGTTGTGGCAACAGCATTATTATTAGATTGTCCTATTTGGACTGAAGATAATGACTTTTTTGGGACCGGTATTGCCAGTTGGACAACTGATCGAGTCCATCTGTATGTAGAGATGCAAGATAAAGAGAGCTAAGGGTTGAAACAACATTAATTATTACACGTTACGTGTGCAACATCTTCAACGCAATACAAATATGCTCAGTCAGATGGCTGAAAATTTTAAACTCTTCTTCTTGCAACAACTCCCCACGCACACACCGATCCGCATAAACCAACCCCTTAGGCTCACGATGCACATGAATCGGCATCGCAAAAAACTCATGCTGCCCGACACAGGCTTGCACACCCGGCGTGATCATGCCTTGCAATTGATAGCGACGTCGACGATTGATCCATTGTGGGTGCGGTTGTGTGGTCAAATACCCAAACAAATTTTCCTGATGACCCTGCAATTCAAACTTAAACCGCTGCATTAAAAGCTGACGGTGCCGACCCAATACGTACTTGGCGACCAACTGCCGACCATCCGGCGTGACCCACGCAAACACCACACGATCCATCGCCAACGCCCGATAAACGCCTTCCAATACCATGCCCAAAACGGCATTTAAATTCACTTCTTCTGTTAATAAATGCGCGACATCCCGCAGGATGCTGAGCTGCATGTTAAATTGTTCAGCTCGGCTCTCTTGATCGACCTGAGGATCGGAAATCGGGCTTTTAAAGTGCGGCGGTAACGTGAGTTTGGATTGTGACGGATCTACCCCCATGTTGCCGATGGCTTGCAACGTGTGCTGGGTGTTGCCATACACCCATTGTTTGAGTTCTGGGAGCGTCAGTTTGGTGTGTTGTCTTAGCGTTTCAAAACACGCTTGCATGTCATCTGAGGTCCAATCCTCCTCACTGGCCTTCGCAATTTTACAACCCAACCTTAAGGCTAAACGCAAGCGCTTTTGTTCCTCATCGCTGTAATCCTCATCTTCTAACGTCGGCAGCAGCTGATCCAAATCCCAATGACGTGAGATGTGCTCAGTGAGTTGATCGAGCGTAAAACCCAATACGGATCGCTCGGCCGCTTCCTCGGTCGCGTGGAGTGCGTATTCGAAATCGAGAGTGTCTTCGTATCCGTACGGAAAGCACCAGAATGTCAGATGCCCTAAACGATGCAACATGGCCGCTATGAATAATTCTTCCGTCGCTGAAGAGCCGCCCAGCAAGGTCACCAGTTCGCGGGCTTGGTAAGCGGCATGGAACATGCGCACCAACTCTTGCATCGCGCGCTCATGGCGAACACCGTTTAACGCGGTGTCGAGGATTTTGATCGAGAGGGCAATGTTGCGCACCGCATCAAACCCGAGGACCACAATCGCCCGACTCACGGTTTTGATCGGCTCCCCAGTAGGGTTGTGGTAGGCGCTATTAGCGAGGCGCAGTACGCGGGCGGTGAGGGTGCCATCGTTCAAAATGGCTTGGTTCATGTCAGCCAGTGAGCTGCTGTTGGATGATGAGAGCGCGGCGATTTGGCGGGCCGTATGCGCAAATAAAGGCAACTCTTCTTGGCTTAAGCGTTTAACCCAGGCCTCTAAATCTGGTGATTGAACCAGGCGAACTACAGACATACATCATCACCTAAACAATTCAAAAGGTTAGCGGGTCGATGGGCATACAGGGCTAATAAGTCAATAAGTCGCCATCAAACCATGCTCTTTTCAGTATAGTTTTGACTTTGACTTTATGTGAACTGGATCGCTTTTTTTTGATGGCCAATGGCTGGCCTAAACCCTGTTATTTATTGGGAAGGGCAGTAAACCGGACAAATAAGGGCAGTAAACCGGACAAATATTTGGGAGTTTACAAAAAATATTGCCTTAACATGCTGATATATATGGCTTTATTTGCTTTGAAATCCGGACAACAAAGCGGACATTTTTATGGGTGCCTACAGAAGTTTTAGCGCTAGTTTGCAGGCCAAACCGCATCATAATGATTTCGACCTTGGTGGACTAAAACCACCATTTCATTGTTAGGATCGAAATCATTAGAAGAGCGTCCTGTGAGTGTAAATCCATATTCTTCAGCACTATTTTGAATGGCCACAAGGTGAATTTTTTTATCCAGTTTCAGATTATTTTCTATGGCAGGTAAAACTTGGCCGACAAACATCTCATTATCTAAAGCAAACCAGTTTGAATTACTATTTTCTTGATTAGCAAGATCAAGAGAGTTCTTAATTTTTTCTACAATAGGATGAGCGTCTTGATTGTTTAAACCTGTTGCCCCCATCACCACAGAGTAAACTAAGCACAAGCCATCTTTGCCTGAGTTAGTCAGTTTTTGAAGGCCATGTGGTTTAAGTTTTTCATTAACCTGATCAGTACTAGCATTGAGAGGGAGGTGATCTTCATTGGCTGTTGATGCAAAGCTCCCAGGATTAGAAGTGCCACTACGTTCAGGTGTTTCAGAAGCTGATGTCTCTTGTTGTGAAGAGGTGCTGTCCCAGCCACGGGCAATTGTGGTTAAAAATGACTTGATTGTGGTTTGATGTGTTTTTTGATCGATAATTTTTTTAGTAATTTTTTTTGCGTTTAAGTCGTTTGAAGTGGCGCTCTCTTCTAATGTTTGTGTAACACTCGTGGGTGATGGAGGGCGTTGCGCTTTAAATTCATCAGGCTTGCTTTTATGAGTTGCAGTTTCAGTGGTCTGCCCAAAACTTGCTTGGGCTGTTTCACGCTGTTGACGGGTTATTTTTACTTGAGCGTCTGGACTCAAATTATTAGGCTCATCATAAACTGGAATCGTTGTAGCTGATGTGCCTTCTTCCGTAACCGAGGTAAGGTACACATTCAAATACAAGGCTCTGAGGTTTTCCGTGTTGTTGCTTTTGTATAACTTCTTCGCAAGTGCTTGAATATCAGCGTTGCCAATCTCTTTCAGTCGATTGAAAACTTGCTCATTAGAAAGCCCATCTTTACGATCTAAAAACGCATTAACAAATGCTTGAGAGCTTAAGGTGCTTGGATTAGAGGTGTTAGGGGCTTTAATAGTCATGATACATTTTTAATCGCTTTGTATTTATTTCCCAACTACATACTTCCTTACTACGTATTTCCCAACTACAGCTCAGGCGTCACCTGAGCTGTAGTAATCCATCAAAATCTGCGCGACTTCGGGTCGGGAAAATTCTGGCGGCGGGGCAATGCCGTTGCCGAGCATTTCGCGGACTTTGGTGCCTGATAACAGGATAAAGTCTTCTTTCGAATGATCCGGCGCGTCTCGCATCATCACCACACGATTCAACTTTTTAGACCAAGCGGTATGGTCGGCGCGGTAAATCTCAATCTCAAGTGCATCGTCAGGGACTTGGTCGTCAAAAATGGTTTGCGCATCAAACGCACCGTAGTAGTCGCCCACACCCGCATGATCGCGACCCACAATCAAATGGGTACAACCACAGTTTTGGCGGAACACCGCATGCAGAACGGCTTCGCGCGGGCCAGCGTAGAGCATGTCAAAGCCATAACCCGTGATCATCACGGTATTGGGTGGGAAATAAAGTTCCACCATTTTGCGAATTGAGGCATCACGTACGTGCGCAGGAATATCGCCGGGCTTGAGTTTGCCCAGCAGCATGTGAATCAATACACCATCGGTGTTCAAATCTTTCATCGCCATGCGACAGAGCTCTTCGTGGGCTCGGTGCATCGGGTTGCGGGTTTGGAAAGCCACGACCTTTTCCCAGCCATTTTGGGCCATTTCTTCACGAATTTGCACCGCGGTGCGGAAGGTGTCGGGGAAGTCTTTTTCAAAATACGAAAAGTTGAGTACCTGAATCGATCCGGATAAAAACACATTGCCCATAGCGTTAAAGGCGGCAACGCCTGGGTGCTCTTTGTCGAGGGTTCCGAAAATGTGTTCGATCATCTCAGAGATGTCATCATCGCTGGCCAGATCGATGGCGCTAACGTCCATAATGGCAATGACAGGGTTGCCTTCAACGTTTGGGTCTTTTAAAGCAATGCGCTGACCGGCTTCAATACCGTCAGCACTCTGGACGGCGTTGACGATCGGTACCGGCCAAAACACATCGTCCGTGGTTTTCATTTCTTTCGCGACCTGTTTTGCATCGGCTAAATTCATGTAGCCCGTTAAGGGGGTGAAATAACCGGCGCCTAGCATGACCGCATTGGCCGCTGCCGCTGAGCTGATTAATAACGAGGGGAGTGTCTCGGCTTCTGCCATTAAGGATGAGCGTTGTGCGTCGTCATTAACAAATAGGGGTATCAGTTTTTCGGATCCGTGTGGTTTGATCATGGCCTTTCTCTTATTTTCATGGAAATCTGAGGGGGTACATTACTTAGGTGGTCTTGATCCGTCAAATGCTTGTTATGTACTCTAACTCGGCACTCTATTTTAAGATTCAGAATAACCCGAGATTCAAAATGTTTAAATTTTTTCCAATACATTCGTCTTCGCGATTGTCCTCGTTATCTTTATTAATACAACGAGCAAAGGAGCCGCTGAAACCGGTGCCTGTCGACCGTAATACGCCCTTTGCGAACAAGATCCTGTTGTCACAGCCGAGGGCTATGAGAGACAACGGGGTGTCTACCCGCTTTGATCGGCTGCAAAAAATTTCCGAACACGGTGTTGCGGCAGGGCATCAGGAGACCGGCTTTCTGTCTCAAGCCTCGCAATCGGCCTTGTTGTCTTTGTTCGAGGCGGTTGGTGAAAGCCCGACGGTTGAGGGGTATCACGATCAAGCGAAGCAATTTACGTTCAAGGTGTTTTTTAGCATTGATCACGGGGGTAACACGTCCAAGGTCTATTTTTATCAACCGAAACAAATAAATGGCACTTCCACCTGGGTACCTCATCATAACCCGCACTTTTCATCAGCAAGCACGGATGCGTTGGTCCAAGACATCGCAGAGAACTTACCCAAAGGTCGCTATTCTACTGAAGTGCTGCTTTCCTCTGATGCACACAACCTTAAAATTCCCCCCAACTTGGAGGGTGAACCCGCTGTTAGAATCGAAAAAGCACCGCTTTACTTTCATCAGGATAAATTTGCGGGCAGACCACTTGATAGTGGGCATTTTGATTATTTGGGCTTTTCAATTTTGGAACAAAACACCGCACCAACGGACATGCTGATGTTGGCAACCGGTCATGTTGATTCCAACACCAAAAAAGGCGCTTATCGCAGCGTGGGGGATGTCAGCGCAGAGGTTCATGTGCCAGCCAGAAAAGGGGCTTGGTATCTTATCAATCAAAACCATAAAAACGCACAGGGTGAGTGTGTGTTGCATGGCAATTCCGGGCTGGTGGCGCTGGCGCCGATTCAGCATCAGCCTATCAAGCACTATCAACCTATTAAGTACAATCAACCTATCAAGCACCATCAGCAGCCAAACACGCGCCAACTGGATGATTCAACCAGCGGGCCTTGTACTAAAAGTTGGGTGGATTATGTTGAATCCGTTAATCAGAGAAGCTCGGCTTTGGCGTTTCCCGAGCACGCCAAACGAACCGTTGTGGTCTTTCGAATCAATGATATTCCTGAAACAACGATCAGCCCACCGAGCTTGGATGAAATGCGACTCGATGATGCAAGCCATGCGCGCATTACGTCGTTTTATGAGGCTGCGAATATTTATAATGAATTAAGCAAGCAAGAGAACCGGGTATCCATTCACTATGATCGAGAGAACAAGCAGCTTGTTGTTTTCGCAGGTGCTTCAGATGGTGTTGCAAGTGACGGTGTCGCAAGTGACAGTAAAAAAAGTGGCAGTGAAAATATCAAAAAATTTCAGGCGTTTATTCACCAAGGTGAACGCGGCGTGACGCAACGAGTGGATTTATTTACCAGCCGCTTCGTTGGCAAAATCCAAGTGCAACATAACAAACTGGTTTTGGATCAAGGGCTATTTGAAAAAGAGTTGGCCGCGTATTTGAATGTTTGATGAGATGTGCAATCACAGATCTTCTGTTTTGAATTCGTTATACCCTTCATAATAATAGCTAACATCCAGGCTTCTCATAAAGAGCGCTCGTTCATTGAGTTGGTTGGATTGAGGCTCGCTGAGGTCGGTTAGGGCTTGTTTCAGCAGGTGTTTAATCTCAATATCTTTTACGACACTGCGCTCCATCGCTGAAAAGTACTCGTCTTTGTCTATCGCGTTCCAATCAATGGCTTGCTTGAGTTCTTGTTTGATTATTAAATCCAGCCAAATACGCGTGGCGCGGCCATTGCCTTCACGAAAGGGGTGGGCGATGTTCATCTCAACGTATTTTTCTATGATTTGATCAAAGTTGCTTTGCGGCATGCGATCAATATGAGCAAGGGCTTGTTCGAGATACATCAAAGGCGCAAAGCGGAAGTTACCTTTGGCGATGTTAACGTCGCGGATTTTTCCCGCAAAGTGATAGATGTCTCCGAATAAATAGCCATGGATAAAAGCTAAGCCAGGGAACGTCCCCACCTCGACTCTGTTGATGTCCCCAGAATCATACAGCTGCTTTGCCTTTTTTTTACTGATTTTCTCCTCCGCTTTGGCGAGTTCTGCTTGATCACTGATGTTAAGTTTGTTTTCTAGAGTATGGGGCATATTAGAGGACATGAAAGTGGCTCAATGTGTTAGGTCAGGTTTCTTATAACATTTTGGTCAATACCAACGAATTTCGTTTGGTGTCTTTGTACGTCTTGAGACGAGCAGGGGGCAAGATGTCAGTTGAATGGGTGGTAAAGCCTTGTTGCTGAAACCAATGTTGGGATTGCGTGGTTAAAACGAACAGCGTTTTAAGGCCTTCATGGCGGGCTTGTTTTTCCAAGTATGCCAGCAAACGCTCGCCTCGGTGAGCTTTTTGGTAATCGGCCGCCACGGCAATGCAGGCAATTTCGGCTTTTTGCTGTTCCGGATACGGGTACAGCGCGGCGCAGGCAATAATGCTTTGGTCCCGTTCGATGACATAGAAATGATGGATGTCTTCCGTCAACAGTTGTTGCGAGCGGTGTAAGATGGCCCCACTGGCTTCTAACGGTTGAGTCAACGACATAATATCGGTGATGTCGTTGCTGCGGGCGGCACGAATCGACTCAAAGGCTTGTGCGCTGATTAATGTGCCTGAGCCTTCGCGACTGAACAGCTCTTGAAACAAGCTGCCATTAATCGATGGGTCGATGATATGACATCGATCAACGCCAGCGGTAACGGCATAACAGGCCCCTTCGGCTAGTGATTGGGTGGATTCGGTTAACTGCGCGGTGTTTAGGTGCTCTGGCTGGGTGTCCCGGATCAAAGTACCGTCTGTTTGTTTCAGGGGCGCTTGCGTGGAGAACAAAATCAATTTGTCCGCGGATAACGTCGTGGCCAGTTGCGTGGCCAGATCGCCCGCGGCTAACCCAAAGCACTCACCCGTGGGCGCATTGCCGAGTGGGGGGATCAGTATTACCGCTTGGTGTTGGAGCTGCTGATCAATCTGCGCCTGAGCAATTTTACGCACCTTGCCGAGGGCGCCAAAATTGATGCCTTGATGAATGCCATAGGGTTGTGCGGTCACCCAGTTGCCTGAGCATACTTGCAATTGCGCGCCTTGCATGGGCGAATGCGGTAAGTTCATCGACAACAAGGCTTGCAACTGGGTACTGCGTTCGGCCACCCGATGAGTCAGGTCGGGCGAATGGATATCGACCGGTCTCGGCGTTTCAAAATCCGGAATCAAAGGCGCAAGACTGAACGTGATGATCAGCTCTAGACCCAAGCTGTGCAGAATCGCTAAGTCATGCGTCAGGGTGGTGAGGGTTTGTTTTTGATTGGGATCGAATAGGGTCTCTGGAATCAGTAAAACACAGCGTTTGCCTCGATGGCTGCGCACATAGGGGGCGACCGAGCGAAACCAATGTGTAAAGTGATCCGAGGAAGTGAGTGTCATGAGCGTTATGTGGTGTTTTGAACGTCCGGTTTATTTTTATCAGTATGGGTTAAAAGAGTGACATTACCGCCGATGGCCGTCAAGTTTCGAGCCACCGTTTTTTGATAGGTGAAGTTGAGCAGCGTGTAAGGGCCGCCGGATTTGCTGCCGGTACCCGAAAGCTGAATACCTCCAAAAGGCTGTGCGCCCACTATGGCGCCTATCATGTTGCGATTGATGTAGGTGTTGCCGGCATCAATGGCATTCGCTATTTGTTCGGCTTTCTGCTGGATTCGAGTGTGTATCCCCAGGGTTAACCCAAAACCCAGTTTATTGAGCTCCTTGAGGCGTTTGGGTAAGTCTTTTTTGTCATAACGCATGACGTGTAACACGGGCCCAAAGACTTCGTCTTTGACGACGTCGAAACTTTGAATGTCAATCAAGGTAGGTGGGATAAAATGACCTGGGGTTAGGGTTTCCGCTAACGGTGTTTGGTAAAGGGTGTGGGCTAACGGGTGTGTTTCACATTTGTTGATGTGTGCTTGCAGCCTTTCTTTCGCTTTAATGCTGATAACTGGGCCGACATCGGTTTCAGGATCCTCTGGATTACCGACCGTAAGTGTTGCCATGGCACCTATCAGATTGTCTATCATGGGTTGGGCAATTTCTTCTTGAACCAGTAAAATGCGCAACGCCGAACACCGTTGGCCTGCGCTGTCAAACGCCGAGGTCAGGATGTCTTGGGTCACTTGTTCGATCAGCGCAGTGCTGTCTACGACCATCGCATTGGCGCCACCCGTTTCGGCAATAAACTGGATGAATGGCCCCGTGCGTTCCGCGAGCTGGTGATTGATTTGGTGGCCACTGGCGGTCGAGCCGGTAAAGCAAACGCCGGCAATCTTCGGGTGATTCAGGGCGACCGTCGCAAAGATGCGAGACGGGCACGGTGTGAAGGCGACGCTGCCTTCTGGAAAGCCGGCTTTAATAAAGATTTTTTCAACACAGCGAGCGGTTAATTCGCCTAAGGTGGCGGGTTTGGCAATCACGCAATTGCCCGCTGCTAAGGCGGCCGTGACTTGTCCTACCAGAATGGCCAGTGGAAAATTCCATGGACTGATGCAAACAAACACCCCATAGGGGCGGTGACTCAGTTCGTTCAGTTCACCGGTATAGCTGGGTAAGCTGTGCGGAGCGGACTGTAATCGAGTGCTTTCAGCCGCATAATAACGACAAAAATCGATGGCTTCTCGGATCTCTTGCTGGGCATTTACCAGAGTTTTACCGCCTTCCCGAATTAATAAACTCAGCAATTCCAGTTTTTCGGCTTCGATGATCAACGCCACTTTTTCTAGGAGTTGAGCGCGTTCTTCTGGGGTGGTGTATTTCCAATGGTGGTGAAAAAAATGATGGGCAGTATTTATGGCCTGAGTAATGTCTTGGGCGGAGGTCATATGATGCGATCCAATCGCTTTCAGGGTAGCGGGGTTTCGGACCAGTTGATCTTGGTCGTTGCCGGCATGGAATTTTTCATATAACGGCTGTAACTGCTGAAGGCATTGAGTGAGGACCGATTCGTTGTACAAGTTGATGGCGCTGGATTGCTTCCGGGAGGCGTCTAAAGCCATACTGGGGCGTGGAATACTGGGGCGTGGAATGTGCTGATCAGGGCCGGGGTTTTTCTTTGCGATGATCTTAGGGGTTGCGACCATCTCAGGGTCCGAAAGCAAGTCTTCGATAGGCGTCTCAGGGCAATGAAAGCGGTTTAAAAAAGAGGTGTTGGCGCCATTTTCTAATAAGCGTCGAATCAAATAAGGCAATAGAGCTTGCTGGTCTCCGACAGGCGCATAAAGGCTTTGCGGAATGTCTGGAAAATCCTCATGCAGTTGCGCAAAAATAGTGTCTCCCATGCCATGCAGCCTTTGGAAGCCAAGGTGACGGTGTTTTAGTTCGCGGGCTTTGAAGGCCAAAGAGGTGAGGGTGTGAAGATTATGTGATGCAAATAAAGGTGAAAATTGGTTCGGGTGCATTAACAGATATTGGCCACAGCACAAATAGGACAAGTCGGTGTGTTCTTTGTGAGTAAAGACGGGGTAATGTGAGAGCCCGTATTGTTGCGCGGCTTTGATTTCAGCATCCCAATAAGCGCCTTTTACTAATCGAATGGGAATGCGAGCGTGTTTTTCCTTGGCTAAGGTCGTCAGCCATTTTAGGGTGGGTAAGGCGCGGGTTTGATAAGATTGCACCGCCAGGCCCACTTCAGGCCAGCTTTTCAACTCTGGCAGGCTGTAGAGTGTTTTAAATAAATGCAGAGTTGGCTCTAGGTGATGGCTTTCTTCCGCATCAATCACCAGCCGCACCCCATTGTCACGCGCGCAAATCGCAAGATCAGTCACAACAGAGGTCAGTTTTTTTAACGCGCCTTTTTGGTGAGGGTCAAATCTTGGGGTAAAGGATGAGAGTTTAATCGACAGACTGGGCATGCCGATTTGGCTTGAATTTTCGTGGGAAGGGGTGTTCAGCTGGTGATGAAAGTGTTGCCGCAAACGGGGTAGGGCTTGGAAGTAGGCGTCTTGATAGGCTTTGGCTTGCTGCGTTGTTTGAGCGGCTTCGCCTAACAAATCAAAACTGATGTGTGAAACCTGTGTGTCTTGTTGGGCTTTTTTGCAGGCGCTGTCTATATCGGAGGCATAAATAAATTGGCTGCCCAGTGCGTTAATGGCTTGGTTGATCAGGTTCAAGGCAATGGGGCCGCTCATTTTCCGTAACGCCTGTTTGAACACATTGGTTTGTTTGTCTGGGGCGGTTTTAAACACTTTGCCTGTGAGCATGAGGCCTAAAGAGGAGGCGTTTTTTAGTAGGTTATTGTGTTGTTTCAGTTGCCATTGACCGCGTTGGCTGATGTCTTCAATCAGGGCTTCTGCGGTTTCTGTGTCGGGTATGCGAATAAAGGCTTCGGCCAGACACATCAAGGCGACCCCTTCTTCGGTGTCCAAGCGGTACTGCTCAAACAACTGAGCCAGAGTGTTGTCGTTCGGGCGGTGGTGTTTGATCTTGTCGAGTTGCGCTGTAATCAGTTTTCGAATGTGTTTTTTTTGTTCCAGGGTGATTGTCTGGTAGGGAAGCAAGGCTTCCACGCACGCCTCTTCTGCCATTGTGTAGGCATCATAGATGGCTTTATGTAATGGTTGGTGTACTTTAATTGACGTCTGACCCAGTGCTCCCATGTGATCAACATTAGGTGGATGCGTAAGGCTTTGCAAGCCTTTGTAAGCCTTACGCTATTTTCAGCAAGTGGCGTAGCAGTACTTTGATGTAACGTAGCTGTACTTTGATGTGGCGTAGCTGTACTTTGATAATAGTACTTTGATGGCAGTACTCTGAAAGCCGTGATGTGAAAGCCTTGCTGTGATAGGCCTCTTGGAGGCTGTTGAGATACTTTTGAGACGTGCTTGAGCCAATGTTTGTGATTAAGCATTTAATCTGGATTTAATCGGACTCTGTCGCTCGATAAATGTTCGATCAAGGCCATACTGATATAGATACTAAGCAAAGAGAAGTCGTGCGTTATTCTTTCCAATAAGCATGATGGTCTCTAATACGCATGAGTGTATCGGATACAAATGATGGCAAATTGCTTTTGCAGATGTGTCTTGATAAGACATCAGGTGGGTCGAGGATGACAGGAATTAAATCAAATTTTGCCAGCAGTACGATGGTTGATATCCGATGGGTTGTCGATGAGCTGATTAAAGATGGCCTCATTGATCGTGAAAGTGCAAATTTGTTGACCTCGGCTGGTCGGGCCAAAGAGCAATTGGAGTGGCACGCCCTGCAGATTGTGGCGCACTACCAATTGAAAAACGCATTACAGCCTGAACAAGAGTTAACGATTGAAGTGTTGAGTGATTGGATGGCTAAAAAGGCGTCCTTGCCGCTGTTTCATATTGACCCTTTAAAAATAGATGTTGCCAGCGTCACGCAAACCATGTCGTATGCTTTCGCCGAGCGCCACTTTATTTTATGTGTCGAAGCCACTCAAGATGAAGTGGTGCTAGCGACTGATCAACCGTTTTACTCCGATTGGGAAACAGGGTTATCTCAAACCTTAAGAGACAAAGTTTTTACTCGTGTGTTTGCCAGCCCAGCGGACATTCATCGGTACCGTATTGAGTTTTACAACTTAGCAAAATCCGTCAGTGGTGCTGTCGGCGGGAGTGCGGGTCAAAATCTTTCAGGTGTGACCAACTTTGAGCAATTGCTTGAAATTGGCCAGTTAAAATCCGCCGATGCCAATGACCAACACATTGTGAACATTGTGGATTGGTTGTTGCAGTACGCCTTTGATCAACGCGCCAGTGACATCCATTTAGAGCCGCGACGTGAACTGGGCAATGTGCGCTTTCGGATCGACGGCGTATTGCATGACGTGTACTCACTGCCTGCCGTGGTCATGGCGGCCGTGACCAGTCGTATTAAAATTCTCGGGCGCATGAATGTCGCGGAAAAACGCCGACCGCAGGATGGTCGCTTGAAAACCAAAACGCCTCAAGGCAATGAAGTTGAGTTACGACTGTCGACGTTGCCGACGGCGTTTGGTGAAAAAATGGTGATGCGTATTTTTGACCCGGACGTGTTGGTGCGCTCGTTCAATGAGCTGGGCTTTTCTCGAGAAGAGCATCAAAAATGGCAGGGAATGACCAATAAACCAAACGGCATTGTGTTGGTGACGGGCCCAACCGGATCTGGTAAGACCACGACCCTGTATTCGACGTTAAAACAATTAGCGACGCCAGAAAGCAACGTGTGCAGTCTTGAAGATCCGATTGAAATGGTCGAACCCAGTTTTAATCAGGTGCAAATTCAAGGCAGTGTGGATTTGACGTTTGCGTCAGGTATCCGTTCGTTGTTGCGTCAGGACCCGGACATCATCATGGTGGGTGAGATTCGAGATTTGGAAACCGCCGAGATGGCGATTCAAGCGGCCCTGACCGGCCATTTGGTGATATCGACATTGCATACCAACGATGCGCCTTCTGGCGTGACCCGCTTGTTGGATTTGGGCGTGCCGAGTTATCTGATCAGTGCTACGGTGTTGGGTATTATGGCGCAGCGCTTGGTGAGAACCTTGTGCCCGCATTGCAAACAAGAAGATCGTATTGGGCCTCACATATGGAAGATGCTGACGGCGCCTTGGAAAAGCCAGTTACCAAAACGAGTATTTCGTCCCAAGGGGTGTTTGGAATGTCGAGATACGGGGTATCTGGGACGAATTGGCGTGTATGAAATTATGGGCTTCAGTGATACAGTGCAAGCCATGGTAACCGATAAAGCGCCTCTACAAGAGTTAACCCGGCAAGCGTACGCCGAAGGTATGCACCCGTTGCGAGTCAGTGGTGCACAAAAGGTCGCCCAAGGTTTTACCACGTTAGAAGAAGTCATTCGTGTGACGCCGCCGATCTCGATGCCAGAGGCCAGTCAAAGTGGTCATACCTCAGGCAATACACCAGGCAATGCATCAGGCCCTAGCGCAGGCCCAACAACCCCATAAGTTAGGTAACCCGTGCAGAGTTTCCTCCATCCTCTCGAGCAAACCCATTGGCAACAGTTTATGGAGGCCATGGAGGATCGTGATCAAGGCCTGTATGTACAACAGTGGCCTGAAGCCGTGGTCAGCGCACTGCCTAAAGTGCTAACGGCCAGTAATTTTGTGGCTCAACAGCTCCTCAATCACCCCGAGTTTATATCGGAATTGCTGGAAGGTGGGCAGCTGTGGAGCAAACAGTCGAAGTTGTACTATGCGCGACAGGTCGCTGAACGTGAATGGCTCGAGATGGCCAATGATGCCTTTGATGATCAGTTGCGACTGTTTCGCAACCGGGCGTATGTCCGTATTATTTGGCGAGACAGCTTGGGGCTGTCGACACTAACCGACATGATGCAAGACTTAAGTGATTTGGCTAATGTGTTGATCAAGTTGAGTTTGCGGTATCACACGAACATCTTAGAAGGTCTGCATGGCCGCCCGGTTGACGCTGATGGCAAGGTTCAAGAAATGGTTGTCATTGCGATGGGCAAGCTGGGAGCCAATGAGCTCAACTTGTCTTCTGATGTGGATTTGATTTTTGCATACCCTGAGGATGGCGACACCCAATTAAACGACAAGCCATTACCTGACAGCGCTCCGGACGAAAAACTCTTGGGTAAAAAATCCTTAAGCAATCACGAATTTTTCACCCGCCTAGGGCGTCGGATGATTCACTCGTTAAGTCATGTGAAGGCCGAAGGCTTTGTATTTCGAGTGGATATGCGCCTTCGACCGTTTGGTGACAGCGGTGCATTGGTCAGCAGTTTTGCGGCATTGGAAAACTACTATCTGGATCAAGGCCGGCCTTGGGAGCGATATGCATTGATTAAAGCCCGCGCGGTAACGGGCGATTATGAGCAGATAAAGTATTTGTTTCAGTTTTTAAACGCCTTTGTCTACCGTCGCTATGTGGATTATGGCGTCATCAATGACATCCGAGAAATGAAAGCGCTCATTAATCGCGAAGTGTTACGTCAAGGGGACGTTGATAATGTCAAAACCGGCACCGGCGGTATTCGAGAAATTGAATTTATTGTGCAAATTTTTCAATTGATTCGAGGTGGGCAAAAGGTCGAGTTGCGAACCAATAGTTTGTTGTCCGCACTGAATGTATTGAGTGTTGAGCACATGCTGCCTGAGAGCGTGGTTCAGGAGCTGAAAGAGGCCTACACTTTTTTGAGGCGAACCGAACACGCGATCCAGGCATTCGATGACCGCCAAACGCACTCGGTGCCAACCGATGAAATGTCTCGAGCTCGTTTGGCGTATGTGTTGGGGTTTTCCTCGTGGCATTTATTCGCCCAGGTGTTAGAGCGGCATCGTAACTCAGTGCGACAGCACTTTGCTGAAATGGTGAAGCCGGAAGAGGATGAGGTTGGAAGCCAAGACCTAAAATTGGAACTCTTTCAGGCTTGGTGGTTGGGAGAGCTGGCCGCAGGGCAGGTGAATCAGCTGTTGGAAGGCTCAGGGTTTTCGGATGCGGAATTGGCGCACCGAATTTTGATGCAGTTTCGAGAGGTGGCTTTTGCGAAACCCATGCAGCGCACCAGCCTGGAACGAATCGACCAACTGATGCCTATGTTGCTGTCAAAATTGTCTGAGTATGCCGAAGCCAATACGATATTAGATCGTATTGTATTGGTTCTAGAACGCGTTCTGAGGCGGTCTTCTTACATCAGCTTGTTGATAGAGCGCACGCATGCGCTTGAGCAGCTCATTACATTGTGTCGCTTAAGCCCTTGGATTGCTGAAGAGCTGGCTCGTTTTCCGCACTTATTGGATGAGCTGCTCTATGATTTTCGTTTGATTCAGGTTCCATCACCTGAGGATCTGAACGAAGAGTTACGCCAATCGTTACTTCGAGTCCCTGAAGACGACTTAGAATCTCAAATGGAGATCTTGCGTCAGTTTAAAAATGTGCATCGTTTTCATGCGGCGATTGGTGAAATCATGCAGGTGTTTCACGTCACCGAGGTCAGTGATTATTTGACTCATGTGGCTGAAGCGGTGTTACAAGCTGCGCTGGATATCTCGGCCAATCAATTGATCCAAAAGCATGGATTGCCGGGGGGAGAGGCGTCTTTATCGTCAGAGAACCCGTTGCACATTCTGGTGATTGCCTATGGCAAGATGGGCAGTAAGGAGATGAGTTATGGATCGGATTTGGATTTGGTCTTTGCTTATCAAGCGGATTCGGATCTGGTGACCCAGGGCGCTAAGCCCATTGAAAACCCGGTCTTTTATGCTCGATTGGCGCAACGCTTAATTCATGTGCTCACCACAACGACACACGGCGGCCGTTTGTATGAGGTCGATACCCGACTGCGGCCTTCCGGCGAGTCTGGCTTGTTGGTCTGCCAGTTTCATTATATCTCTCGTTATATGTTTGATAATGCTTGGACTTGGGAGCATCAGGCGTTGGTGCGTGCCAGAGGGGTGGCGGGGCATCCCGAGTTGAAGCGCTCTTTTGATCAGCTCAGGCGAGAGATTTTGTGTTTGCCTCGACCCGAGCGTATTTTGCAAATTCAGGTTGTGAATATGCGGGCCAAAATGATGGAGCATTTAGGTAGCGCTTCATCACGGAGTATCTTTGATATTAAGCAAGATGCTGGGGGGCTGATAGATATTGAGTTTATTGTGCAATACGGCGTGTTGCTGTATGCACAAAAATACCCAGAGTTGGTTAAAGAAGTGGGCACCTTGAAAATTTTAAACGCGTTTATAGAGTTTGGTTTGCTCAGTGAGACTCGGTCTCGGCAATTGAGTGACGCGTATAAAGAGTACCGAGCGGCGATTCACTTACTGACGATTCAGAATTTACCTTCGACGACTTCTGTGGAGCGTTTCGAAGATCACCGCCGTAATGTGCGGGCTGCCTGGCGAGAGTTTGTTTGTGGCACACTGGATGCATAATCATGAATCATGGTTTCAAGCCAGGTGCAGGTGCCTGCTTTGTTATGATTGCAAGGATCATGGTTGGAATAGCTGGGCGGTGTGACTCTCAGGGTATTTGCGTGGGCTCTAGTGTTCATTGTGCTTTTGTTGGGGCTGATAACGAGATCGGCTTGAGCCACATTGGGGGTTTGTGCAAAAGATACTATGAGGGAAAGGGAGAACATAAAGGTGAACGTTGATTTCATGGGGGCCTTCCTTAAATTACGCTCTTAATTACTATTACTCACTTAATTACTGTGTGAACAAACTGTTCAACAAATACGGGAATCTGTAATTCAACTGTCACAGATGGTAACAAAGTTTGTTAAAAGAGTCGAGCAAAAAACAACCTTTTTTTGGTGAGCCCTGGATTTAGGTAAACATCGGCTGTTGAAGGTGCATCAGTCGTTATCGTGCTATCAGTTATTAATTTGTCAGTTATTAATCTATCAGTTATTAATATGAAACAAGCTTTGATCGTCGAGTCGTAAGGCGGTCAGCTGACCACCCCAGACACAGCCGGTATCGATGCAAAAGAAAGGGGGATTGTAGTAGCCACCCAGCGCAGACCAATGCCCGAAGACAATGTTGCTGTTGAAAGGGGCTTGGCGCGCGGCCTCAAACCAAGCGTGGTGCTCTTCAGGAATGTCGGCCATCGAGCCCTTAAAACGAAACTCCATGGCTCCCGATGGCTTTAAAATGCGCATGCGGGTAAAGCTGTTGAAGGTAAAACGATGATGCTCGGTTTCTGTTTGAAGCTGATCAATGTGCGCTGGCTCGTTGCCGTATAAGCTGGCTAAGAACTGAGATGTTTGATCCGCATGCCGTGAGTCACTGTGTAATTGATTAGCGAACGCTTTTGCCTGGATGGCTGCGGTTGGCAGGGACCAGTGCGGTGAGATGCCGGCATGAACCATGGTGAAATTGAGTGCTGGGTCATGGTGCATCAGCGGTTGGTGTTGCAGCCAGTGCATCAGCTCAGGGCCGTCGTCGGCATCAAATACATCGACAAAGGTATCGCCCGACTTGGCCTTTCGTGCGCCATGGTAGACCGCTAAAGCGTGCATGTCGTGGTTGCCCAAAACGCATTTGGCTTGAAGGCCTAAGCCTTTTATGAACCTCAGAGTGGCTAAGTCATCGGGCCCTCGGTTGATCATGTCCCCGCAAAACCACAGCGTATCTTGATCATTGAATTGAATGCTTGCGAGCAGTTTTTGGAGGCTGTCGAAGCAGCCTTGAACATCACCAATTGCGTATGTGGCCATAGACTCTATTTTTTAACAGGTTATTTTTTGTCGGCCATTGTATGTCGATAAATGCGTGTATGTCGATAAACGTGTGTTTGTCGAAAGGCTCGGTTACGGAAATGGGTTTCATGAAAATAATTCATCTATTGTTGATCTCGTTTTCGTTATTGGAACAGGTTTTCACTGATTACACTCTGTGCGTGCTTTGCATGATGTTGAGTTTTGATTGTCAGAGAGGGACAGTATGGAAATCGAGTGGGTCACGGTTTTGGGGTTGTTTTTGGTGGCGATGTTGGCTGGAGCCGTTGATGCGATTGCCGGAGGCGGTGGCTTGCTGGCCATTCCGGTGCTGTTGTTGGTGTTAGATGATCCGGTGGCGGCTTTAGCGACCAACAAAATTCAAGGGGTGTGTGCGTCTTTTACCGCGTTTGCGGTGTATTACCGTCAAGGCTTGGTAAATATCAATACTATGCGAGTGCCGGCCGTGATGTCGTGTATCGGCGGGGTATTGGGGACCCTGGTCGTTACCCAGGTCTCTACATCGGGTTTGCAATTGATCCTACCCATCTTACTGTTGTTGATGACCTTGTATTTTCTGTTTTCACCCAGTGTCAGTGACGTGGCAAGACCACAGTTACTGTCGTACGGCGTATTTGGGCTCAGTGCGGCTGTGATGATTGGTTTTTATGATGGTTTTTTTGGCCCAGGTACGGGCAGTTTTTTTGTCATGGCGGGGCTGGTGTTATTAGGTCTTTCAGCCATGCAAGCCATTGCCAATGCAAAGTTGCTGAATTTGGCGTCGAACATGGGGGCTTTGTTGATTTTTATTATTGGCGGTCATGTGGTTTGGTTGGTAGGTGGCATTATGGCGCTGGGACAAATCCTCGGAGCTGGCCTTGGGGCTCGATTAGCGGTGTACCAAGGCAAGCGCTTAGTGAAGCCGGTGTTGGTGACGGTGACGTTATTGATGTCCATTAAATTAGGCTGGCAGCAGTACGGTGAGTACCTGATGCATGTGACGTTAGCCGCCTTGTAATGAGAGCCTGACGGCTTTGAGCAGTCGTTGAAACCGAGGACGTTTCAGCGCGCTTTTTCGGTAACACAAGTAAAACGGTCGTTGGATATCGAGTTGCTGCATTTGATCGGGATCCAGTGCAAAGTGTTTGGCGAGACACTCAGGAATCAGCGCTGCCGCGAGTCCTGCCTTGGCTGACTCGATGATCGCCATGTAGGATTCCATTTGCATAATGGGATGCAAACCACAGCGAGCTAACTCTGGGATCAGGTGTCGATTAGACGGAAACGACAAATCGATGCAAATGATTTGCTGGATACGGGGTTCATTTGCGTCAGTCATCTGATTTTCTTGATTGACCGGATACAAGCAAAAAGACTCGTCTTTGATGTGTTCGAAAATCAGATCCGGATAATCCGAGCTCATCCCGGTATTGATGCCCAGCAAGGCTTTGCCGGATTGAATCTGTTCGATGGTATCTGGCGTGTGTGAGGTGCGGATGCGTAAGTTGGGGTCTTCTTTGAGAAGTCTTTTGAACACAGGTGCTAAGAACGCAACTAACAAACTTTCGCCACAAGAGATTTCAATCACACCATCGTCCGTTTCAGCCAGTTGTTCGGACAACGTGGTTTGGATTTGATTTAACGCGGGCGTGAGTTCGTTAAGGAGTTTGAGCGCGTAGGGCGTTAGCACCACGCGTCGTCCTTTATGTTGGATCAGCGATTGTTTTAATGAACTTTCTAATTTGTCGATGCGCTTGCTGACCGCCGAGGGCGAGATGTGCAACTTGCTGCTGACTTTGCTCATCGTGCCATGCTCGAGCAGCGCTTGTAGGGTTTCGAGGCCTTCTAATAACATGTTATTTTTTTTCCGTTATGCCTGATTTAATCATTCATCGCTTTATTCGCGTCATTCCAGACTTGATCTGGAATCCAAAGGTAAGTGCTCCTAAGCCACATCATGCACTCACTCAACTCATCGCTTCCTACCCCTGGACCCCAAATCAAGTTTGGGTTGGCGTTCTTGCTGAGCTTAGTGTTTACGTAGATGAGCACGCCAGTTGATAATACTGCTCAATAGTGAGGTTCTGAGCCCTAACGCTGGGATCGATATCGCAACGTGTGAAGTGGTCTTGCCATTCCTTCAAACTATTGCGCACGGTTTTGCGACGTTGTTGAAAGGCTTTTTGGGTGATGTCTTGCAAAGCCTGGAATACTTTGGGGTCTAATTCACGCTCGTTGGACCAGAGTTGTATCAAAGCCGAGTGCACTTTGGGTGCGGGTGAAAAACTCTCGGGTTCGATTTCGATGCCTTTCTCAACATCAAAATACGTTTGCAGCATCACAGATAGCCGGCCATAGTTTTTGCTATTGCAGGGCGCTGCAATGCGATCGACTACTTCTTTTTGCAACATGAACAGCATGTCTTTGAAAAACTGACGGTGTTCGAGCAGTTGAAACAATAAGGGCGATGAAATTTGATAGGGCAGATTACCGACCAGACGAAGAGGTGATGAGGGCGTTTGAGCTTGGTATAGCTGATCCCAATCCATGGTTAATACGTCTTGATGATGCAACCGTGTGGTGTTGTTAACGAATTTTTTTTGCAGTTGGGGAATGAGGCGATCATCCAGTTCGATTAAATCCAGGCGCTGGCAGCTGCCAGCAAGATGTTCTGTTAACGCGCCTTGGCCTGGGCCAATTTCGACCAAGCGATCTTCCGCTTTTGGACCAACGCTCTTGACGATGTGGCTGATCACGCTGGGGTCGTTTAGAAAATTTTGCCCTAGCGATTTTTTGGCTTTGACCATTTATGAGTGCTCTTTTTAGCGTTTCGTTTTAATGATGTTGGGCCGTCAGAGTTTCGGCCAAATTAAGGGCGCATTGAAAACTGCTGACGTTGGCTTGCCGGGCTTTCTCTGAGTCGGCGGCTAAATCCAGCGCGGTGCCGTGATCCACAGATGTGCGCAGAAAGGGCAAACCTAAGGTGACATTCACCGTTTCATCAAAAGCCATTTGCTTGATCACCGCTAAACCCTGATCGTGGTACATCGCTAAAATGACATCAAACCGTTGTCGAGAACGCTCGATAAAAATGGTGTCAGCAGGGAATGGGCCTGAGAGTTGAATATCTTGTGCCTTCAGTGATTCCAAGCAGGGGATGATCGTGGTGATTTCTTCGGTGCCAAGGTGGCCATCTTCCCCTGCATGAGGATTCAGGCCACACACGCCAATGTGCGGCTGTTTTATGCCAAACCAGCGGTTTAAGCCTTGGTGCAAAGTGTTGATGATTTGGGTTAATAAACGGGAGGTGATCGCGGTTGAGACCTTGGCAAGGGGGATGTGTGTGGTGGTGAGCGCGACTTTTAACTGTGGCGAGGCCATCAGCATCACGACTTGTTCGGTTTGCGTTTGTTGCTGCAAAAATTCGGTATGACCTGTGAAGTCGATGCCGGCTTCGTTAATCACCCCTTTGTGCACGGGACCTGTCACCAGGGCTTGGCAATCGTGGTTTAAGCACAGTTGTGTGGCTTGTTTTAGAGTTTCCAGTACATAGGGGCTGTTTTGTGGATTGAGCTCTCCGGGAGTGGGTACCGTTGCGCAGCTGATCGGTTGGATGCAGAGCTCGCCGGTGGCTTGTGGTTTTGCCGCTTGTGTCCAGTCTACGGTGCTCAGCGTGATGGGTAAGCTCAGCCGTTTGGCTCGCGCTTGAATGAGCTGCGGATCTCCAATCAGCACGCGTTCTGACTGGCTAGGCTGTTGCGCCAGTTGGCAAATGAGGTCTGGGCCAATGCCGGCCGGTTCGCCGGGCGTGATGGCAATACGGGCGGTCATGTTCAGCCTGAGATGTTTTGACGAATGTCGACGTAGGCTTCTTGACGAATTTCTTGCAGCCAGAGTTGCAGCTCTTCATCAAACTTGCGTCGGTAAATAAAATTCCGCGCTTGCTGGTCGCGGTTTTCATTGGATAAGTCTTGGTTGCGTCGGTCATTGACTTTGACAATATGCCAACCAAACTCGGTCAGAAATGGGGCAGAGAAACTGTTCACTGGCGTGTTGCTCATTTCAGTTTCAAATGAGGGCACCATTTTCCCTGGGCTGACCCAGCCTAAATCACCGCCTTTGCGGGCATTACTGATGTCGTCTGAGTAGGTTTTGGCGAGCATATCAAAATCACCGCCGGATACTAAACGTTTGTAAATCGTATCAATGAGTTTGCGACTGGCGGTTTCATTTCGAAGCGCGTTACTTTTAATTAGGATGTGTTGTGCCTTAGTTTGATCGACAATTTTAAGCGCGCCGCCTCTTTTGTTATTCAGGCGAATGATGTGAAAACCACTGCTGCTTTTGATCGGACCGACGACGTCGCCAATGACCATGTTTTCAGCGTGCTCTGCAAATAAAGAAGGCAGCTGGCCGCCTGGCCGCCAGCCGAGGTCGCCGCCTTTTAAGGCATTACGTCCAGCTGAAAAGGTCACGGCCAGTTTGTGGAAGTGTTCAGGGTTGTCTTTGAGTAAGGCGACAATCTCTTTAGCTTTGTTGTTGGCTTGTTGGATGTCATCCGGTTTTGGATCCAGAGGGGTGGCAATTAAAATATGAGACAGCCGATAATCGGCAGAAAGTAATTGTTTGCCTTGAGCGGAGGCCAGAAAGTTTTTGATGTCTTGCTCGGTAATTTGAATGCGTGCACCGACAAATTTACGCTGTACTAAGTTGAGGATCATTTCGGTGCGAATTTGTTCTCGGAAGGTTGTGTAGGATTCACCACTGGCGATCAGTTGGGTCCGGAAGTCCGCTAGAGAAAGCTTTTGGTCTTTGGCGATGTTTTTTAAGGTGTCATTGAGGTCGTTGTCACTGATGCGAACCCCCATTTCTTTCCCCATGCCCAGTTGAATGGTTTCGATGATCATGCGTTCGAGTATTTGTTGTTGAATTTGCTGAGTATCGGGGAGGGCATTGGGGTCTAGATTGGCGTTATTGTCCAAAAGGCGCTGCAGCACGCTTTTGGTTCGAGAGGTGAGTTCACTGTTTAAGATGATCTGGTCGTTAACAACGGCCACGATGTAGTCCAACAATACGCCTTCGGTGTTTTTAGCCGTGTTGTTGCTTTTGGCGATTTGAGTAGGAGAAACGGGCGTGTTTTTGGCCAACAGGTTGAGTGGGGTCAGTAGGGCGCTCAGCAAGACGACAGCGAGGGTGTTTTTGATCATGGTGTTTCCAGGCGGTTAATCGAATTGGTTTATTTTAAGGCATTGGCGGGTTTATTCCAGTTATTCAAACCCGTAGCCCGGGATGCTGTTTTGCAATAGGTTTTGCAATTGACTTCCGACCCTGGCGAGCCCTTTGAGTTCAAACTCAATCATGATGCGATATTGATTTTCACTGTTACTGGCAAGGTCGTTTTGGGTGCGAATGCGGCGATGGTAGGTCCAATTGGTCCGCCAGCAGCAGCTTTCGTAGCGAAAACCGCTGATTTGCTCAAGCGTTTGTCGGGCATCCAGATCAAATAACCAGCGGCCCAGCAGCGCCCAGCGTTGATTTAAGGGCGTCACGAAGGAGAAGTCCGACTGTTTAACGGCACTGAGCGCGTTATAGCGGTAGCCCAGATTAAGTAGCATGGGGGGGCTGATTAATGGTTGGGCTCTAGGGGCTGGCGTTGGGATGGCGTTGGTATTGGCTTTTTGAAAGCCAACGCCAAAATAACCTTCGTCGAGGTGGTTGGTTTCGCTGTTCCAGGTTAAGGCTTTCTCAGCGCGCCAGTTTTGCTTTGGGAAGGCGGTGCCGGTTAAGACCAGTGGGCTGAGTGTGGTGTCATTGGGGGTATTGGCATCTAGGGATAATTCTCGGTCTTTGTGGTAAATGATTTGACCTGCAGTGAGTTCGTATCGGGTTTGTGGGCTGGAGTCTGAACTTTGAGTGTTTGTTGTGTTGGTGGTATTACTGCTCAGCCAGCGCTGAGTGACGGCCAAGGTGGTTTGGTGTGTATCGCCAATGCGATCAAAGCCACTGAAACGGTTGGGGCGAAACAGCTGTTCCCAGCCGAAGGTCAGGCTGCTGGCATCAAAATTGGGGAGGTTTTGTTGTGCTCGGTATGGGGTGTAGGTGTGATACAAGCGGGGTTCCAGTGTTTGCAACCAGTCCTTATTGGGGGTGGAAAATTCACGTTCAAAAAAGAGACCACTGTCTAAGATAAAGGTACCAATGGTGCGGCTTTGATTTTCTTGGTCGTCGGGCGGGTTAGGGAGGCGGTATTCGGTTTGTTGCAGCCTGATTGTTGGGTTGAAGAATCCCCACAGTGCGTATTTCGGTAAGCTGACGTCCGATAACCAATGAACTCGGTGGCCATAGGGGGTCAATGTGGCATCGGGTTGCTCAAAGTAAACGTAGTTTAATTGATTGCTCCAAACGATGGGGCCAAGATTGAGGCCAAAGTGTTGCCAATTCAGTTCGGGTAAACGACGGTAAGGCAAATTTGTGGTAGCGATGCTTTCATCCAGTGTTTGAAGTCGTTCAAGGCGTAAGCTGGCTTGTTGTTGGCTGTTCTGCCAAGTTAAGGCGGCTTCTCTAGGAACAAAGGTTTGAGTGGTATCCAGTAAGCTGTTACCAAAATCATCCAGGTAGTTATTGTCTGAAAGGTAGTTGTAACGCACCTGGGCTTGGACGCTGTGCTTGGCTTGAGTCCAAGTTCCTTCATGCTGCCATTGAAATTGGGTTCGGTTGAGGTTATCGAAACCATTGTCGGTTGAGAGGTGACCAATGAACACTTGGCCGCGTTGTCGATGGTTGGGGGCCGGTTCTGTGAGATAGCGCCATTCGTTTTCGATCATGGTGCCACGCCCTCCAATTTGCCGTGGCGTAAACGTCCAGTCAAAATTGGGAGCGATGTTCCAGTAAATCGGTAAGCCAATATCTGGCTCAGCCAGATTATTGATAGCTGGGTAGAGGAGGCCGCTTTGACGCCGGTCATCGATCGGGAAGCGAAAATAAGGAAAATAGGCAACGGGTACTTCTTGAACGTTCAGTCGCATATGCGTGGCTTCACCCCAGCCACTTTCTGGGTCTAGCTGAATTCTATGGCCGGCGACAGACCATTCAGGGTTGCTGGGGTCACAGGTGGTGTAGGTGCCATTTTTGAGCTCGATTTTCTCCCCTTGGAGCAAGTGAAGTTGGTCAGCATGGCCGTTCCCGGGGCTGTCAGTAAACCAAAAGTCAGCAGGAAATAGGTTGTAATCGTTGTTTTTCAGGTTCACTTCGGCGGTATCGCCAGAAACGCCCATGGCCGGCGACATCAGTTGAATGTTGCCATTAAATTGAGCGGTTTGAGCGTTGTTGTCCAGGTGGGCTTCATCGCTTTCGATCGTAAATTCTTGATAGTGCAGCGTCACATTGCCTGTGAGGTGGGCTTGTTGGTCAACTGAAAATCGGTAAGAGTTGGCGTAAGCGGTGAGTGTGTCTGGATTGCTTGTTTTGGCTGAGAGTGTGTCTCCGGCGAGGCAAGGCCCCCCTATGAAAGCCAGGAGAGCGGCAAGGAGCCAAATCCAAGATGGGCTGAGATATGTTGGTTTAAAAAAAGAACAAACAGTGGGGTTCAGAAACGTCACCAGAAATCTCAATAAAAAAATCGCATAAACATAAAATATTCGACCATTTTCTCAATTCACTAGGGTGCAGTCACGGAAATTTTTAGGTGAGAGTGTGGCGGGAAATAAACCATCACTCTTTTAATCTTGGCTCATATTGCAGCCAGGGAAAGGTGGCGAATGCGTTGGGTTCTGTTGGGTTGTGTATTGGGGTTAGGTCGACGGGAACTGCGATCCTTGAAATGAGTTCTTCTGGAGCGCATTTTAGTTCCGGTCGTTGCGGAAAGTGATGAGCGGGTTCTACGTGGATAATTTTGTTTTGATCGTGATAGGAAAGTCGATCGGTTTGGATCACAGTTAAGTCGAGGTTGCATTTTTTTGCGAATTGTTTGATCGCACCTCGGTAGTGTTTCATCTCCTTGGTGAGCCAGACCTCGCTAACCTGATGCTTCAGGTTGGTGTCAAGAATCAATAACAGGTAGGCCGCAATATCGGCCGACGAGATCTTAGTTGTTTGTTGTGAAATGTATAACACCTTTTTGGTTTCATAAGGGTGTTTGAGGGCGTATCCCATTGCGCCGTAAGTGTTATTGGCTAACTTTAGCACTTTGGGGCTGATGGTTTTACTTAACCCTAATTGAAGGGTGTTCAAATACCCCCTTTCTACTTTTGATAGCCTGAAGCAGTGATCTAGCGCTTTAACTCCAAAACTTTTCGGGTGCTTGCTCAGAGTTTTTAAGGTTTTTTCGCTCGGTGTCCAGTAACGTTCACCGCGAAACCCAAAAGAAGGTGTGATGGTGGATTCGAATGCCCAGCTTGTCGGTAGATGGCTCAACTTGATCTGGATCAGCGTGGTGTCTTGATCGCGCACTTGCACCAATTTCAAAAAGGAGCCTAAATCAGCTTCGTTAAGGTAGAGATTTAAATGCCGCAGTTCCGAGGGGATTGGACTGTCAATGCCTTCTTTGATGAAAACTGTGACAGGCACACCAATCAGAAGGGCGTGCAAGGTATGATGCAATGCTTGCAGTTGATGGTGGAAGTCTCCATCAAAACTTGTCACCAAAATACCGGTTTGAGGCACTGTGTATTCGACCGTATTGCTATTAAGCGCGGTGTTGATTTGGTTGGAGGTACCCTGCAGAAGATGCAACATTCTTGTGGCGGCAATGAGTTGGTGAGATTGGGGGGCTGATTTTTTTAAGATGCGAGACACCATTTGAAACGAGTTGAGTAACTCTTTATCAATATATTCCAAGACCACCTGGTTAAGTTCATTACGCACCTTGCTGCTGGTCGCTAAGGTTGACTGATAGCAAGGGTCATAGCGATCAATTAAATGGGCGATTTCGTCCGTGTCCCATTTTAAAAGGCTCGGAAAAGGTTGATGGTATAAGTGGGGGCTGCTGGAGAAGGGGGATGCGGTTGCCTGAGTTGTTTTGGTAGAGGAGGTTGGCAAGCCGATGCTAAGCAATTTGCTTGTGCTGAGCTGTGCAATCCTGTGTTTTAAAGTGTATTCCTGGGGGTTAAAGGGCAATGTTTTGATCAGCTGCTTTACCGCGTTCGTACTGTAACGGCAATAAGTGAGGTGTGATTGGTTTATTACCGGTGCTTTGTTTCTTAAATAATGAGCGGAAATGCGATGGAAAGAGGTGTTTATCATGTGAGTCACTCTGGATGTTGGTTTTTATATGTTAGATATTGCTTTTATTTATGGTGTTACTCAGTGCGTTGACTTTATCGAGTGCAGCGGAGAGTGTTGGTTGTGGAAGGCAGGGAATGCTGATCAGTGCATGTAAAAAGAGCGCTTCCGCAATGCCCATTGTTGAGATTTGCTTGAGTAATTGCGTGTTTGCAACTTGGCGTGTTTGGCTGGTGAGGTTGGGGTTGGTGGCGATGGTAACGAGTCGATCGCATGCTTCCGGTGTTTTGATGTCAGTGATCAATGTTTGGAGTTGTTGGTTGGCCAGCCGGCGTGTTCTCTTGTAATAGTGCGCATTAAAAGAAGCGAAGTCTTGAAGTTTGTTTGATTCGTGCAGGCCCATGGTGAGAATGAGTTTGCGTAATTTTAGGTTTGCGAGCGCCCGAGTCTTTTCTGGCGCATGTCTATTGGAGGCCAGCTTGTCCCAAGGGTTTATTTGCTGATCGGGTAATTTGGAAAGGTGTACTAGAAGTCGTTCATGAGCCGCTTGCTTCATGTTTGGGTGAGCTAAGTTACTACGACAGACATTCTCTATGTCACGCTTTTTTAAAAGGAGGCAAATGTTTCTGCAGACATCTAAATTCAGCTGGCCTGCAGTGGGGGCATTCGAAAAGTCTGCCTGTGAGCTCAGTTGAAGCTGACGGGGCGTGTGCGTATTTGAAAGAGGCATAATATTATTATTTTTTTTAACGTGTTTTTGGGGTTTGGTGTTAGTGCTGCAAGTTTAAATTTATGTGGTTAAACATCTCCAAATCGGCCTGTGAGAGGATATCCATGTCTGGAGCCAGCAGTTGCAAATACCGATCGAAATATAAAATTTGTTTTAACAGCAACGCAAACTCTCTTGGAAAATGGATGCCTTGTTCTTTGCCGACACTGACCAGTTGCAACATCAGTTGATTGATCTGATTGTCCTGTTGCGTAGTAGCGGTTTCTTCGGGTTTAAGGTCATCAAAGCTGGTATAGAGTTTTTCAATCGCCTTGGCCAGTTCATTTTCATCGACAGACGCCTTGGTTATGCCAATGGTGATCATGGCTTTGGCCATGGTTTGAAAATCATCTATATAAATAGCTTGAATAAAGCTCGCTACTGACTGCCAAACTTCCGGTCGAATGCGGCTGACGATGCCAAAATCGATAAAGGCCACGACACCTTTGTCTAGTACCAATAAATTACCGGCATGTACGTCAGCATGAAACGGGTGACCTTGCATCAAACACATCACCCAGGCATTCATGGCTGTGACCAAACAGGTTTGTGGGGTGTCGGTTTTTTCTTTAATGGCTTCTAGATCAGTGAACGGAACACCGTACAGGCGCTCCATGGTCAGTACCTTGTCCGTGGACATCATGGTATAGACTTTGGGGGCGATCACGCCTTCGAGTTTATTGTGATGTACAAAGGTGGTGAAGTCCTCAATGTTTTGGGCTTCTTGGAAAAAATCGCACTCCAATAACATGCTGTGTTGAATTTCGTCGATGATGTCCGATATCGAAGCCATCGACAGATTGGGTGCCAGCCACTCTAGAATACGGGCGCCCGCATAAAGGAAGTTTAGATCCGTTAAAATGCGATCTCGAATGCCGGGTTTTTGAATTTTAATCACCACGTCCGTGCCATCAACCAAGACAGCCGCATGGACTTGCGCGATGGAGGCAGATGCTAAGGGTTGTGGGTCGATGTGTTGAAACAGTCGATCAATGGGTTGGGTTAAACTGTTGTTGAGGGTATTCTCGATGGTGCTGAACGGAATCGGTGGCGTGTTGTCCAAGCAGTGTTGAAACTCTTCAACATAGGCCTCAGGAAAAATAGAGGGTGAGCTGGCAATGAACTGACCCAGTTTGATGTAGGTGGTCCCAAGCTTTTCAAAGGTCTCACGCAACAGTTGCGGGGGTGGGGGACGGTCACCTAAAAGCCAGTTAAAAGCCGTTGAAGAAAGAATGCGCCCGGTTTCAATCAGTCTGAACGCACCTTTAACGCCCTGAGATAACGTATACCCTTTGGTGGTTTTTGTGGGGCTAGGTTCTTGATTAGGACTAGGCTCTTGATTAGGGCTAGGCTCTTTGTCCGGTATTGTGCCGTTGTTTGGTGATGTCTTAGGGGCTGTGCTCGTCATCTTGGGTTTTTCTTGAACAGAGTGGGCAGAAATTGGCTGAATCATACCATGATCCTTGATCTCTGTTCTATCTCGACCCTATCTCGATTCCATCTCGGTTCTTAGATGATGAACCAGTTGATCGCGTTCGGTTTTTTTCTTTCAAATGGATTTTCGTGTACCATCACTTGATTGAGTTTTGCGCGGGATCATTCAGGGAGCCATCAGAGTGTATAAGTCTAAAACCATCGAGTTACCCGAATCCGTTCATCAAGTCTTACGTGTGGATCCAAATGAGGTGTCTCCCGATGCGCTGGGGTTGGATTCACGAAAAGTGTTAAAAGTCTGGCTCGAAATTGAAGACATGTACCGTACTGGCGTTTATCCGGCCATGGCGGTCGCGATTCGTAAAAATAACCAATTGTTATTTCATCGCGTTTTGGGTCATCAAAAAGGCAACGGGCCTGACGATGAAGGCCACGATGAGAAGCCTCCGATGACTCTGGAAACGCCCGTTTGTTTGTTTTCGGCCTCTAAGTGTATAACGGCAGTGTTGATCCACTGGTTAGCGGGTGAGGGGGAGCTGGATCTTGATCAAGAAATTGGCTATTACTTGCCAGACTTTAAAGGAGCGCCAACCGGACATATCACCGCGATGCAGCTGTTAGAGCATCGGGCTGGTATTCCTGCTTTTCCTGAAGACTCGGATATCGATGCGTTATTTGATCCTGCGCGTGCACTGAAAATTTTAGCTCAAGTATCTCCAGAATGGCGCGACAATCGTCAGGGTTATCATGCCGTGACAGGCGGTTATATTTTGGGTGCTTTGCTTGAGCGGCAGACGGGAAAGACGCTGCGGGAGTTGGTCGATACCTTGTTTCGGGAACCCATGGGATTGAATGTTTTCAATTATGGCTTGTCGGCTGAATTACGTGAACGGTTTGCATTAAATTATGCGACAGGCAGCTATTTTGGTTTTTTCTCGGAAAAAATCATGCGCGATATGGTGGGGGGGACGTTGGATCAAATCATGAGTTTGTCCAACAGTGAATCTTTTTTGGATTCGGTGATCCCTTCGGCAAATTTTATATCGACCGCTTACGATGTCAGTTTGTTTTTTCAGATGTTAATGGATTATGGCGCTTACGAAGGCAAGCAGATCTTAAAGCCTGCTATGGTAGAAACGATGTTGATGCCGGGCGGTAAGGTGGTGTTTGATCGACGCTTAAAGTTTCCGGTGAATTTTAATGGAGGCTTTATTTTTGGTCGTAACCCGGTTGGGGCATGGGGGATTAATTCAAAATACGCATTTGGGCATTTGGGTTTTACTAATAATTTAGTTTGGGCCGATCCGAAAAAAAATCTCTCAGTTGCACTCCTAACAACAGGTAATCCGTTTTTGGGCAAGCACCTCAAGCACCTACTGAAGTGGATGTATCACGTTTCGACTTTATAAGACTAAAGAACCTTAAACCTGAGTAGCCTAAGCAGCCGAAAAGATAACCGAACAGGTGGGCTTCTGTGCTAACCTTGCCGCCCAGTGTGTCGATTGAGGCGCTTTGGTCAAACCAAGGGCTGTGCTGCCACAGCAGCCGGGCGGTGATGAACAGCATTAACGCTAAACACAGTTTTTTTTCTTTGCCATAAATTTTTAACGCATAGAAAACAGTATAGCCGTAGAGTAGGCCAGAAAGCCCACGGTATTGGCTCAGCTCGGACACGGTTAAATACAGCAAGCTGCCGATAAACAGAGCGCCACTCATCAGAAATAAGGCGTCTTCTTTCCAGCGTTGTTCCGTTTCAAACAATAGCGTCAATATGAGGAGAGCGCCGAGATTCCAAAACAAATGGTGGGGTGTAAAGTGAACGAAATTCCCGGTGATCAGTTGCCACCAGGCGTTATCGGTTCGAATGAGTTCGGGCTGAAGGGCTAACCACTGCAGTTGCGGGAGCAGACCCGCTTGTTCTAAGCCAAAGAGTAGGCCGCAGAGCAAAGCCAAGCCCAGATTCAGCTGTGATCGTTGCAGCCATAGCCATCCACCCTGAAAAGGTTTATTCGCTTTTGGCCGCACTGAGCATCTCGATGCGCTGGGAAATTTGCGTTTTTTGCTGCTCTAAGTCGTGTTGTTTTTGTTGCTCTTTGGCAACCACGTCGGCTGGGGCTTTAGCGGTAAACTTAGGGTTGTTCAGTTTGCCGGTTACGCGTTTGATGTCTTGCTCGATTTGGTTTTGCTGTTTGTTGAGCTTAGTGATTTCAGCCTCTATATCCAACAAGCCTTTGATCGGGAGGTTGATCTCCAAGTCCTGAAGCCATTGGGTTAACGCATTTGGGGCTTTTTCGTCATGGGTAAGCCAGCTGATTTCACTGATTTTCGCGAGTTGATGGATTTCTTTTTCAAAGGTATTGAGTCGAGTTCTGTCTTCGCTGGAGCCGCCTTTTAAGATCAGGGTGATTTTCTGCCCTGGGGGGATCAGAATTTCGCTGCGCATCAAGCGGACTTTACCGACAAATTCTTTGACCCACTCAATATCGCTTGTGCTCTTTTCTGTGTGTAAATGAGAGGGGGCTGCAGGGAATTGCGTGTTTAAAATGGAATGTTCAGCCAGGTTTAATGGCTTTTTCAGTTGTTGCCAAATTTCTTCTGAAATGAACGGTAACATCGGATGAGTCAATCTTAGAATGTGTTCTAAGAGCAGATTCAAATTATGTTTCAGGGTGTTCTTTGCTGTTTCGTCTTCCGATTGGTAGAGGCGAACTTTGCAAAGTTCGAGATACCAGTCGCAGAAGTCTTCCCAAACAAAGTCATACAGTGCTTGGGCGGCCAAATCAAAACGGTATTGTTCGAAATGTTGGCACAGAGTGTCGCTGGTGGTAAAAAGTCGTTGCCAGATCCATTGATCAACAGGATGTGTGCTGCTCTCTGCACTATGGCCTTGCTCAGCGGAGACGTTTTCAGGTAGGTCTTCAGTATTCATTAACACGAAGCGCGCCGCATTCCAGAGCTTGTTGCAAAAATTGCGATAGCCCGCCAAGCGGCTGATATCGAATTGCACGTCACGTCCGGTGGAGGCCAGCGATAAAAAGGTAAATCTCAGGGCGTCTGTGCCATAGGCATCAATGCCATCGGGAAACTGCTTTTTGGTTTGTTTGGTGATTTTTTCTTTAAGGTGCGGTTGCATCATGCCGCGGGTGCGCTTGGCGATGAGTGGCTCGAGTTCAATACCATCGATGATGTCTATCGGGTCCAGGACATTGCCTTTGGATTTAGACATCTTCTGACCTTCGGCGTCTCGCACCAAGCCGTGTACATAGACTTTTTCAAAGGGAATCTCGTCGGTCAGTTTTAGGGTCATCATGATCATGCGGGCGACCCAAAAGAAAATAATGTCAAAACCGGTGACCAAAACTGACGTTGGGTGGTAGCCACGCAGCTCTTTGGGCATATTTGGCCACTCTAAGGTGCCAAAGGTCCATAATGCGGAGGAGAACCAGGTGTCTAAAACGTCATCGTCTTGCTTTAAAGCAATGTCAGGCGATAAGTCGTGTTGGCTGCGAATGGCGGCTTCGGTTTCACCGACATAAATATTGCCTTGGTCGTCGTACCAGGCGGGAATGCGGTGCCCCCACCACAGCTGCCGACTGATGCACCAGTCTTGAATGTCTCGCATCCACGCAAAGTAGGTGTTTTCCCAGTTTTTGGGAACAAATTCAATCTGGCCTTGTTCTACGGCTTCAATGGCGGGCTTTGCGAGCTCGTCGGTTTTGACGTACCACTGTTCGGTTAAGAAGGGCTCGATTACAGTCCCCGAGCGATCGCCTCTTGGAATCGGGTGGCGGTAGTCTTCGATTTTTTCGACTAACCCAAGCGCTGTTAAATCGTCGATGATTTGCTTGCGGGCCGCAAAGCGATCCAATTGTTGATAAGGCTCGGGTACTTGATCGTTTAAGGTGCCATCGCGGTTCAGGATATTGATGCTGGGTAAGCTGTGTCGTTGCCCCATCGCGAAATCGTTAAAGTCGTGGGCTGGGGTGATTTTAACGCAGCCGGTACCAAATTCGGGATCCACATAGTCGTCGCTGATGATGGGGATTTCGCGATCGGTTAAAGGTAATAAAATGGTTTTGCCGATTAGGTGTTGGTAACGCTCGTCGTTGGGATTCACCGCAACGGCGGTATCCCCTAAGAGCGTTTCCGGGCGAGTGGTGGCAATGACGATGTGTTCGTCGGAGTCTTTGATTGGGTATTTAAAATGCCACAGATGGCCAGCTTCTTCTTCAGTAATGACTTCAAGATCAGAAATAGCGGTTTTCAGCTGGGTGTCCCAGTTGACTAAGCGTTTGCCACGGTAAATCAGGCCATCGTTATAGAGTTGGACGAATACTTTAATGACGGCATTGGAAAAGCCTTCGTCCATTGTAAAACGCTCGCGAGACCAGTCCAGCGATGCTCCCATGCGGCGCAATTGTTGGCTGATGGTGTTGCCTGATTCGGCTTTCCAGCGCCACACTTCGTCAATGAATGCGTCTCGTCCCAGTTCTTGACGAGTTTGTTCTTTCTCAGCCAACTGACGCTCCACCACCATTTGCGTGGCGATGCCTGCATGGTCTGTACCCATTTGCCACAGTGTGGGGCGTCCGCGCATGCGATGAAACCGCATTAAGGTGTCAATCAAGGTGGCCTGAAACGCATGACCCATATGCAAGCTGCCGGTGACGTTAGGTGGCGGAATCATGATCGCGAAGGGCGCGTTGTCGGCGTTGTGTTCGGTTAGCTTGGGCGCTGTAAACAGGCCTTGGGATTCCCAGGTTTGGTACCAATGGGCTTCGATGGCGTGGGGGTTAAAGGTTTTTTCCATTGCTAAATAAAGGTATGTCATTTAAAGGTCGGTAAGTATTGCACACCCTTTGCTGGGGGGCAAAACCAGACCTAGTGAGTGATTGCTGAGTTATCCAGAACTTGTCAGGTCATCCATTGTGTGGCCTGTCAGTGTTTTCATCCTATTTAGTTTGATGCTAACCTCCCGTGCCTTACGACTTGATAAGGGGTGATCAAATGTACGGTGTTTTGAAGCAGGGGGCGGTAAGGCCACAACTTAAACAGTTGAAAGCACGGGTCGCACAGAAACCGCTAAAAGAAGTTATGGCCCTATCTGCTCGCATTGGGTCCAGTAATCTGCCAGGTATTGGTCGGTCGCCATCTGGTTTTCCATTGCAGGCGGCTGCTTTTTCTACTATCACATGTTCATTTTCTACCATGAGAGGTTCATTGAGCAAAACGGATGCGTTTGCTCATTCGATTGCTGAGAGTCACAGGGCATTTTGCCCTGACGTCGGGCCGGTCATGACACTGTTTAAACAAGCGGGAGAGCATCATGTGGTTAATGATCACGTGGCTTTTAGAACGTTCAGCGATGAAGCCGTGGGGCTTGATGCAATTGCCGCTTACCTAAAGCGGTTTGGCTATCAACTTGCTGGCCCTCAAGAGGGGTATCAGTTTCCATCACTGCATTTGAAAGCACAGCACTTTGAAAGTCCGGGTCAGCAGATGAAAATCTTTGTGAGTGAATTATTGCTTGATGAGTTACCTCGACAACATCAAGCCATCGTTCGTAGCGCTTTGGCATCTGTCCCGGAGGGTGTCTTGCAGGATGAGAATTTTTTAACTTCAGGGCGGCTTTGGTCTCCTGTCACCGTAGAACAGTATCAGATGTTAAGGGCTGAGTCTGAGTACGCTGCTTGGACGATAGCGCATGGTTATAAGCCAAATCATGTCACCATTAGTGTTCACGACCTTGAGCATTTTGAAGACATTTCTAAAGTCAATGCATTCCTGAGTAATAAGGGGTATGAGCTTAATACCGATGGCGGGGAGATCAAAGGTAAGCGAGAGGAGGGGCTGCTTCAGTCTTCGATTGTTGCTCCAAATGTAACGGTCGAGTTTGCCGATGCCGAGCTTTCAATACCGGGTGGATTTATTGAATTAGCCGAACGCCCGCTAAGAGAGGATGGAACGCGTTTTGAAGCTTTTAAGGCGCAAAATGCCCAAAGAATTTTTACCAGCACGAATGTGCGGCATTGAAGTGATGGGAGCCCGTTTATTTTAGACGGTTCCGCCTTTGATTCAGTTCATGCAGAAATTTCCGTACGCCCGCTTTTTGTAAGACGTGATCCGGATTGTATTGCGTAATCTGTTGTTCAAAGTATTCGAGTGCTTTTAAATCGGTGTGTTTTACGGTGTGTACGAGATTTTTTGGGCCTAGGCCACCATGCTCTCCCGAATGGGAATGTCCTTTTTCACGACCTTCAAAAAATTCCCTTGTGGGGCTGGTAAAACCGCTATCCCGATCGATGATATTTTGATGTCAGGGCTGACATTGTTCAACCTGAAATTTCCGTCGCTGTTGAAGTATGATGAACAAAGAGCGGAGATCGCGCCGACAATGAAAAATTTATTTGGCACTTGACTGAATTGGGTGTTAACGGCTTGGATGGTCGAGGTAGTTGGTGATGCTTTTGATGGTTGTGAGTGAGTAAGTCAGAATCAGCATGCGGGCAGGGAAATTATGCATAAAGGCACTTTTAGCCATGTGTTTTGCTTGTGAGGCCATGTCTTTTTCAGCGGTGCACCATTCGTTAAAGGTTTGGTGTACGGTTTTTTCGCCATTGGTTTTGATGACGTTAAACATGGCGTTATACAGTGGATGAGTAATTAAAGCGCCAGGTAGTGCCGCTAGGGCACTGGCCAAGGTGTTTGTGGCTGAGCTTGGTAGGCTAGGACATTGTTCAGATAATTGCTGTTCTACTTTGGGTTTGAAGTGAGTGAGAGATGCCAAAAAATTAAGTTCAATAAAAAACGTCGGCAAAAGGCCTTTTTGAAGGGTGCTTTTGGTTTGGATGAAAGACTTGTTAGATAGAATGGCATTCATGCCTAAAAAGAATACGGCGGATGTGAGTGCGCTGAAAGGGGTTTTCAGTTTTTGATCCATGTTGTGATTTTTCTCTATGGTATTCACCGATGTAAGATGGCAGCCTCGAGTTAAAGAGCCGAGACCCAAATGGCTCAGCGGAATGCCTTGCTGCTGCTTTAATATTAATATACGAGTGAGATGCATGCGTACAGGCGCTTCTGCTAAACCAGCGATCATTGCAGAGCATTGATGCTTGGCTAATTGATGCAGCAGACGTTTAGAGTCGTATTCTTGGTGACTTTGTTGGCCTTGCATGGCTCTGAATTTGTTAATAACCAGTGGTGAGAATCCGCTTTGAAAAGACCGGGCGGCTCTTAGCATTTGAGTCATAGATTTCAGTGTTATTGTTAGAAGTAGGTTAGGTTAAAAAGAAAGCAAGCTATCAGGGATGCTATATCAGAAGCAAGTCTTATAACAAATAATGTCATGCTATGAGGTTATAACAGAGTTTCCACGCTACTTTATTCGCCAGTAGGTAGTCAGTTTGGGGGTACAGATCAACTCCTACCACCCTCGAGAGTGAGGTTGTACGCTCTCAAAAAAAACTTTTGCTGTTGCTAATGCTTCAAAAGCATCATTAATCTTATTGTCTTTGATAGATTTTTCGAACTTATCAAAAGCTTCTTTTAGTGTGTTTTCGATATTAGCGATGGATTTTGAAGGTGCTTGTTTGTCTTTAGTAATGGCACTTAATTTTTTTAAGGTAAAGGTTTTAAATTTCTCATCATCTAAAGTGATTTTTTTCTTCCGAGCAGAAGCCTTCTTAAGTAATTGATGTGTTGTTTCCGCTAATTTTTCTAATGCATTTATGGCTGTTGATGCTGCTTCGAGATCTTGTTGAGCTTGTGAGCTTTTAGGTGAAAGCGTTATAGGTTGGGTTTCTTGTGTGTCATCTAAAACTGGTAGCGTGGGTGCGGTTTTACTATTCTGAGTTGGTTTATCGGTATCTACGGGCGTCGAGGCGTGGGATAAGTGGTATCCCACGTCGCTATCCGGTGTTTCGCCAACGGAGGGTGGAAAAAAGCTTTTCTTTAGCAGATTCGGAGTTTTTAAGTCATTATTTGGTGTATCTAACCTTTTTTTGTGGGCGTCGCCGCTCTGTGTAGGTTTTTCCGCGCCAGTGCCAGTATTTTTGATTGGCTGATCATGTGTGGTTTTAGATGTGACAGAAAAAGTCATTTTTTGATACTCATATTATTAATGTTATTTAATCGTCAAAACTTCTATAGTAAATACTTTTAAAGTATATGTATTTGTTGAGTGTAAATAAAGCGGTTTTGTTTGTGGTATGAGTTTTTCAGTCTTTATTCGCCTTCGCTTGTCGCAATTGAGCGCTTTCTTCTTGGAAAATATATTGAATAATGGTGTCTTCTTGTTGTTCTGTTAAGTCAATAAAATCCAATCTCAACGTGTATTGGTCACCCTCATTTGGCTCGCATGCGACGACTTTGGCAAGGGTTGAAATTACTTGGCCGAATACATTGAGTTGCAGCTTGAATTGCAGCATTTTACCAACATTTATCGCAGAGTGGACCAAGAAACTGATGCCGCAGGCGCTTAAGTTGACGTCGGCTTGCTGCCAGCCTTGTTCAGGGTGAGTAAGTGCGCTGATTGTGTAGAGGGCGTTGAGTTTTTTGTTGAGCAGATCCAGTGCTTTGGTGGTTTTGGGTGAATGCTGGATTAAGCCCATCAAAGCTGACTTCAGCTGGTTGTCTAGGTTGGCAAATTCGGCTACTTGCAAGTCTCTTTCGGTCGGTTTGGCTGGCGCTGGGTTTTGCTCTGAGATGGGTTCATACCAGAGTTTCAGCTTACCTTCGATGCGAACAAAACGTCTTCTTTCTTGATCATTCATGTCGGCGGCCCCTTACGTCTGAGTGGGAGATGATTCGGGTTTAAAAAATTTCATCCATTGTGTAGTTGAATGGTTTAGGTAATTCTTCCGATTCGCTTTTCTTTTGGATTTCTTCAACGATGGCTTCTGTTTCTGCTTGATCTTGGTCATTGAGATATTCATTGCTTTCGTAATATTGCTTTTGTAGATCCTGCCAAGTTTGGCCTTGTTCGATGACAATCTCAACGCGACGATTTCTGGAACGGGCTTTACGGTCGGTGTTGGGTGTCATTGGGCGGGTGTCGGCATAACCAACAACGGTAATGCGTCTAGGGTCGATCAAATCATCGCGCATCAATTCTTGGGCGACCGATGCGGCACGAGCGGCGGATAAATCCCAGTTACTGCGAAAACGGGCGGTGCTGATCGGGATGTCGTCTGAGTGGCCTTCAACCGAGAAAATACCCTCTATGTCTCGGGTGATCTCACGAATCACGGCCATGATCGGCACAAACTCGGCTTTTAGGTCGGCTGAGCCTGATGCAAAAGACCCGCGCTCGCGAATGCGGATCACCACGCGGGTGCCCATGGCTTTGACGTCGAGCGTGCCTTCGCTGATTTGTTCGTTTAAGCCCTCTGAGAGTTGTTCCGCGTTGGATTGCGCAATGGTCGACAGTGAAAGTAGTTGCGCAACTTCGGCACTTCGATCCTCGCTGTCGGTTTGGGCGTCGTTGTCTGAAGGGCGGCGTTCGCCGACGTCTGACTTACCCTCATCGCAATAGACGTCTAGGGTATTTTTGGTGATGCTGGAGGTGATTTGACGTAATTCATTCACCGCGGTGCGCTTGGGTTGGCCGGCACTGAATTCTTGAGCAATGATGCTGGTGCCTTTGGGGATGTCTTTAATTTTAATTTCGTTTTGGACACCAAAGGCATCGGACATGGAACCGGCTACCTGCTTGTATTTCAAAATGTCCATTTCCGAGAAGGCGAGGAGGAGTACAAAGAAGCACATCAGCAAAGACATCAAGTCTGCAAACGTCATTACCCACGCCGGTGCGCCGGCGCTTTCTTCTTCCTTTTTTTTGCCTTCCTCTTCTTCTTCAGACATGTCTTGGCGATTTTAGGTTAATCGTCCTCGTCGGCGGGGCGCTTGGAGGCAGGTAAGTAAGCTTCTAGAACACTTTTGATCACCCGGGGGTTTTGTCCTGCTTGAATACCCGTGATGGCATCAATGATCATGCTTTGAATGCGGCTTTCTTCATCGGCGCGTAAGTTCAGCTTGTCGGCAACGGGGAGGGCAAACATGTTGGCTAGCATTGCGCCATACAACGTGGTCAGCAGCGCTACCGCCATTGCAGGGCCGATGGCCTTGGGATCATCCATTGCGGAGAGCATCTGGACCAGCCCAATCAGGGTCCCAATCATGCCCATCGCAGGCCCGACATCACCTATGGCACTGAAAATTTTGGCGCCCCAGGTGTGACGGTCAACCGCTTGGTTCATCTCTTTGTTCATCAGGCCGCGTACCACGTCCGGATCATGGCCATCGACCAGCAGCGTGATGCCTTTTTGAAGAAATTCATGGCTGACTTCTTTGCCTTCTAGAGACAGTAACCCGCCTTTTCGGGCAATGTCAGCCAGCCCGATCACTTCTTCGGTAAGGTCATGAGGGGTGACGGTTTTGAATTTGAAGGCTTTGGCGGCAATGCCAACGGCACCTAAAAATTGCCCTAGGGTGAATTTCATCAGCACGGCGAAGACGGTTCCGCCCATCACCACCAGCAGCGAGGGCACGTTGACGAAGACCAAAGGGTTGCCACCCAATATCATGGCCAGCAATACAATTGCAAAAGCGCCAACCAGGCCGATGAGAGTTGCTAAATCCATTGCATAGTATCCATTGCACAGGGTCCATCGATTTAAATCTGAGGGTATTACCTGTAGAATCCCCCTTTGTTCAGTTTAGACCCAAAGTTGACCGGCTGAGAGCGAAGGTAGCCCCTAATTTCGCGTGTTTATCAATCTTTTTGGGCTCATCTTGGCAAGTTTTATTTTGTTATAAGGTGTTGCTTGGTTACTAGAAATGCAATTTACTAGGAATGCAATGATATGAAGTTTGAAAAGGCGTTGTCGGCTTTGGAGGGTTTGGTTGGCCAGCTAGAGGAAGGCGATTTGCCTCTAGACGATGCTTTAAAAGCGTTTGAAAAAGGCATTAAACTCACCCGCGAATGCCAGCAACAATTGACCCTGGCAGAACAAAAAGTCCAGATGTTGTTGGCTGCAGAGGAGGGTGAGGAAGGTGGGAAGGGAAAGGATGATCAGTGGCAAGATCTTCCTGCAGGTGGTGTGTTAAATGATGAGGCTGAAGATCAATGAGTGATTGCGTCATGACACCACTTGATTCATCACGACAGGATTCATCATCCCTGATTTCAAAGCCGGGTGAGCCAGGTATTGATGCATTTATTAAGTCCGTTCAGCTGCGACTGGATCAAAACTTAAGAGTGTTATTCAAGAGGTTGCCGAACGTCGCCCCCCGCTTGGTTGAAGCCATGGCATACGCTTGTCTTGGGGAAGGTAAGCGTATTCGCCCGGCTTTGGTGTATGCGGCTTGCCAAGTGTTTGGTGGCGACCAAGTGGCCGCTGATCGAGCCGCTATGGCGGTTGAAATTTTACATGCGTACTCTTTGGTACACGATGATCTGCCGGCTATGGATGACGATGACTTGCGTCGGGGGCAGCCGACTTGCCACGTTGCTTTTGATGAAGCGACGGCGATCTTAGCGGGTGATGCATTGCAAAGTTTGGCGTTTGAAGTCCTGGTTGATTCTGCGTTAGGTGATGCACCGCTTATCGCAGCGCAGCAGGTGTCGTTGGTACGTGTTCTGGCCCAAGCTGGCGGTACGGCGGGTATGGCGGCTGGACAATCTTTAGATTTAGACATTGCCGGCTCTGATAACAGAGGTGCGCATTCGGAAAACAGTTTAGCCAAGGTCTTAGCCGAGGTGCATTTTCATAAAACCGCTTGTTTGATACGAGCCAGCCTTGAAATGGGGGCGTTAGTCGCTGGTGTGGCGTCTGACAGTGCTGAGATGACGGCGATTAAAACCTACGGTGAGTCCATTGGTTTAGCGTTTCAGATTCAAGATGACATTTTGGACGCCACCAGTTCAACGGCGGTTTTAGGTAAACAGGTTGGGGCGGATGAGCAACAGGAAAAGTTAACTTACCCTGCGGTATTAGGGCTGGATCGCTCACAACGTGAGATGCAGCGTTGGTCTCAGCGAGCCTGTGAGGCATTGGCTGAACTGGCGCCAGCTTACTCTGTGGGAATCTTGCAGAATATGTCCTCGTTTTTAATGCGCCGATCGTTTTAGGCCGTTCGTTTAGCGAGTGATGTTAGAGAGTTGTTTTAGAGAGTTCCATGTTTGATAAAATCCCTTCTCAATTGCCTTTAACCCCGTTGTTAGACGCCATTGATGCGCCTCGCGATTTGCGCACGCTCTCGCGCGACCAATTGCCAGATCTGGCCAGAGAGCTACGTGCCTATTTGCTTTACAGTGTTGGGCAAACGGGGGGGCATTTTGGCGCGGGCTTAGGGGTGGTGGAGCTGACCATCGCACTGCATTACTGCTTTAATACCCCTGATGATGCCCTGGTTTGGGACGTGGGGCATCAAACGTACCCTCATAAGATTCTCACGGAGCGAAAATCCAAGATGGCTTCTTTGCGGCAGCGAGGTGGCCTGAAAGGCTTTCCAGCTCGCTCAGAGAGCCCCTATGATTTTTTTGGTGTAGGGCATTCAAGCACATCGATCAGTGCGGCCTTAGGCAATGCGATCGCCAATGATATGCAGAATCGTGATCAGCACTCAGTGGCGATTATTGGGGATGGTGCCATGACGGCCGGTATGGCGTTTGAGGCTTTAAACCACGCGGGGCATTTGAAAAGTAACATGCTCGTGGTGTTGAATGATAATCGCATGTCAATTTCTGAAAACGTCGGCGGGTTATCGAATTATTTTGCCCGTATTTGGGCCAGCCGAACCTATAATTCGCTTCGTGAGGGCGGTAAAAAAGTATTAAAGGACATGCCATCAGCGATGACGTTGGCACGACGTACCGAAGAGCATATGAAAGGCATGGTGTCCCCTGGTACGTTATTTGAAGAGATTGGTTTTAATTACATTGGTCCGATAGATGGGCATGATATTGATCAATTGATTGAGTATTTTGAAAGAATTAAGTTGCTGAAGGGACCGCGCCTGTTGCATGTCGCAACCCAAAAAGGCAAAGGTTTCTTGCCTGCTGAGAAGGACCCTATTGGTTATCATGCGCTTAATAAAATCGAAGGTCAGAAACAACCGGAGAACGAGCCAACTAATCCGCTTGTTGTGCGCCAAAAATACTCGGATGTTTTTGGGGATTGGTTGTGTGACCTGGCGGCACAAGATGAACGGGTTGTGGCTATTACCCCCGCCATGCGGGAAGGTTCTGGCATGGTGCGTTTTTCACAAGAATTTCCTGATCGTTACCATGATGTGGCCATAGCGGAGCAGCACAGCGTGACTTTGGCAGCGGGTTTGGCCTGTGGTGGGCAGAAGCCAGTGGTGGCCATCTATTCGACTTTTTTGCAGCGGGCGTATGATCAGCTGATTCATGATGTTGCCATTCAAAATCTGGATGTGTTGTTTGCCATTGATCGTGCGGGCTTGGTGGGTGAAGATGGCCCAACCCATGCGGGCGTTTATGATCTGAGTTATTTGCGCTGCATCCCGAACATGGTGGTGATGGCACCATCAAATGAGCAAGAAGCACGGGATTTGCTGTACACGGGGTACTGTTTAGAGGGCCCTGCGGCGGTTCGCTACCCTCGGGGGAAAGGGCCTGGGGTGAAGAGCGCAGACGCTCGGATGTTGCCCATTGGTAAGGCGAATGTGTTGCTCGAAGGTCAGCAAGTCGCTGTGCTTGCTTTTGGCGCCATGGTGAGTGTGGCGCAATCGGTTGCTGTTGATCTTGGGTATACGCTGGTAGACATGCGTTTTGTGAAACCGTTAGATGTTGCTTTGATTCAAGAGCTGGCGAGCTCTCATCAATTGATCGTCACGGTAGAAGAGAACGCTGTGCAGGGTGGGGCTGGCAGTGCGGTGAATGAATTTTTGATTGCCAATGATTTAATGGCTGAGGTCAGTATTCTGAACTTAGGGGTTCCGGATCTTTTAATTGAACAAGGCACGCAAGCTGAAATGCGCGACGAGTGTGGATTAACGTCTGCTGGTATTCGCGAGTCTATTGAAGAGCGGTTAACTCGACGGGGGGCTCATCAAGCATCTGGCCTGTCCGCAAAGTATTGCGCCAATGTGATTACAAGCTGACCTAACACGTGTTTATCCGCCTTTGTGAGCACCTCTAATGGCGAGGATTCATTGAAAGGTTCAATTTCTTTTTGCGGCTGGTGGATCCATTGTGCGGCCACTTTTCTATTAGGAATGGCTTTTTCGAGTGTTTTATGGATCGATAGCAAAAAACTTAAGCGTTCAATTTGCACATCCGTTAATACAAAGTTATCAATGCTCTGTTGCCAATGGGCCATCTGATGCAAGCTGTTTAAGTTCAATAACCGGTAGGATTCAGCCTTGCTAAGCTCCCATTGCTCACAAAGCAGATGGAAGTTTTTTAATAGTAAGCGTGTTTCTGCTTGGCGTTCGTGCTGTTGATTTTGGTGGAAAAGCTGATAACTGTGCATTTTGAATCCCTGTGTACTGCTGAATCAATAGGGGGGTGATGTCCCTTCAAAACCCTCATGTTTGTAATATTAGTCTAGAGATGGAAAGTTTAGTGTAACCGAACTGTTATGATAAGCAGGATTTATGTGAACGGTGTCTAAACTATTGATTTTTCCCACATCATATCACTAGGCCATTGCCTCTTATTAATCAGTATAGTTGGGAATAGCCGGGGCGTGAGTTGAAGATGAAAAAAAAGGGGCCTTTAAAAGACCCCTTTTTTATTCTTTAGGTAATAAAGTCGAGTGAATTTATGCCGCTTTGGCTTTTTTCGAAGTCGACTTGGTAGATGTTGTTTTCTTATTTTTTCCTTCGCCCAGTTCAACAAATTCTTTGAAGTATTTGTTGCTGGTTTCTTTGGTTTTGGACACCAGCCCAATGGCCGCATAACGGATTTGATTGGCGGATTCTTTTGGATTGTTAAAGTCGCCAATGCTGCTTTTAATTTCTTCAGTTAAATTTTTACCTTCCCCGGCTTTAACCAAGGAGTCAAATTGTTCGCTACCCGATTTGCTGAGCTTTACGAGCAAGCCTTTGCTTGCGCTTAACCATTGATTGAAAGAATCGTTGGCTTGATCCCATTGTTGCTTAACTTTTTCTGAAACTTTCTCAGTCATTTCGTTCATAATATGTCCTTGGACTTTGGTTTTGTTTAATAAATGGTCTTATTTAAAGGCAGTTCCGCAATTTACGCGGCCATTCTGCAATATAAAAAAGTAGCTCCACAATGGACTCAAAACTAAAAATAGCTGAGTTTCAATAAATTGCAAAGAAATTGCCCATAAAAACTGCGAGAGTTATTCTATCGCGCTTGTTTAGAACAAAGATTCTATTCATCAAAAAAATGGTCAAGGTAAACACTCATGGTGACAATGAATAACTCAAGTACGACGATTGAAGGGCCTGCAGGGGATCTTGAGGTGATGATGGAGCGCCCTCGGCAGCAGGCTGCTGTCAGCCGGGTTGCCGTGATCGGCCACCCGCATCCTTTAATGGAAGGTACTATGCATAACAAAGTGGTGCACTCGTTGGCCCGCTACTATCGGGACCAAGGCCTCGTTTCAGTGCGGTTTAACTTTAGAGGGGTGGGTAAGAGTCAAGGAGAGCATGCTCAAGGAGCGGGCGAAGTCGAGGACTTCATAACGGTTTGCCAATGGGCTGCAGCACAGTACCCTAATGCCGCTTTTGATGTTGCGGGCTTCTCCTTTGGTTCTTACGTTGCTTTGGCGGCGGCTCGTTCGCTGGCACAGCAGGGGTGGTCAATTTTATCCGTTTTATTGGTGGCGCCGCCAATCGAGCGTATGGCGTTTGAAGCATTAAGTATTGAAAGCCCGTTAAGAAAGGTTCCCTTGGTCGTAGTGCAGGGTGATGTGGATGAAGTGGTTTCAGCACAACAGACCGTCCATTGGTTCGAAAACTGGCAAGGCATCAAACGGTTATTTACAGTGTCAGAAGCGGGGCACTTTTTTCATTCGAAATTAGCCACGTTAAAAGCGCCAGTAGAAGCTTGTGTTAACCAGGATTGGGTCGAGTAGTGGGCCTATCATTGGAAGTTATTTATTGCATTGGAAGTTATTTATTGGAGAGTCATGAGTGGTCAGTCCATTGAACTCAGGTGAAGAGGATTTATTGACGGCCTATGCCGCAGATGTGGCGTCAGGCCATATTAAGGAAGATGAAGGGCAGCAACAGGTGCTGCGTGCTTTGAATGCATTGCGGTTGCGTTTGCATGCTGTCGGTGAGACTGAGACGCGCCTGCCATTTTGGCGACGTTGGTTGCTGGGCCATCAAGCCGGCGCTGAATGGCATTACTCAAAAGAGGATGGTCAGCCTTTGCAGGGCCTGTATATTTGGGGAGGCGTAGGTCGCGGTAAGACGTATTTAATGGACCTGTTTTATGAGCGGCTGACTTTGAAACGCAAAAAGCGCTACCACTTTCATCGTTTTATGCGGGAAGTGCATGAGTCATTAAAAGCCTGTCAGGGCCATGCCAATCCATTGGTTAAGGTCGCTCAAGACATCGCCAAGCAAGCCAGAGTGTTGTGTTTTGATGAGTGCTTTGTGTCAGACATCACCGATGCGATGATTCTTTCGGGTTTATTTCATGCGTTGTTTGAGCTGGGCGTTTGTTTGGTTACTACTTCCAATTTACCCCCTGATGATTTGTATAAAGATGGCTTGCAGCGCGCACGATTTTTGCCAGCCATTCATTTGCTGAACACGTATACTCAGGTGATAGAGCTCGATGGGGCTGTTGATCACCGAGTGGCGAAACTGCAACAAGCAGAGTTGTATCACTGGCCTGTGGATGAGGCTGGTGAGCAGGCTATGCGGCACGCGTTTCAAGAGTTAGCGCCCGATGGCATTCAGTATGATGTAATGTTGCCATTATTAGGGCGAGAAATTCCTGTGAAGGCCTGGTCTGATGATGTGGCTTGGTTTGAATTTGCGGCTGTGTGTGAAGGACCACGCAGTGTGCATGATTATATTGAGTTGGCCATTAGTTTCCATGCGGTGTTTGTGTCGGGAGTACCGGTCTTTAACGCCACCAGTGATGCCGCTGCTCGGCGTTTTATTCACCTAGTCGATGAGTTTTATGATCGGCGGGTGAAGTTAATTGTACTGGCCGAAGCGGCTATTCAGGAGTTGTATGATGGGCAAACCTTGAGGTTTGAATTTGAGCGAACCCAAAGCCGGCTAGTGGAAATGCAGTCTTTGGAATATCTCGAAAGTGCGCATCGGTGTTGATCTTTATTGATCATCAACTAGACGCGTATATCAATTAGGCGTGTATTGGACGCAATGTCTTGCCAGCTTAGTTTATTAGGGTGGAACAGTGTCCACCAAAACCCAAGCCCTGCTGGAATAAAACTTAACCAGGCGATGATAAAGCGTATCAAGCATTGCCGCCAAGTGATGGGGGTTTGGTTCTGAGAAACCAGTTTAAGGCGCCAGGTTTGCAATCCCAGTGTACGGCCTTTGTAACGCCAAAACGTGGCATAAAATAGAAATGTGCTGGCGAGAATGCAAGGAAACAAGGTCAATTGAAGCGTCAATGGAGAACTGGGAACTTGACCAAAAGCCAGCTGGCTCAGCCCTACATAAGCGCCTGAGATGAATAAAATAACGGCGGCCGCTAAAAGGCTGTCGTAGAAGATGGCCGCTAACCAGCGAAACAGGTTGGCTGGTTTTTCAATATTGGTTTCAAGTTTGGTGTGAAGGAGGGGCTCTTGGTTGGATTGTTGGGGCTTTGGGGCTGTCATTCGGTTTCTCGTTGCGCGTATTGAGTGGCGGCCAGTTTATTTTCAGCTAAATGCGCTTGATAGATCGCGCGGTAGGTCTGGATATTTTTAACGTATTCTCGCGTTTCTTCAATAGGAATGGTTTCAATCCAGAGATCAGTGGGTAAATCTGGGTGTTTAGCGATCCATCGATGGGACCGGCTGGGTCCAGCATTATAAGCCGCGGTAGCCGCAGGTAAATTGCCCTCAAATTCTTCGTACAAATCGGCTAAATAACGGGTGCCGAGTTTGATATTGTACTTGGGGTCTACCAACTGGCTGGCATTTCGGTAGGAGAGTTTGTGTTGTCGAGCAACAAATTTGGCTGTTTTGGGCATCAGTTGCATCAAGCCTCTGGCGCCCACTCGAGACCTCGCATCGACTCGAAAGGCGCTCTCTTGTCGCATGACACTGTAGGCCCAGTCAGGTTGTATGCCAAATGTATCCGTGTATTTTGAGACCAAGTCTTGATGAGGGGTTGGAAAACGAATGATCAAATGGTTGTAGTTGGAGGATTTTGCGGCGGCGACAATGGCATGGTAGTGCCATCCCCAGACATGTGCCAGTTCTGCCGCTAGGCCTCGGTCATCTTCAGAGAGTCTTTTAATGGTATGAAACCATTCTCGATTGGCTTCGTTCACTCGGTCAATGGCGTAGAGCTCTCGGGTTCGACGGATTCCTGGATGGCTGGAAATATACTCTATCTTGAGGGCGTCGGTTTCTCGATTGTTTTGATTGAGCGAGAAGGGTTTGTTGGCGAGCCTGCTGGCCAGTAAACCATAGTAACTGCGTTCTGTCATGAGAGCTTTGAATTCTCTTGAAGACCCCTTGGGTAATGGCTTGGACAGTTCCTGAAAAGCGCGTGCGTACCAGTATTGCCATTGATTTTTCGTGCGCAACTCTTCTGGCATCCGCTTGATGTGTTTGATGATTTGTTTCCAGTTTTGATCGGCCAGCACATAGCGCATGCGGCGCTCAATCAGCAGGTGGTCTTGAAATTCGGGATCGGCTTTCTCAAGCCATTCCGGCCCTTCTGGATCGTGGTAGTACGAAAGGTAACGAGCTAAATGAACTAAAAATTCTCGTGTGTCTGGTGATGTTGGCGGTAAATGCTTTTCATAGCGGGTATAAGTCTCAATGGCTTTGTAGCGGTCTTTTTCTGCTAAACGTTTTAAACAATGGCTGACCAGGCCTTGGTTAAATGGGTCCTTAAGGTTTAGGGTGTTCTTTTTACTGAGTAGGTGCGGTTTTTGACAGTATTTTGCCCAAGTTTTGATGTGGTTTTGTTGTGTTTTGTCCAGCTGGCGCCCGAGGTAGTTGGCGAATTTAAATTTTCGGGCTTTTAAGGCCAGTTGAGCGCGTTGCCAATAATAAGAGGGGTTAAATTCCGGTGACTTTAGCCAGGCTTTAAAGAGGTTGTCACAGGCTTTATGCTGAGATTGGCCTACCATCCACAGGTCTTTGGCGGCTTTAAAGGCTTGGGCTTTGTCATTGGTCAGAAGAAAGGCTTCCCCTTGGTGGCAACGTAAAGCCGTATTGGGTTTATAGCCTGTTTCGAGTGCAACATCATAAAAAACAATAAACTCGCCCCAGCGTTTTTGTCGAATCAAATGGTTAAGCCAGTGTCGGGACATTTTGTGACTTAAGGGGCTGTCTTGATAACGCATAACAAAGCTGATGATGTCTTCGGTACTTGAATGAGGCTTTTTCTTCAAGCGCTCAAAGATGAGGTATGGGTAGAGGGGGTAGTCGACCAAATCGGGCAGGGCTTGATTAAACTTTAGGGTTTGGTTGTTTGTGATAAAGCTCAGTGCTTTTTGGAAGTCTTGCCTTTGCTGTTTAATCTTTTTATGTTCTGTTTCTTGGGTTGATCTTTGATCTGATTTGTCTTGAGAACCCAAGGTGCTAAAAGATACTATCGACAGCAGGATTGCCAAACTGATGTGGATTAGGGCTTGTTTTGTGTGGCCAAAGCGGTCATTGAGCTTCTGGGCAATGGTGATATAGACGGCTGATGATTTTGGTTGTGTATTGACCGAGCCAATTAAGAAAGGGTTGTACATAGGTGTTTAGCTATTCAATAGGTCAATATAAAGTGCTTTAAAAACGGCATGATATTTTGCCAGCAAGCAAATCCGTCATTGGTTTGTATATATTAGTTTAAAAGTAATCGTAAGAGAGTGGTAGTATTGCTGACTTTTTAGCGTAAAACCTCTAATGTTTGTTGAGATTACGCACTGAATTGTTTTAATACGTTAATTTAAGTAGCTTACTATTTATTGGAGATGGGTATGCGGATTATTTTGCTGGGGGCTCCCGGAGCCGGGAAAGGGACGCAGGCAAAAATGCTGAGTGAGAAACTGGGGATCCCTCAAATATCAACCGGTGATATGCTGCGTTCAGCAGTAGCAGCAGGCACAGAGCTTGGGCAGCAAGTGAAGCAGGTCATGGATTCTGGTGCTTTGGTTTCGGATGAGTTGATCATTCAGTTGGTACAGTCTCGTATTGCAGAAGCCGATTGTGGTAATGGGTTCTTGCTGGATGGATTTCCGAGAACCATTCCCCAGGCGGTTGCTTTGAAAGACGCGGCTGTTGATATTGATGCGGTTGTTGAAATGGCGGTTGAAGATGAGGTGATTGTAGAGCGCCTTGGAGGGCGAAGGATGCATTTGGCGTCTGGTCGAGTGTATCACGTGGTGTATAACCCACCGAAAACGGCGGGGGTTGATGATGTAACCGGCGAGCCTTTGATTCAAAGAGAAGACGATAAAGAAGAAACGGTACGCAAACGATTGCAGGTATATCATGAGCAAACCGAAGCCTTGGTAGGTCATTATCAAGCGGCGGCTTCTCAAGAAGAGGGGTTGAGTTTCCACAAAATTATTGGTGAAGGCTCTGTTGAAGCGATCAATGAAAAAATGGTGTCTTTGCTTCAGCCTTAATCGATTTTTGTAAAAAGTAAAAAAAATTCGCTGCAAACTGGAAAAATCAGAATTCTGTCATATCCTTTTGAACGGAATGAGTTGCAATCATTCTGAAATGCCACTTCATGCTTCAAAAGGAGAATCCAGCAATGGCGAAAGGAAATGCTGCAAAAAAGAACACTCGAGTTCAGAAGACAGTTCAGTCTAATGAGTTAAAGCAAGTGAAACGTGAGTTGCGTGCCGCTCAACAGGATATCAAAGCAGTGACTCGCACGTTGAAAACCGCAAAAAATAACGCAGCTAAAGCCAAAAAGAAATTTGCGCAGTTAGGGACTAAAGCTGCGAAAAAAACCTGGCAAAAAGGCCGTATTGAAGTGGGTGAGTTGTCTGCGAAGCTGGTTAAGCTGAGGCTTGCGATGAAAAAAACTCAGCTGAAAGGTCGTATTTGTGAATTGAATGAAAAAGTAAAAGCCGCTGAACAAAAAGCTGAGAAAGAAATTGCTGAATACATGGATCGTTTGTCCGCACAGGCGGCCGCCGATCTCGCTAAGGCGATTAAGTCTTTTGAAAAAAAATGGCTGAGCAAGCGCAAGCAAACTGATGCTAAAAAGATACGTGCGAAATCGTCTGTTGCGAACAAAAAAGCCACTCAAGTTCGTAGGAAGGCAACACAGCAGATAAAAAAATTAGAGGCTGTGACACCAAAAACCGGTGCAGCTAAAAAACCGGCTAAAGTAACCGTCAAAGTAGCCACTAAAACTAAAGTAGCTTCTAAAACCAAAGTAGCATCTAAAGTTACACCTAAAACAAAGGCGAAAAAAACCACCACGGCCAAGAAGTCGGCGCCTGCTCGTAAGGCAGTAGCATCGAAAAAGGCTAAGCCTAGGTTAACGGTCGTGAAAAAAGCGGCGTCAAAAAAGAGCCCAGCGATAAAGAGCTCGGCTAAAAACAGCGTGGCCAAAAACAGTTCGGTTAAAAAGCCGGTGTTGGCAAAGGCTAAATCAACAGCTAAACCAAAAGCCAAAGCTGTTACCGCCAAAAAGGCGTCCGTACGCTTGGTATCAACCAAAGCCAAAAAGGCGGCTTCTAAACAGCCCGCTCTGAAACAGAAGGCAAAGCCAGTAGCTCAAAAAGCTAAGGTTGCGAAAAAGGCCACGGTTGCTAAACAAACGCGAGCTGTGAAAGCTGTGAAAAAGGCAGCCGCAAAACGTTAATAACGTTTGATAAAAAAAAGCCGGCCATCGTGCCGGCTTTTTTTTGGGTCTTATCCACTCAATTGAGGTAAAATCGCCGATTTTTGAATGTGCTGGGTGTGATTAAGGTGCGGTGTTAGGTGCGTAATTGGATTTCTGATCCCTGTTTGGCGATCGATTGCTCTGAAAATCAGTGTTCTGCGACCTTGGTCGTTGGCGAGAACGTGCTTTTGGAGCGCTCTGAATCCCAGGGGCGTCGTCATTCTGAGTTTTTATTGCCGGCGATTGATGGGCTCTTAACAGAGGCCAATATGCCGCTGCCTGAGATTAAGAGGTTGATTTTTACGCGAGGGCCAGGGGCGTTTACCGGATTAAGAATCGCTTTAGCGGCCATTCAAGGGCTGAGTTTTGCGGCCAACATTCCCATGTATCCGGTCTCTACATTACTGTCTTTGGCGTATGCTGGTCACCGAAGGTTAAGATGTTCTAACGTGTTGGCTGTCATGGATGCTCGCATGAATCAGGTGTATTTAGCCGGTTATCGGTTCGATCAACAGGGTTATAAGACCTTGATTCCAGAACAGGTCGTGGATCCACAGCGCTTATCACCGGTTGATATTCAAGCCTGGCAACAGGATTCCAAAGATTGGTGTTGTGTGGGTTCTGGAAGCGGTTACCAAGAGGCTCTTGAGACGACCTTGGGAGCCGCTCACTGCGTTGAGCATAACATCGTGAGCGATGAGAAGGGCTTAACAGGTGCCACGGCGGTATTCCATTGTGCTCAGGCATTATTAGATGCCAGTGATGTTGTAGCGCCGGGCCAGGTCGTGGAGCCGACCTATTTGCGTGATGACGTGGTTCAGGTGAAAACCAAAGGGTAAATGGGGACATTCAGTATGGATTGGTGGCAAGTGGTGGTGTTGGCCGTGATTCAAGGCCTGACGGAGTTTTTGCCAATATCGAGTTCCGCGCATTTGATTTTGCCCAGCAAGGTATTGGGTTGGGCTGATCAAGGGTTGGCGTTTGATGTGGCCACGCATGTGGGGACGTTAATGGCCGTGATGTGGTATTTCCGCCAACGCTTAATTGAATTAACAGTTGGCAGTTTCAATGCACTGCGACTTCAAGACAGAACACCTGAATCCTTATTGGTCTTTCGTGTAGGTATTGCTGTTTTGCCTGCCGCATTTGTTGGATGTTTCTTTGGTGATTGGATAGAAGCAAACGTACGCTCAGTCGCCGTTATTATTATGACGACGGCAGGTTTCGGTTTGTTGTTGGGCGTTGCGGACAGTTATGGCCGAGGGGAAAAAGACTTGCTGTCTATCACTTGGAAGGTCGCCTTATTAATTGGGATTGCACAGGCTTTTGCTTTGATTCCGGGAACATCTCGCAGCGGTGTGACCATTACCGCGGCTTTGTTGCTAGGGTACTCTCGTCAGGCGTCCGCTGAATTTTCTTTTTTGTTGTCTATCCCCATTATTTTGGCCGCCGGCGGATTGAAAGGGGTAGAGCTGTTCATGAATTCGGTTCAAGCCCATCTTTGGCAAATGCTGCTGGCGTTATTGCTGTCGGCCGTTAGTGCTTATATTTGCATTGGTGTGTTCATGCGACTGCTGGACCGCATTGGCATGTGGCCGTTTGTATGGTATCGCCTTGGGTTGGCGGCGGTGTTGGGGCTGCTTTATTTTTGAAAGGCGGTGTATTCCGCTTTAGAGACCAGGCCATCTTTGTTGGCATCAATGGGCTTTCTACCGCTTTTAATTTTGACCTCTGCGGCCTTAATTTGAAACTCAGATACGTTGCCATCGCGATCTAGATCGTACGCTTGAGCAAACTCTTTGGTGTTCCAAAAACCATCAGGGCCGGGTTCCCCTTGAGCGTTTTCAGTGTCGTAGGCTCCAAAAGTAATGTCGTATTCATTTTTTTGGCGAAACGCTTGATACTCGCTTAACAGGACTTTTTGATCTTGGTTCGTATCTAGAACAAACGTAAAAACACGGGCGGCAAAATTCATTTCTGTTGGTGGGTTGCCGGCTAAAAATTCACCTTGGTAAATAATGCCGTTATTGTCTTTGTCGTAGCTTTTAAAGCGTTTGAGTACTTCGGGACTTACGGTAGCCTCGGCTGTGGTATCGGCTAGGGCAGGGAATGCTGTGATGTTGCCTAGGCTGAAGATCACTAAAAAGGTGTTCAATGCGGTGTTAAGCGGCGAGTTTTTCATGTTTTGGATTCTCTCCATCAGCGGATTATTGGTTACTGGAGACAGTTTAGGGGGGCTAAGTTAGAGAGTGGGAGCAAAATTTTGTTTTGAATTGTAGTTTTGGCGTCAAAAATCCGTTTCTTAGCGTTTTTTAAGTTGGCTATAAATCAATGTTGTCGAGTTTTTAAAGAATTGGTTATAAAATAACACGCTAGAGCGACTAATGATTACAAATGACAACGTTTTGTCGTATTAAACCTATAATTTGCCGTTATAAGACTATAATTATTAAGCAGCAAAAAGACTTGCTGCACGAGTAGAGACGCGTATTGCTATGTCTGACCAGTTTGGCATTCCATCTAATCATTCTTTAAGTGCCCGATCTCGGATGCCGGTGTCTCGTCCTGAGGAAACCTATAAGAGTCAGCCTTTTGATGGGTCTGAGCAAGCGGCAAAAAAGACGGCTACGGTTCATACTGAAAAACAGGTGCCTCATTCACAATCAGCACAGCGTCCCAGTGTCAGTGCGAGAAATCATCAGTTTTATAAAGATGAGTCTCATTTGTCTTATTCAAAACGTCGTGGGTTAGAAGATTATCAGGTCAATGCCGTGGTTTCTTCTCCCAGCGATCTGCTGTATCGTCTCAATACAAAAGCCTAATTTTTCTTTTTTCATTTTAACTTTGCATGACAACTTTTGTGGTGATCTCAGATACCCATCAGTCTGAGGCTATGGATTTGGTGGCGCGGTTTGCGTTCCCAATGGTGAAAGTGCCTTGGGATATGGATTCTTTGACGTCACATCGTCTGTTACAACAGGCTTTTATTTCTTTGGCCTCTGAGCCGTCGTTTGAAACGGAGTCCCCCGATTTTCTTTTTTTTCAACAGGGTCGGCTGTGCTGGTACTCTCTTCAGACGCCTGATTGGCTGCCTGTCTTCAGTGATTTCACGACCGAGGCTTTTTTACAGCGGATTAATAAAGCCGATAAACGATCCGAACTCATTTTACGTGCCTTGGGTAAAAATACTTTCGAGTGGTCTGTACTGGATGCAACAGCTGGTATGGGCATCGATGGGTTCGTTATGGCTACTCGAGTCAGAGAAGTGGTGATGTGTGAGCGGTCTCCGGTGGCTTATGCGTTGCTTGAAGATGGGGTACGTCGAGCGCGAGACACGGTTTTGGCTCCTATTGTGCAAAAAATCAAACTGCGTTTTGTTGATGCAATTCAATACTTATCTGAACTCGGGTCTGAGCCAGCAGCTGATGTGATCTATTGCGACCCTATGTTTAATAAATCTAAGTTTCAGAAGCCCGGGTTTAATAAATCCAAGTTTAATAAATCCAGTGGAAGCCCAGGTACACGGAAAAACTTAATGGCTTTGAGGGTGTTAGCCGGCGAGGATGTCGATGAAGCGGCTTTGTTACAGCTGGCGTTTGAAAAAGCCCGACGTCGTGTCGTTTACAAAGCGGCAAAAAGTAAAAATTTTGGTTTTAAAAAAACGCCCGATATTTCATATAAAGCCAATAGCAGCCAATTTAATGTGTATTTGAAGCATTAACTGTTGTGTGGGAGCAGTGCTTTTAATACCGTTTTGGCTGAGTCATCTTGGCCGTTGGCAATTTTGATTTCTATTGCTAATTCTAAAACCGGGTTTTGTGGTCGGTCTTGAAACAGAATCGGACTTTTGTGGTAATTGTTTTGAATGCGGTCTGAGACAATTTGTGCGCCTTGCGCATCTGTTTCTGGCAGAATGCAAATGAAATCGTGTTGTTCATAATGGCCGACGTAATCAATGGGGCGCGAGCAGGTTAAGCGTAAGAGATCAGCGATTTTTTTCAGCGCCGATTCGAGCTGGTGCGACCCGTAAAAATGCTTATATTCATCCAGTTCTTTCACTGAAATGGCTAACAGTGCCAGCGGCTTGCTTAGGTGTTTGCAATGTTGAATATCGGCCTCTAATCGCTCTTTGATGGCGGTATGGTTGGGGAGCAGGGTGATTTTGTTAGTCAGCGATTTTTTTTCAAGTTCGGTTTTTTCTTGAGTGAGCAGCTGTAGCGTAATGGCGTTGATTTTTTCTGAAATAAAAGACCGTCGAAGCTGTTTTTCCGTGTGATGGTGAATGGCCATTCCTGCAGCATTGCTGAATAGGAAAGCCAAATAAAAAAACAGTCGATCGTATTCGATTTGTTTGATCTCACAAAACCCAATGATGATCACACCGGTGCTGAGGCAAGCCATAAACGCAAAACGAAACAACAGGATTTGACTGGTGTAAGCCATGGCTAAGATCAGGGCGGCCAAAAAGTGGAAGTACGGCTGCATCGCGTTTGGACCAATAAAGCCGTACAACGCAAACATAACAATATTCAGATGAACTAAGATGGCTAATGTCAGTTGCACTTGAGATCTGGCTTGTGCGTGGTAGGAGAGCAGCGCCAATGGAACCAGATTGATGCTAAAAATCAGATACCCTGTTATCCCATTGGATACACTGCGATCGGTGACAAAGAAGAAGAGTAACAAGCCCAGCAGGCTGTAGGCGATGGCAAGTGCGGGTAAAGATTGTTTTAGAGTTTGGGTGGTTTGGTAATTTCGAGTGCGAACAAACTCGGCTTCTTCCGATAAAGGAAAGCCAACAGAAACCGATCGATTCAGCTGTTTTAGCAGCTCACGAACACTTTCGGGTGTTTGTGCTGTAAAGTAAGTGGTGTCCATGAGTGTTAGTTTAGAAGAAATTGCCACAAGTGGTTGAACTATCAGATCCTAAACAACGCACCTGATGTTTGAATAAACGCGTGACTGAATAAATAGAGCGCGTTATTACGGGCATGGCATCAGAATGCCACCGAACTGATGACGGTTAGTCGGATGAAGAGGGCGATTCAGGGCTGGGAATGTTCAATCGTTCCATTAGATTATACAGAGTGGGTCGAGTCACACCCAGTAAGCGAGCCGTTTGACTGAGGTTGAAGTCACAGGCACTCAACGCTTGTACAACCGCATGGCGTTCCGCATCATCTCGAATAGTTTTAAGGTTAAACGGGGTTTCTTGATTATCCTCACCTATTTTTAAGCCTAAGTCTTCTTCAGAAATCAAGTTGCCATCGGCCAGAATGATGGCACGTTTGATTTTGTTAATCAGCTCTCGAACATTACCAGGCCAAGCATGTTGGTGGATAGCTTCTAATGCACTGGCATGAAAGCCTTTGACCTTTGCGTTGAGTTCAGGAGCAAACTGGCTTAATAGTGCATGTGCCAACAGCATGGCATCGCCTGTGCGTTCTCTTAGAGGCGGCAGCTCAAGAGTGATTTCGCTGATGCGATAGTACAAGTCTTCTCGGAATTCATTGTTTGCAATCATGTCTTCGAGGTTGCGATGCGTTGCGCAAATGATACGGACATCGAGTTGAATTGGCTGATGACTGCCAATGCGTTCAATGGTTTTTTCTTGAATGACGCGCAGCAGTTTGGCTTGCAGTGCCATGGGCATATCGCCGATTTCATCTAAAAAAAGCGTGCCCTTGTTGGTGAGCTCTAAACGACCTTTTTGTTGTTTGTGGGCGCCGGTAAAGGCCCCTTTTTCATAGCCAAAAAGCTCGCTCTCAAGCAGATTTTCAGGAATAGCCGCACAGTTGATGGCATTGAAGGGGTGGGAGGCGCGTTTTGAGGCTTGATGCAGGCCGCGTGCAACCAGCTCTTTGCCAGTACCTGTTTCCCCTTGCACCAAGATACCCAGATCTGTCGGGGCGACTTTTTCAATGGTGCGACACAATTGCAGCATATTGGGGCTGTTGGTGATGATGTTGCTGTGTTTGATGGGCGTTACTTCTTTTAGCGCTTTGTTTTCAGCCTCAATGCTTGCAAGGTTGAACGCTCGTTGCACCACAAAATT
>CAZECE010000088.1:0-12582 GCA_964510525.1 uncultured Pseudomonadales bacterium | reverse complement strand
GATGATACGACCATCGGGTGTAATTTGCGGTGTCACTTCCAACGCCAAAACCGCTTCTTTAAACGAAACTGTTGCCGCACCACTGGAAGAGGCTTCTTGGTAAGGAATTTCCGTACCGGATGAAATGCGCGCTTGCTGCTGATCGGCGGTTAACACCTTGGGTGTCGCAATGATGTCCGCTTTACCATCCGACTCCAGTGCAGACAATTCCAGCTCCAGCAAACCGGTATTTGGACTGAAATAACCCAGTGCAAAAGAAGTGGCTTGCGAGTTGTTAACACCTAAGTCAACTACCAGGTTATCGGGTCGAGACACCTCAATGGTTTCTTCTGATTCGTAAATATCATAGAGCGTTTGACTTGACCCACCCCCGGTAAAATCAATTTGACGAACTTCATTGCCATCAGCATCTTGGGCAAAGCCAGATGTATGGTAATTCACATTACCCCAACGAATACCCAGCTCTTTATCAAAATCAGAATTCGCCACAACAACACGCGCTTCAATCAGCACTTGTTTCACCGGGACATCTAATTTTGCCAGGATTCGGCGGACTTCATCAATTTTCGATACCGTATCCTGAATCAGTAAGGTATTGGTTCGTTCATCTACCGTCACACTGCCACGACTGGACAACATGCCGGCCCCTTCTGAACCAGATATCAGGCCCGCCAACTCATCCGCTTTAGCGTAATTGACTTGAACAAACTCAGTACGCAAAGGCGCCAACTCTTCAACTTGACGCGTGGTTTCCAATTCCAACTTTTCTCTTGCAGCAATTTCGTCTGCCGGTGCAACCAACATCACATTACCCACTTTGCGTTTATCAAGCCCTTTTGTTTTCAAAATCAAATCCAACGCTTGATCCCAAGGTACATTCTTCAATTGCAAGGTAATGCTGCCCGCTACGGAGTCACTGGCCACTAAGTTCAATCCAGTAAAATCGGCAATGACGTTTAAAACAGAACGCACATCAATGTCTTGGAAGTTTAAAGACAGCTTTTCACCCGTGAAAATAAACTTCTCTTTATTGCGCTTTTCTAACTCTTCTTCCGAAACAGGCTTGATGCTGATCGTAAAGTTTTGATCCGCTTGATACGCCAAATATTCAAAGTGACCATTAGGTGTGATTTGAATCACCGCATCGCCTTCTTCTACGGTGGCATCCACCAATTGAACCGGGGTCGCAAAATCCACAACATCCAAACGGCGCCGTAAATTTTCAGGCAAATGCACGCCACCGAACCCAACCACGATTTTCCCACCCTGCTCGCTCATATCGATAGACGCAGATGGATCCGCTAACTTCACCATCACTTGACCATCGCCGTCTTCACCACGTCGAAAATCAATGTCTAAAATGGAATTACCATGCGCTGCAACCGGTACAGTGGATGCATCCTGAGAGCCTACAGCGCCGAAGACAGGCCCATTATCAGCAGCAGAGGTATCGCTGATAATTTTTTCAGTAGCACTGCGCCCGACGGTGACCAACAGTTTTGTACCTTCAATTTGAGTATCATAGGGGACTAATTCTGTGAGGTTAATGATCACGCGGGTTCTGTCTTTTACTGGCATCACCGTTACGCTGCGTGCGTTACCCACACCTAAATTGAAATACTTTTCGGCTAATTGGCTGTTCACCCCAAACAAATCCAATGCAATACGGGCAGGACGTTCAATGGTGTAACCTTTAGGCTCAGGAGGCGTTCCATCGAGTGACAAACTGATTTCAACCTGACCACCAGGCAAAGAAGAAAACTGTAAATCTTGGATATTTGCTGCTTGAGACAAAGAAGAAAAAGCGGCTGCAAAAAATAACGCATTCCACAACAGCACAGAATTAACTAAGCGAAAGCGCTGCACTAGGCGATCGCTCCGCAATTTACTGCCCCGAATACAGCCTTGTGCTACCTTACTGCTTAACTTATCAAACCAACATTTCATGGGACATCTCCGGAAAATACTTCTAATTACCCAAATGTAAAACTTAACTGTCTTCCTGCAACACGATCGTTCTCGGCCGTTCAATCCAACCTTTCTGACCATCGGGTATTATCTCAAGCAAGTCAACGGTCTTTTCGTTGACGCTTACAACTCTACCGTGATTCTTACCCATATAGTTACCTACCTTTACACGGTGAACCTGTCCGTTACCATCTTTGGCAAAAGCTTGTATAAGCCCATAAAGCGCAACACCATCCTGTTCATCCTCGCTTTCAAGATTAATGGTGCCAACCATGGCTAAAGACTCTAAGCTAAAACGCTCCAATACTTCCTTAGGACGGTTAACATCAGGCTCCACCTGAGGCCCTAAGTTAGAGCGGATCTCTGGCGTTGCAACATCTACTGGCTTTTGAAACGGGCTTCTCAACAAAGTAGCTGAGTACATAAAGCTTTCATAAGTTTTAAATTTGGGCGGAGGATCAATTCGACCTTTCGGCTTTTGCCTAATATCAGCCATCTTGCCTTTTAACTTTTCATGATCGCCATCCGCATTAACACAGCCTTGAGACAACGCAAGGAACAGCAAAAACAAGACACTACTTACTAATTTAACCCACATCAGCCTGCTTCCTTGTCATTGTATCGATAGGTTTTGGCCGTAATAGACATTCTTAACATGCCAGAGCTGGTTGGATTGATCGCCAAATCATGCAAGGTCACAATCCTAGGCAGCATAGCAACACCGCTGACAAACCCGCCCAACGCATGGAAAGCCCCTGATACTTCTATTTGAATGGGCAGCTCAGCATAGAACTCAACAATTTTTTCATTCCCCATACCGATATCATCCAGTACCAAACCACTGTCTATACCAACCTGGGAAATGTCATCCAGCAAACCGGGCACTTCCGTATCACTGGGGAGTTGTCTGACCAAAGCCCCGAAAGACGCCTCCATGTCTTCCAGCTGTTTTTTTAATTTATCTAAATTGGCTGACTGAAAGGCCTTAGCTTCAAACGCTTCAAGCAGCTCGTCTTGTTCTGCTTTTTGTTTTTCTAATGATGTTAAAGAATTGGAGAGTTGAATGGTATAAACACCCACACCACAAATCACCATCGCCAACAGCCAAGCGGCTATTTTGACGAACAATGGCCAGGATCCAATATTGTCTGGATCTAAATTTTGTAATGAATCTAGGCTACCTTGAATATCCATTCCTAACCTTCTTGCTATTTGTCTTTAGGCGCGTCTTCAGAAACACTTAACTTAAACGTACTGGTTGATTCCTCTGAATCGGCGTCATCTTGTGCCGTCACCCTGGCTAAGTTTGCATTTTTGAACCACGCCGACTTTTCGAAGTTTCTCATCAAGTTGGAGACGCGGTTATTGGCATCTGCAACACCTTCTATATGAAACTTACCACCCTTTTTCTCCACGGATGTAAAGTACACGCCATCAGGCACAACTCGGACCATTTCATCAAACAAGTGCACGATCACAGAGCGATTACCTTGAAGGTTTTGAATCACTTCCATGCGCTCAAGGAGTCTTTCACGTTGTTTTTTAATGTCTTCAATTTCTTGGATGTCTTTATCTAATTTTGCTGTTTCCGCTTTAATAAATTCACTGCCTTTACGCTGAAACTCGATTTTCTTTTGAATACTCATGTCGTATAAAAATACCACACCGGCTCCAAGGACTGCAGCACACGCCAAGACAACAAAAAACTGCTGTTTTAGCTGATTTCGGCGCTCTTCCCGCCAGGGCAATAAATTAATATTCGCCATTAATCAACCCCCCTTAAAGCCAAGCCGCAGGCGATCATAAAAGCAGGCGCATCTGAGGCCAGTGCTGCTGATCGGACTTTGGAAGAGATCGACATGTCATAAAAGGGATTCGCAACCGTTGTTGGCGTATTCAGCTTTTCAGCAATCACCGCATCCAAGCCATCCATCGCAGCGGTACCACCTGCCAATACAATATGATCTACCGAGTTGTAATGACTGGATGAAAAGAAAAATTGCAATGAACGAGAGACTTGCTGCACAACAGCCTCTTTAAAAGGCGCAAGCACTTCACTCTCATAATCGTCTGGCAAGCCACCTTGTTTTTTCGCCAAACCCGCTTCTTCCACAGACAAACCATAACGCCGCTGGATCTCTTCGGTGAGCTGTCGACCGCCAAACAGTTGCTCACGGTTATACAGGTTCTGCCCTTGATGCAACACATTCAGCATTGTCATGGAAGCACCAATATCAACAACAGCAACCGTCTCAGGCTCTTCTGCACCATCTTCCAGAAGGCTCGCGTTGATTAATGAAAAAGCCCGCTCCATCGCATAAGCTTCAACATCCACGACTTTAGGGTTCAATCCGGCGATTTCCAGCGCATCGACTCGCAACTCAATCGTCTCGGTTCGGCAAGCCGCCAGCAACACATCGACCCGATCGGGGACATTCTCAGCCGGCCCTTGGATCTCGAAGTCAATGCTGACTTCATCGAGTGGGTATGGAATGTATTGATCCGCCTCTACCCGGATTTGATTCTCCATTTCATCTTCATCGAGGCCTTCTTCCATCTGAATGATTTTGGTAATCACTGAGGAACCTGAAACCGCAACCGCAGCCGTTTTAGTTGACGTACCCGTGCGCGACACCGCTCGAGCAATGGCATCTCCCACGGCCTCAACGTCGGCAATGTTTTTTTCAACCACTGAATTCATCGGCAAGGGTTCTACGTGGTAATGCTCCACACGAAACCGATCACCCGCACGACCTAACTCAAGCAACTTGATGGATGTCGAACTGATGTCGATGCCCAGAATTTTCGCTTGCTTTGACTGCCCACTAAAAAATGAAAACACTTTGATATCGTTCCAGTTTTTTTACGCTATTTTGATTTAATATTCCTTTTCCTAGATAAGCTTAGTTTAAATTTAGAACCACACTAAAAATCTATTAGAAAACTGTTAATCCCTGCTCATTCCAACATCAGCTTGCTTAATAAACTAGGCTTTTGAACCGGAAACAGCAGGAATTCCGCTCCCCTCTATTTTTTTATAGCGCTTCTTTTTGTATTCTCCGTTGCCAAGCAGTAACCTTCTGTAAATTTTCACACTCAATCAGTTCCAATATGACATCAACTCTTGTCCTAATCATTTACACAGCTCCAACATTCTTCACCTCAGACCCATTCAAGACCAGCTAAGGTATATACATGTGGCGTTTTATTCAGCTTATTCTTTGGTTTAATATCAGTTTCATTGCAGTCGTGGGCTTAACCACTTCCGCAACCATCCTCTATCTGGCACCGAAACTCCCCAATGCCGAAGTCTTAAAAGACATCAAATTACAAACCCCGCTGCGCATCTATTCAAAAGACCAAAAGCTGATCGCTAAATTTGGTGAAAAACGACGCCAACCCATCACCTACGAAGAAATTCCACCTCAATTCATTCACGCCTTGATTGCGGCTGAAGACCAACACTTTTTCAAACACAGCGGTGTTGATTTAAAAGGGATCGCTCGTGCCGTTGTGCAACTTGCGCAAACCGGTCGCAAACAATCCGGCGGCAGCACGATCACCATGCAAGTTGCCAGAAACTTTTTTCTAACGCGCAACCAAACCTTTGTCAGAAAATTCAACGAAATCTTGCTCGCATTACAAATCGAACGCACCCACACCAAAGAAGAAATTTTAAATCTCTACATTAATAAAATTTATCTGGGTCATAGAGCCTATGGCATTGGCGCTGCGGCTCAGGTCTATTATGGCCGAAACATTCAAGACCTCACCCTACCCGAACTTGCTATGATCGCCGGCCTACCAAAAGCACCCTCTCGCTATAACCCCATCGCGGACCCTGACCGAGCATTGGCAAGAAGAAATTGGATTTTAGGTCGAATGGCTGCGTTGGACTACATTTCTGCGCCCATCTACCAAGAAGCCATCCAAGCGCCGGTCACCGCTCAACGCCAAAAAAATGTGCAGGGGCTTTATGCTCCGTACATTGCCGAAATGGTACGCCAAGAACTGTCACTTCAATACGGTGAGCGCCTTTATGAAGACGGCTACATTGTGAATACGACCATCGACTCCGCCATGCAGACTGCCGCTAGAAACGCTGTTTATACGGGGCTACAAGCCTATGATCAACGACACCGTTATCGCGGCGCGGAAAGTAAGGGCAAAGACATCACGCCGCTCTTGCCTCTTTTGTCCGTAGCTCCCCCAAATCTGCCGACAGATCTCGAGCACAATGAAACAGTGAGACAACACGAAAACGCTATTCAAGAGCACCTAGCGCAGCTTTTTTCATCTTATTATCCCATAGGCAATATGACGCCAGCGGCCACCTTGGCTGTGAATCCTGAGTCCATACAGGTGGTACTGCAAAATGGCGAGCTTCATCGCTTACAGCTGGACGATAACTTGTGGGCAAAAAAACTGATGCGCCCCACCGGCGCTGAGACAGCTGAAGACTTCACTGAGATACTGGAACCAGGCGACATCGTTCGTGTGGTTTTACCTCAAGAACCGGACATGCCCACGCTATTGACCCAAGTACCTGCTGCGCAAGCCGCGCTGGTGGCTGTTTCGCCACAAGATGGCGCCATTCAAGCGCTCGTCGGTGGGCTCGATTTCCGCCTCAGCAAATTCAATCGAGCCGTTCAAGCAGGTCGCCAAGTAGGCTCCAGTATCAAACCTTTTATTTATGCCAGCGCTCTCAAAATGGGCTATACCGCCGCCTCCCTGGTGAATGATGCCCCACGCGTCTACAGTGACCCGTCGCTTGAAAAAGCTTGGCGACCGCAAAATTCAGGCGGAAAATTTCGTGGCCCCACTCGCTTAAGAGAAGCCCTTTACCGATCGGTTAATGCCGTTTCGATTCGATTGTTGGAGCAAATGGGCGTTAACGAAACCCTGACGAATCTCGAATCAATGGGTTTTCCACCAGAGCCCTTACCGAACAACCTTACCTTAGCCTTAGGCAGCGCCAGCATTCCCCCTGCAGATGTTGCGAAAGCCTTCGCTATTTTTGCGAACGGCGGCTTTCTGATCACACCTTATTTAATAGATTCCGTTCATACCAGCAATGGTGAGCTGATTTTTAAAACCATGCCACGACAAGCCTGCGACCCTTGCGATGTTAGTCTTCAAGCAAGCATGCCAGCCCCTCGCGTCCTAGATCCGCAAACGGCATTCATTATGCATTCGATGATGCAAGATGTGATTCAAAAAGGCACGGGGCGACGCGCTAGGGTGTTAAACCGCCGAGATTTAGGCGGCAAAACCGGCACCACAAACGAAACCAAAGACGCTTGGTTCTCAGGCTACAGCCAAACCACAGCGGCCAGTGTTTGGGTTGGATTTGACGACCCCAAAAGCTTAGGCCGACGCGAATTTGGTGGCACCGCCGCACTGCCCATCTGGATTGATTTTATGAAAACTGCACTAAAAGGCACCCAAGAAACCAAAGCTGTGCCCCCGGAAGGCATTGTTTCGATCCAAATAGACCGCAAGTCTGGCTTACCAACCGCAGCCGGTCATGGCGACAGCCTGTTTGAGTGGTTCCGCAAAGAAAACGCCCCCTCTCGCAGCACCAGCTATTCCAACGGCCAAACGCCTGCGAATACCCCGAGCATTCAAGAAATTTTTTAGTTTTTTAAAACCGAGGTGTATTACCGGTGTTTTTTATCCACCCGTTATACCGTAGGATTATTCTCTTATTGTGATGTGCGATTATTCGCTTATTGTGCTCACCATTGACAACACAGCCTCTACAAGAGCACTTTTGAAGCGCTCACCTAAATCCTAACACCCTGATTTTAAAACGATTTACAGTTTTTTGGGTGCGCGGGAGGGCGGATGGGCAGAAAGGGAAGTTACGCAGTGACTTCGGTGGACGTTGCAGCGCTCTCGGCACTGACACAGCCCAGTGGGTAGTGCGCCGGATACGGCAAGCGCGCGACGCCGCTGTCAACGGCTGCTCTAGCAACAGCAGCAGACACCCTTCCCAACAGACGTGTATCCATGGGTTTGGGGATAATATAATCTCGGCCAAACGACAGTTTCTGGCCATCGTAGGCATCAATAACCTCTTGTGGCATGACCTCTTTGGCGAGAGATTGAATGGCTTTGACAGCCGCAATTTTCATCTCTTCATTGATACAGGTCGCACGCACATCCAGAGCGCCCCGAAAGATAAAGGGAAACCCTAACACGTTATTGACCTGGTTCGGGTAATCGCTGCGCCCAGTGGCAATAATCAAATCATCGCGAATTTTGTACGCCAATTCAGGGCGAATTTCTGGGTCCGGGTTGGCTAAAGCAAACACCACCGGCTTTTCGTTCATTTTGTTGAGTAATTCAGGCGTCAATAAATTCGCCGATGAGACACCAATAAAGACATCCGCACCTTCCAGTGCGTCTTCCAACGTCCGCTTGTCGGTCTTGTTCGCAAAAAATGCCTTGTGTTGATTCAAATCATTGCGATCCGAATGAATCACGCCCTTGCGATCAATCATGTAAATATTTTCTAACTTAGCCCCCATCGAGACCAGCAATCGAATCGAGGCCACCCCAGCCGCACCCGCGCCCACACAAACGATCACGCTGTCAGCCAAGGCTTTGCCTTGCAGTTCCAGCGCGTTCAACAATCCCGCCGCGACAATAATGGCCGTGCCGTGTTGATCGTCATGGAAAACCGGAATGTTACACGTCTCTTGCAAACAGCGTTCAATCTCAAAACACTCTGGAGCTTTAATGTCTTCTAAGTTAATGCCACCGAAGGTAGGCGCTATACGTTTAACCGTTTCGATGAATTGCTCAGGGTCATCGGCATCGACTTCGATGTCGAACACATCAACCCCCGCGAAACGTTTAAACAAAACACCTTTGCCTTCCATCACCGGCTTACTGGCCACCCCCCCCAAATGCCCCAAACCTAAAATAGCGGTGCCGTTTGAAATAACCGCCACCAGGTTGCATTTATTGGTGTAGGTGTAAGCCAAGTCTGGGTCTTTCGCAATCGCCCGTACCGGCTCAGCAACCCCTGGACTGTAAGCCAAGGCCAAATCCTTCGCTGTTTCCGTCGGTTTGGTCAACTCGACAGACAACTTCCCCGGACGAGGCAACGCATGATAGTCCAATGCCGCTTTTTTTAATTCATCATCTTTAGCCGATTGATCCATCATATACGTACTCATGGGTTGGGGTATTAAAATTGGGGCCAGTCACTCACTCGCTGTACTCTCACAGCCATCTTACTCACGGTAAGATCAGCCGTTAGCGGCTTTGGAACGAGTTTTGATGCCTTTGAAGCGCTGCTGGAATTTATCAATCTGACCACCAGAATCCAGCATCTTTTGTTTGCCAGTGTAAAACGGATGACAGTTAGAACACACATCCAATCGAATGCTGCCTTCTTTCATCGTCGAATCCACTTCAATCACGTTGCCGCAGCTGCAGGTCGCAGTGATTTTTTGTACTTCAGGGTGAATGCCTGCTTTCATCAGAAACTTCCTTACAATAACCAGAATGAAACGTTAAGATCTGATAGAGTGATTCGCCGTGTTATCGAGCCACCAATCCTGCTCACCCGTTATCAAATTATCAAATGGGAGAGAGAGCCAATCAGCGGGTCAACAAACAGACAAAAAGAACACTTTATGACCAAAACTAAATTACGGACAGGTGATATTAGCAAAAAACCAGCGGCGCTTCCAACACAGCCTCAACAAACTCAGTACCAACAAACCCAGTCCCAACAAACCCAGCCTCAACAAGAGTCGGCCACTCTACGTTGTGCGTTGGCCGTCACCCTAAATAAGCTGTTCGACTATCTGCCTCCCCCTCACTTGCCTCCCCCTCACACGAACCTAAGTACTCTAACACCCGGTATCCGTCTTGAGCTGCCGTTTGGTACCCGGACACTTATTGGTTACTTAGTTGAAGTCATCAGCCCAACCAACCGCAAAACCGACGAATCGTTTGAGCTTAAAGCCGCGGTGCGCATCATTGACGCCCAACCGCTGTGGGACAGCCCGTTACTGCACTGCCTGCAATGGTCAAGTCGATACTACCATCACAGCCTCGGAGACGTACTGGCCGCCGCCATCCCCAAAAAATTACGGCTGGGCGAGGCCATTGCCAGCCATACCCCAGGCTTTCGGGCCACCGAAACGGGCCACAGCCTGTTGCTAGAGACATTTAAAAAAAACCAAAGCAAACAAAGAGACGCCCTCAGCCTGTTCAGAGAGCATCCTGATGGGCTCTCCACTCAAGTGCTCAAAGGGCTGGGTGTGACGAGTGCGACCTTAAAAAATCTAACCCAAAAAGCACTCATCGCACCGTTTTCACTGCCCAAATTTGCGGCCAAGCCAATCGCATCAAACACCTCATTAACACCCACCTCAACGCCAACTTCAACACCCTCCTCGATTTTAAAAGAAGCGCCTTTGAGTCTTAACGAGGAGCAACAAAACGCACTCACGGTGATCCGTGATCATCTGCAAACGTTTAAATGCTTTTTATTGGACGGTATTACCGGCTCTGGCAAAACAGAGGTGTATTTGCAACTGATTCAAGCCCTGAAGCCTGAGCAACAAACCTTGGTGTTGGTGCCCGAAATTACGCTTGCGCCCCAGACAGTCAAACGCTTTACGCAACGCTTTAATGTTCCCATTGCGCTGTACCATTCAGGTCTCACCGAAACTCAAAAGCTAGAATCCTGGACACAAGCGAAACTCGGTCACGCAAAAATTCTGATCGGGACTCGATCCGCGGTTTTTCTGCCCTTTGCGCAACTCGGACTCATCATCATCGATGAAGAGCATGACCCCTCTTTTAAACAGCAAGACCGATTTGCGTATTCAGCACGCGACGTCGGCGTCTATCGTGCGCAACAGCTGAACGCTACGATTGTGCTCGGCTCAGCTACGCCCTCTCTGGAAAGCCTATACAACTGCGAACAAGGGCGTTACCAGCAGCTGACATTGAGGCAGCGCGCGGGTACCAGCCAACCACCCAAAATTCGATTAATCGACATTCGCAGCCAAGCCCTACAGCACGGCTTGAGCCAAACCGTGATTGATAAAATCAAAGCCACCCTGGCCGACAACAAACAAGCCATGGTGTTTCTGAATCGGCGTGGCTACGCTCCGTTGATGATGTGTCATCAATGCGGCCACAACTTCCCCTGCCCCAACTGCGACGCCAACTTCACGGTTCATAAAAAAAAGCAGCTGTTAAAATGTCACCATTGTTTATTCACCCAGCCTCTGCCCACTCAGTGCCCGAAGTGCGACAGCACCAAGCTGGATTACATCGGACATGGCACCGAGCGCATTGAAGCGGACATTCAAAGTCTTTTTCCAGATACCCAAACCGTTCGCATCGATCGAGACATGGTGCGAACCCAAGCCTTGTTAAAGCAGCAACTCTCGCTGCTGGAATCCGGGCAACCGTTAATTTTAATTGGCACCCAGATGGTTTCCAAAGGTCACCACTTTCCCAACGTGACCTTTGTTTGCATTGTGGATGCCGACACCGGGCTGTTCTCGATTGATTTCAGAGCCAGCGAGCGGCTCGCCCAAATGACGCTGCAGGTCGCCGGGCGAGCCGGGCGCGCTGAGCATGCCGGCGAAGTTTGGTTGCAAACACGCCAACCCAGCCACCCGACTCTGACCACCCTGCTCTCCCAAGGCTACGCAGCCTTTGCTCAAACCTTGCTTGAAGAGCGCCAGCTGACGCAATTGCCGCCTTACCAACATTTGGCGTTGTTACGATCGGAATCGCAACGGCCAGCCTTGGCGCAAGAGCTGTTGACGTTTTGCGTCCAAAGTGCTCAACAGCTGATGCAACAAGACAACAGCCTCAGCAGCGTTTCCGCCCTTGGGCCAGTTGCCGCACCAATGGAAAAGCGCGCCGGTCATTCCCGATACCAGTTGCTGTTGCAAGCCGAACATCGCCCCCAATTACACAAACTGCTGGACAGGTTGATACCTCTGTTGGAAAATCACTCGCTCGCAAGAAAAGTGCGTTGGCGATTGGACGTCGATCCGATCGAACTGTATTGATCTTTATGTATCTGAATATATCTGAATTATGCACCCGAATTTAAAAGAAACCCTGCTGAACGCCGTTCACCAGGTCATTCAAGCCGCCAGCCTAGAAAGCTCAGCATCCATAATTGACTCTGTCAGCTTAGAAAACCTGCCCATGGGGCGTCCCAGCCATGCCAAGTTTGGGGATTTCACCAGCAGTATTGCCCTCGCACTGGCCAAAAAACTCAAGAAAAATCCGAGAGAATTAGCGGCCCAAATCATTGCATGCCTGGCGGAACAGCATCCCGCCTGCGACGACTTTATCGAAAAAATCGAGATCGCAGGGCCAGGCCATATCAATTTTTACATGGGCCAAGGGTTTAAGGCTCAAACCATTCATAAAGTACTCGAAGCTGGCCCCGAATACGGTGCTCAACCGCCTAAATCGGGACACCGCATCTTGTTAGAATTTGTTTCCGCCAACCCTACTGGGCCGCTGCATGTGGGTCATGGACGCGGCGCGGCTTATGGGGCTAGCTTAGCGAATTTGCTAACAGCAGCCGGTCATGACGTCACCTGCGAATATTAC
>CAZECE010000087.1:0-94266 GCA_964510525.1 uncultured Pseudomonadales bacterium | reverse complement strand
GTGAGCCAGATGTTGATGAGCTGAAAAAGGTTGGGCTGAGTTCTTGAGAGGGGGGCTTTCTCTCCGCTATCGAGCTCTTCAGGACTCCAGATTTCGTTTGTTGAATGAGTCGTGTTTAAGGAGTTGTTGGCTGAGGTTTCGTTTTCTCCCGAGCTTTCTGGCGTGGGGTCTGGATCAGGGGTTGCGCTGTCTGATGAGTTGCTGAATAACTCATAAGAGGCCACAAAAACGGGAATTTTTTCAAAGTCTGTTTCGGTGTTGAGTGCGTTTAAATTGTCTTTTAGCTCACCCTGGATTTCGGCAATCTTGTTTTTTAAGTCATCTGGATAGGTGGTGTTGTTCAGGATGTTTTGGGTGTCTTCGATAAGCACCTGGATGCTGCTTTGAATTTTTTCTTTGCACTGAGATTCTTGTTTTTTGAGTGACACAGCTTTGGTGTTTAGGGCTTCTTGATCGATCTCGAGAGCGCCGGATTGAACCGGCATGCCGCGTTGGGTGAGCTCGTAGCGAATGGCGACATCGGTTTGGGTTTTGCGCTTAAAGTCGTTGACCTCTTCGATCAGATGTTCGTAGGCGGTTTTGACGTCTTTGGCTTTGTATTTTGCGAGCCGCTCGGTAAATTGCTCTTCGCTGATGTCGGATAATTCTAGGATCTCGTGCAGCTCTCTTCGGATGTCATCATCGATTTTGTTGAGGCTAATGACCAGGTTTTCACTTTTAATCGCTTTGGTGTGCTCCATTAATTGTTTCAATATCGGAAACAGTTTGCGGCTGGGTTGTTGCGAGGGTTTGACGATTTCTCGAGCCAGTTCGATTGACTTTGATAACTGACTGATTTGCTTCGTAAACGCAATCAACTTATCCAGCGCGCGTCGCTTTTGGTTGAGGTGTTTCAGTTCGTCGGTGTTGATTTCACTCATGTTGAACAACAGGTCTTCTGGCTGGTGGCTGATGTCAGTCGGTTTGGTGTGTCACTGGGACTCATATAAGTTTAGTCAGCTTTCGCTAAATGGGTGTGTCTGCTGACGTAAGTTAACCGATATGGGGAGGGCCGGTTATGATGTTGTGTTGATGCTATTCAGGGCTTGCTGTAGGGCCTGTTGGTGTGCGGTGTCTAGAAAGGGTTTCAGTTGCTGGATGCGAGACGAAAGTCGGTCATCGATCGTAATATTGAGGTGGCCCAGCTTGCGGCCTTCTCGGAAGCTTTTGCCGTACCAGTGTGGGTAAACCCCATCGAGATAGAGCCAGTTAGGGTTAAAGTGGCAGCCAATTAAGTTCAGCATTAAGGTTGGTTGGGTGGCTTGAGTTTGTGGCAGAGTGGCGTTTAGAAGCCCAAGAAGATGGAGATCGAATTGGCTGTTGATCATCCCTTGTTGACTCCAATGGCCCGAGTTATGAACGCGAGGTGCGATTTCATTGATGATGAGGTTATCTTGGGTGATGAAGCATTCCATGGCCATAACGCCAACGTAATCGAGGTGCGTCATTAACGTTTTCAGGTGTTTTTCTGCGGTTTCTTGGAGCTGCAAGCCTCTTGGCAGTGGCTGCAATGCGGGGGGCTGAGTGCCGGCAATGCTGTACCTTAAAATACCGTTATCATGATGATTAAGACTCAAGGGCAGAAAGCTGCAGTCCCCGGATGCGTTCCGAGCGCCAATAATGGAGCATTCCGCTGAAAATGGGATCAGGGCTTCAGCAATCAGGTGGCCAAAGTGTGGATCGGGGATTTGGTGTTGGTCCCTGGGGATGCGCCACTGGCCTCGTCCGTCGTAACCGCCTTGCGTGATTTTAATGACCAATTCTGGGTGGATGCTTTGCTGAGCTTTGATTAAGTCGCTGGGCGTATCGAGTTGGCACCAAGGGGCGGTTGGGATGGCGAGCTCATCTAACAGCTGTTTTTGAGTGGCTCGGTTTGGCAATATGCTAAACGCGCTTGGGTTTTGCCAGCGTTTGTCTTGTGTCAGGGCATCCATTAAAGGCGTTTGAGGCAACAGTTCGCGTTCCGCCGTGATCAAATCGTAGCGCCTGAGTTCTTCGACCTGAAAAATAGGAAACCGCCGACTGGATGTGCCTGGCAGTAATTCGGCAATCGGCTGGTTGTTGTGTGCGGGGAGGTCGATTTCCAAGCGGTCAACGCTGATGCCGAGTCGCGCACCTGCGGCGGCCAGCATCAGTCCTAGCTGCCCGGATCCAAGAACTAAAATGGTTTGGCTGTTTTCCATTGCTAAGAGTCGTTTATTGCGGTTTTGGGTTGGCTAAAACGGTGTTGGTTTGTTCGTCCCGGAAGGCGTCAATTTTTCCCGCTAGCTCAGGATTTTCAAGCGCTAAAATTTGAGTAGCCAATAAAGCTGCGTTGATGGCGCCACTTTGCCCGATTGCCAGAGTGCCAACGGCCACGCCTTTGGGCATTTGGACAATCGATAACAGGCTGTCCATGCCGCTCAAGCTTTTGCTTTGAACCGGTACGCCGAGTACGGGGATCGGTGTGTTGGCGGCGACCATGCCTGGCAGGTGGGCGGCACCGCCCGCACCGGCGATGATGACTTTTAACCCGGAGGTTTTGGCGTTTTTAGCAAATGTGGTTAATTTGTCGGGTGTTCGGTGAGCCGAGACGATTTCGGTCAGATGGGGTACTGAGAATTTGGCTAGGAGGTCGCTGGCTGGTTTTAGGGTGCTCCAATCGCTTTGGGAGCCCATGATGATTGCGATAACAGGGGTGGACATATCAGCGTCGCCTTTTTGCCTTTGAGTCTTTATTTAGGATCTTTATTACGGGTTATTGAAACAAAAGCAGACTATTTTAGGGAAGTTAAGGCGAATACTCTATTTGTTTTTAATGCAGTGTGGACTGAGGGGGTCGTTTGTTCTTAAAAAGTCATGACAAATTTTGAGTTTGGGCTCAAATCGCTATCTGATTGTGCTGCATAAAATGCGCTTTGAATAAATATATTTTATTAATCAATGGGTTAGGTTTATTTTTAGTTTTTTCGAGCGTGACCTCGCTGTTTGATAGGGTGATTATTGCATTCAATGAGGGTGCTTTGGTTTTTACAGAGCTGGTTTGATTAGCTGGCCAAGTCTAACTCTATTTTTTCCATGATGGATTCGATTTTGAGAATTTGTAAGTTGGATTGGCTTTGATCGGTATTCGTGACCCGAATGACTTCGTGAACTTGTTCGCCGAAGGTGTTGGGTTTGGGTTTGAAGAAGGATGATCCCGTCACTGGCAGTTGCATGGTCTCTTCGGTGTTAAAGCTGGAGATTGCGTTGACGCTGTCGACAATTAAGCCAAATTTATGGCTGTTTATCGAAAAAATTAGCAGCTTTTTTTCCAGCGCTTGTGGGCTTTCGGTGGGTTGCGTATCTCCATATATCTGCCTTGGATCGACAATGGCAACCAGTTCGTTTCTTAAGTTGAACATGCCTTTAAAAATAGGGGGTAAGTCGGGTGGGTAAATGATGTCTGTTGGGAAATCTAAGACTTCTTTAACCTCGCTGATGTCCATCGCGTATTCGTTGTCGATGGAGAAGGTGATATAGGTTTTTTTGGTTTGCTTTTGTTGTTCTTTAGTTGAGTGTTCGGCTTTTTCCCTGTTGAGCGTTCGGTTTACTTTGGTTATGGCCTCAATATCTTCGCCGGAGAGAATTTTTTCGCAATTGAGAAGAATCGTATCAATCGTGTCGGCTTTGACGATACAGCCTTGAAAACAGTTGTGCTTCTCGCTGTCTAATATTGGAAACTTTATCAACTCGTGATCAAAGTAACCGATAATGCTTTCAACGGAGTCAATCATAAAGCCAAATAAGTGACTTTCGAACTTCATGATGATCACTCGATACCCCTCAGAGGGTTCGTGATCATTGACAGCGGTGGTATTGCATCCCAGTAAGGCACCAAAGTTCATGATGGGTACTGTGGTGCCACGTATGTCTATGGCACCTAGACAGTGGCCGCTTGAGAGCGCGGTGTTTGGGATGGCGTCGATATTGACGATTTCCTGGATGGCGTTGATGTCGATGGCGCACAGAGAGTCGCCGACATAAAAAGAGATGCATTGCTTGCGTTTGCCAAGGTTTTTACGTTGCTGGTGGGTTGATAGGTGATTTTCAGAGTGTGGCACTTTGTCCAAGTGCAATACTTCATAAGGATCAAGAATTAAGACGATGCGTTTGCCCTCGTCCATTTTAAAAACACCTTTAATGATTTGCTCGCGTGTTGTATTGCCCTGAGTATCAAAGTCACCGCGGTACTCATCGTTATCACTGAAGACTTCACCGGTATCATCAAATAAAATACCCACGCAATATTCTTTATATTCAATAATGGCTATTTTTCTATTTTCTGGGGCCGGTGTGTTTTCTTCTTCAAAAATTTTCCGCAGATCGATAACGGGTACCACCCACCCTCTAAGATTAAAGAGGCCTAAAAGATAGGGTGGGGATAACGGCATGCGCTGGTACTCTTCAGGCTCGTTGACCACTTCTTGAATGGCTTTTACTGAGATGGCAAATTCCATATCGCCAATTAGAAACGAGCCGTAAATTTCTTTTTGCGTGTCTCGATTGCTTAGCCTTATTTCTGAGGTGCTGGGTTTTGAGGTGCTGGGTTCTGAGGTGCTGAGTTCTAAGGTGTTAGGTTCTAGGGTATTAGGTTCTAAGGTATTTGAATTAAGCTCCACGTCGTTGAGCTGAGGGTCGGCGTTGTTTGACTGTGACTCGATGCTGTGTTGTAACATGTTGGCCTTTACCCCGCTTGATCTCTTGGAATTTGCTTAATTGAATAGTGTCCGGTGTTACAGTTGATGAACATCTTGCGACCCATCAGGCCACCAACATCTTGATGGATGATTTGAATGCGTTTTTCTTTGAGCATGTCGATTGCAAACTGTGCATTGACAGCGCCAACGAGCTTGTCTGGGCTGGTGTCATCAGGCATGGTCATGTTGCCACCGCCGGCTACAATGGCTTCGAGTGAGGGGAGATCGTGTCGTTGTATGCCCATCAGTTTTGGTAATGAATACAGCGCTTGATCAATGAAGCGTCCTCCTATTTCACGCTCACTTTTTTCACTCTCATCTATTTCATATTCAGCCGTAATTGGAGCATTACCTTTTAAGTGCTCTTGTGATTTGTCCTCAGCTTCGCGCCCGTTTTTGGGTAAGGCGTGTCGTTTGGGCAATAAACAGTGTGCTAATCCGTATAACCGCTGTGATGGCCAGAGTAGTCCGATGCCAATACATGAGCCAAGCAGGGTATGGAGTACTTGATTGCCCTTGCCGATTTTGATTTCACCAATATGGACATTGATGTTTTCAGGGTGGGTGTCGATGTTTTCACTGCAACGGTTGCTGCTGATCATGCGGCGTGCTCCCGTTTGGTGTGTCGGGATTGGTAGACTAATGGTCGCTCTAAAACAAAGTCTGTGTTCAGTCTTGCGATCGATTCGGATTCGCCAATGATTAGAAATCCATTGGGCGCCAGTTGTTGATGAATGTTGGCTAAAACGCGCTCCTGGTCTTGGCGTGAAAAATAAATTAAGACATTGCGCAGCAAAATAAGGTCGAAATGTTTATCATCTTTTTGTTCGCCACGTAAGGTGTTAAATAGGTTGTGTGTTTTAAAGCGAATGTTGGCTTTTATGTCAGGTAAGACCGTATAGCCTTGGTCATCGCTGCCTTGCATGTATTGGCTGAAAAGTTCTGGCTGAGCTTCTCTAAAACGTTTGATCGATTTGCCTGTGTAGAGCCCTTTGGTGGCTGTTTCGATCACGGACGGGGCGATGTCGGTGCCTAAAATGCGGTATCGAAAGTCATTATGAGAGCGTTGAAAGTGGTGGCAGAGGATGGCCGCTGTATGGGCTTCTTCGCCAGTGGACGCGGCCGCGGACCAAACGTTCAGTGTTTTTCCTGGCGCTGTGTTGGCCAACAGTTCATTGGCAAAAAAATCCCATACCCTGGGGGTGCGATAACAATAGGTTTCGTTGGTGGTGATCTGATTAATAAAGTGTGCTTGTTCCTCTTTGTTGGCTGAGAGGTATTCTAGATAGTCTTCATAGCTGTTTAGATGGAGTGTAGCCACTCGCTTACGCAAACGGCCTATGAGCATGGGCTTTCTGTTTTTATCCAGGGTGATGCCGGTAATGCTGTGTACGACTCGAATGAATTCTTTAAAGCAGGTGTTGCTGAGTTGCAGATGACTGTGATCTATTTTGTTTTGACCCATTTTGCTGTGATCCACCGTGCGATAAGCCAATTCATGTGAGCTTTAGTGAGTAACAGCACTAAGACGCAAACTTCCTGACTTCATTTTGCAGTTGGTCCGCGCCGTCAGCCAGCTCATCCGTTGCTGTCGCGATGCCCTCTGAGGCAATCGCTGAACGCTCGGTTGAGTCCACCACATGTTGAATGGCATTGCTGACATCGCGTGCTGCCGTTTGTTGTTCACGAGCGGCAACGCTGATCTCTGAGATGGATTGAGTGGTTTGTGAGACGCCTTCGACGATTTTTTCAAAGGCGCTGGCGGCTTCTTTGGAAATTTCACCGCCCTGTACGACTCGTTTGACCGACTCATTGATCAGCTTGGTAATTTCTTTGGTGGCTTGTGAAGAGCGCTCGGCTAGCTTGCGTACTTCATCGGCGACTACGGAAAAACCAAGGCCGTGCTCACCAGCTCGTGCTGCTTCAATGGCGGCATTGAAGGCCAGTAGGTTGGTTTGATTTGCGATTTCGCTGATGACTTTAACGATCTCGCTGATTTCTTCAGCCGATTTGTTAATAAGCTCCATTGATTGGATGGAGCGTTCGATGGCTTTGGTGCCGGTGTTGGCCTCGTTTTGAGTGTTTTTGGCGATTTCATTAGCGTCTCGTGTGTTTTGAGCAATGGAGTCAATGGACGCGCTGAGTTCTTCAACAGAAGCATTCATCTCTTCGGCTGTGGCACCTAACAGTTGCGTGCCATCCGCCACGGTATTGGCTTGTGACGAAATTTCTTTGGATTTTTCGACAAAACCAATCGCAATTTTCGTGACTTGGGCTTCAAGAGCGACTTGAGCGCTGATGTCGTTGGCGAATTTGACAACTTTGATCACCTGGCCGTTTTGGTCGAAGATCGGGGTATAGCTTGCTTGTAACCAAATTTCTTGGCCTTTTTTATTGATGCGTTTGAACTTCCCGGTTTTAAACTCACCGCGTCGCAGTTGATCCCAGAAGGCAACGTATTCCGAACTGGCGGCATAGTCATCATCGACAAACATGCGGTGTTTTTTGCCTTGGATGTCTTCCAGTGGGTAACCCATGGTTTGGCAAAAATTGTCGTTGGCTGAAAGAATGGTGCTGTCTGCTTTGAACTCGATGATGGCACTGGCCGCAGAAATGGCTTCCAATCGGCAATTAAAGTCTAATTGTTCCAACTTGGTGTCGGTGATGTTGGTTTGTATGGATATAAACTTATCTAAGTTGCCTTCATCGTCAAACACGGGATTAATGGCTAAGGAAATCCAATAGGTTTCACCGGCCTTGTTGTAATTCATGATTTCTTCGTAAAAGGGTTTTTGAGCAGCTAGCTTTTCGCTAATACGTTTTACGGTGTCGACATCGGTGAGTTTGCCTTGAAGCAGTTCGCCAGGTTTTTTGCCCAGAGCATCGGTCTGCTCATAGCCTGTTAGTTTAGTAAAACCTGGGTTGACGTATTCGATGCGACCTTTGGCGTCGGTGATGATGACGGAGTTATCGGTTTCATTGGCAACCAGCGATAACTTTTTCGCGGTTTCTCGCATCTTGACTTGTTCGGTGATGTCGGAGGCAAATTTAACGACTTTGTAGGGGTTGCCGCTGGCATCAAAAATGGGGTTATAGGACGCGTTAATCCAAATTTCTTCGCCGGTTTTGGAGAAACGTTTGAATTCACCAGCACTGAACTGGCCTTCTGAAAGCTGTTGCCAAAAAGCTTTGTATTCTTTGGATTTGGCATAGGTTGGGTCGCAAAAAATGCGGTGGTGTTTGCCTTTGATTTCGTCAAGCGTGTAGCCCATTGCGGATAAGAAATTATCATTGGCTGTCAGGATGTGGCCTGTGAGGTCAAATTCGATCACGGCTTGCGATTTACTGATGGCGTCAATTTTGCCTTCAAACTCAGCGTTTTTGAGTTTGCTGTCGGTGATGTCGGAGGCAAATTTCACGACTTTGTAGGGGTTGCCGCTGGCATCAAAAATGGGGTTGTAAGACGCGTTAATCCAAATTTCTTCGCCAGTTTTGGAGAAACGTTTGAATTCACCAGCACTGAACTGGCCTTCTGCTAGCTGTTGCCAAAATGCTTTATATTCTTTGGACTTGGCATACGCGGGCTCGCAAAAAATGCGATGGTGCTTGCCTTTGATTTCGTCAAGGGTGTAGCCCATTGCGGATAAGAAGTTTTCATTGGCTGTGAGGATGTGGCCAGTGAGGTCAAATTCGATCACGGCTTGAACGCGGTGGAGTGCCGTTACTAATCCGTGCTCTTCATTCGCAACATTGTCTGAAATCGATGGATCCGAAACCGATGGTTTTTCAGGTGTGCTCATTGTCTAATCCCCCTTCAAGCAAAAGAAATCGATGCAATCAATGTTCGTGAAGCCAACAATGTTCGCGAAGCCAGTTATGGTCAATATTTAAACATTGACAGAGTGGTTAAATAATAGACTATTGTTTTGGGGTAAGGCTGAATTTTTGGCTGATATTTATTGAGAAGGCAATTTTTTTCTCAACATTAACCGCAGTGGCCAATGGGATTGTGATGGCAAGTGGCTACTTTTATGCTGAGTATAGATCTCGCCCGTCTGGCTGGTTTTTAAAGCGACGGTGGACCCACATGTATTGCGCGGGGTAGCGTCGAATTTCTGTCTCTATTGCTTGGTTTACGGCTGTGGCGGCAGCGACATCGTCTTCAAAGGGAAAGCCTTCAATCGGTCGCAGATTTAATTGATATTGCTGCGTTTGACCCACGCGATGGTGACCCAGCATAAATACCGGACTTTGAGTGAGTTTGTTGAGCCGTTGTGGAGTGGTGATTGTCGCGGCTTGTAGGCCAAAAAAAGGGGCGTAAACCGAGTGTTTTAAGCCATAATCTTGATCCGCGGGGAACCAAAATATATGGCCTTGACGAATGGCGCGGACGATTTTCTTCATTGATTGATGAGGAATGACTTGGTTAGCCCAGCGACTGCGCGCTGTGATTAAAAAGGCATTAAAAATGGGGTTATTGTGTGGCCGATATAAAACGTCAACAGGAAAGAAAAAACTGAATAACACGCCCCCTAGGTCTAGGGTGGAATAATGCGCGCCGATCAATAACACACCTTTGCCTTCCAATACGGCGGCTTGCAATTGGCGTTGGCCCTCAGGCTCGATGGTGACGTTGGCTTGGAGCATTCTGTATGATCGAAAAAAGGTCATACCGGTTTCAAATAACCCCAGCACATTTTCATAGAATATGTCTCGGACCAGTTTTTTTTGTTCTTTTTCTGATCTTTCAGGAAAACAGTGGCGGACGTTGGTGTCGGTTATGACTTTACGTCGTCGAGCAAGATGGTAGAGTAGCCCGCTAACCAGGTGTGCGATGCTTTTCTGCAAGGCCCAGGGAAGCCAGGCGATGAGCCCAAGAGTCGCCAAACCCATCCAGGTAGCCCAGTACTTAGGATGCAGCCAGGCTTTTGAAAATGAACCGATTTTTGTAGATGAAGAGTTATCGGACATTAAGCCAAAGTATGTCGAGGTTTAAAGTAGGTCGCACTTGTATTGTGAGGTTGTGTTGTATCGGTTGAGTTGATAATTGTTGTATTGAATGAGATGGATTCTAGCACGTTTTATTGGTGTGCGTTGAAGAAGCAAGAAGAAGCAAATGGCAAGAAGGTGAGGGTAGCCATTTAATGAAATCAAAAGAGCTGTTATCCGTTTGGACATACCGTTTGCTGTGGTGGTTTGTCTTACCCTTTGTCTTGATTCGCAACTTGCTGCGTTCACGTCGTTTGATTGGCTACCGCCAACAGTGGTGGCAGCGAGTGGGTTGGGCTCCCAAGTTCCCTGTGTTTTCTGGTGCCTCACAACGACCAGTGTGGATTCATGCCGTATCGGTAGGAGAGACCGCCGTGGCAATCCCTTTGATTCGCGCATTAAAGCAAAAAGACCCGGATTTGCCGATTTTAGTGACCACGATGACGCCGACTGGGGCTGCTCGAATTTATAGCGAGCTGAACAGTTTGGGGCATGGTGTTGAGCATTGTTATGCCCCTTACGATCTTGGGTTGGCGGTGGAAGTGTTTTTAAAGCGAGTATCACCTCGTGCGCTGATTATGATTGAAACGGAGATATGGCCTAACTGGGTGTTGGCTTGTCAACGGCGCCGAATGCCCGTGGCTTTAGTGAATGGGCGGTTATCGGAGTCCTCGGCCTTGGCTTATGCGAAATTTGGAGCTTTCAGTCATCTGGTGGTCAGCCGTATTGACGCCATTTTGATGCAGTGGCCTGTGGATGCGAGTCGGATGCAGCGTTTGGGTGCGATTCCCGCCCAACTGACAGTCACAGGCAGTATTAAGCAGGACATTGAATTTGATCAGAGTGCGGCTGATTTAGGGGCTGACTATCGGCAGCGTTTTGGTGTCGACCGTCCTGTGTGGGTTGCGGCCAGTACGCACGAGGGCGAAGAGGCCTTGTTGTTAGAGGCGCACAGAATGTTGTTGGCGACCGTGCCCAATGCGTTATTGTTGTTGGTTCCAAGACACCCGGATCGCTTTGAAGTGGTGGCTGAGTTGCTTTCGCAGCAAGAATGGTGTTGGCAAAAGCACAGTGCCGCTGAACCTATTAAAGCGGAGACTCAAGTGGTGCTGGGGGATGTGCTAGGTGAAATGTTGGCGTTGTTTGCGGCCAGTGATGTGGCTGTTATGGCTGGTAGCTTTGCACCGATTGGTGGCCACAACATGTTAGAGGCAATGGTGATGGGAGTGCCGGTGTTGATTGGTCCGCAGGTGTTTAATTTTGAAACCCTCACCGAGCAGTTAGTGAGTGAAGGGGCTCTGTTGCAAGTTAAGGATGCAACCGGTTTGGTGTCGCCATTGGTTGAATGGTTAGAAGAGCCTTCAAAAGCCCAGGCTTACATTGAAGCGGGGCAATCGTTCTTAGAACGCAATCGTGGTGCCTTGGTACGAGCGGTTGCGGCGTTAGAGAAACAAGGGATAATCTGAGATTTTAATGCATTCATGTGACGCCCGTTTTTCTGACAGAGCCGGCGAAGTAAGCAGTCGATCTGCGTACAAAAAAATCCGTGCTGCCCGCGCGGGATTGGCGCAACAAGAAGCCTGCTCTTCCATTAAAAGTATCCAGCTGTTGCGTCAGTACATACAGGCTCGAGGTGGGTTTCGTTCCATGATATCTCATCCGAACGAATTGATTTTGTCTGGATTGGGGTTGGTTCTGGCTTCATGGGTGGATCATGAGGTGATGGGGGTTGAGAATCTTCCTAGTCGGCCTGGGTTTGCGATGGCTCAAAAACACGATGCGGCTTCCGTTATGACGGGCTTGGTGTGTTTGGTTCCGGCGATTCAAGCGGGGGTTTATGATCGGCAAGGTCAGCAAGCACAATTTTCTCAAGTGGTTGAAAAAATGCTGATGAACACACCTGTGCCTTTTTTGAAGCAGTTGTTACAAACATTGCATTGTCGGTCGGTTAATGGTGGATTTTTGGCGTTTGCTAAAGAGTATGCTTTGGATCCTGAGCATTCCGTTTGTGTGGTGGTCGATGGTGTGCCCGGTTTGATGAATAATAGCGAAACGATTGACCTGATTCCCGGAAAAATCCCGCTTTCATCCATCCCTCGGTTGGCGTTGCACTCGGCTGTGGTCGCTGACGATGGTAAGCCCAAGCCATCGTTGGTGGGGGTGACGGTCAATGCGCAAAAGCAAACTCAGTTTTTTTTGCCTGGAGGTAAGACGCTAACGGGTCGTTTATTGCAGTGGCTGGCCTTGAAAAACATTCCTTTTGTGCCGGCGCTTACGGCAACTGGGTATTCGCCTGGGGTGGGTTGGCCCTTTTTGGTGCCACTGACAACGTACTATTTTGAAGTCAGCTTTGAGCAAGAAATCCAAGCCTTGAAACCGGAAAAGCTCGAACTATTGCGGCAAGCCAAAACCCAAAAAGACTATAACGCGCTGTTAAAAAAAGACACGAGCTACAGGCAATTTTGTCGAGATGCGACATTACGGCTGGAGGCTGAAATGAATGGGGCTATTGATGGCTTACAAGATCATATGGCACAACGCGAAAAGGCAATGACCAAGATGCTTGGGGTGTACCGCCCGTTAATTAACTTGATGGCGTGCTCTATTTCTTGTGCGGTTGAGGCGATTGCGGTGATGCGATTTCAAAAACACCTAATGGTTGGTTTGCTGTTTGGGTTTTGCTTTAACTTGTTAGCGGACTTTTATTCAAACCATTTGTCTAGGGCTAAAATCAATTTGAGCTCCAAGCTGCCCGCCGCCTGATGCAGTTTTAAACTGTTAAAAAAATAGTCGTAGCGTGCGTTGGCGTAGCTGTTTTCTGCGGCGTAAAGCTGCTGCTCTGAGAGCAGAACATCTACGATTTCACGTGATCCTGCTCGATAGCTGGCCTCGGTTGCTTTTAGGGCCGCTTTTGCGGATTTGACGGCTTGTTGTTGGGCTTTGACGCGCTGAATGTCGGTGATTATTGTGCTGTAAGTGGTGGTGATGTCCTCGGATAATTGGCGTTTTTTGAGTTCAACTGCGGTTTTTGAGGCTTGAAGATTCCATTCGGCTTCGCGCTTGGCGGCCTTGATGCCGCCGCCACGGTACAGAGGCATGGTGGCGTTGATGCCGATGTTGGTGATCTCCTGGTCGGGGATGTCAAAGTTGGCTTGAAACCCTGATGTACTGGTAAAGCTGGATGTCAGGCTGATTACTGGTAAATAGGCGCGGTTGGTGAGTTTTTTTTCTGCTAACGCGACTTTCTCTTGAGCCATCAGGCTAATGAGGTCTGGATTGAAGTCATGGGCTTGGGAGATCCAGGCCGTTTGGTCCTTTGGCTCCGGCGGCGTGATCGGAAATTCTGCTTTGAGTTGCGGAAGCTGAGGAGCCGGCTGGCCGATGATGGTGGTAAAGACTGTTTGCTGATTGCTCAATGTGTTTTGTGCGGCGATGAGCTCGGCTTGGGCTAAATCAAAAGCTGCTTGTGCTTCCAATGAATCTGTGATCGGTAAACTTCCGGCTTTGTAGCGTTGTTGTATTTGTTTTAAGCGGCGCTTTTGCGCTTGGTGTTCGGCTTGGGTTAATTCCAGAGCCACTTGGGCTCGGAGTACCGCCAGAAATGATTCCGTGACTCGAATTAATAAGCGTTGTTCAAGGCTGCGTTGTTGGGCGGAGAGTGCGTTGCCAGTTGCTTGTGCTTGGCGAAAACGTTGCCAGGCCACAATATCGAATAAGGGTTGATTCAATTGCACCGACCATTGCTGATTTGAGCCACTGGAATCAGGGGTTGGGGCTTCGTTGAAGGCTTTGTTGTAGTTTGCGCCTGCGGAGAGGTTGATGTTGGGTCTCAGTGAGGCGCGTCGAATGGGGATGATCTCTTGCGATGCGCTGATTTGCTGTGATTCTTGCTGGTATAGTGCATCATGCTCTAAGGCCCATTGATAGAGGGTTTCAAGCCGCGGTGTGTTTGCTAGGCTGGATGAAGGCACTATCATTGCCAATGCGAACACTGCCAATGCGAAAGTATGTACAGATGGTAGGGTGGGTGCGAGCTGAAGCCGGCTCAGCATAATTAAGGCTCCTGTGGACTTTATATCGAGCGAATCTTATTGAAGTGTACACCAGTTCCGATTGTGTGTCGGGCGTTCTTCTAAAAGCTTCGTGCCTAATTTGGAGTCTCAATTTGTATCTAATAGAAAACTGTTGGGGATGTGTCTCGCTTTTAGCGTGGCTCTTACCTTAGAATGCACGATTGGCTAGATAAAAAAGTTGGATTAATCAGATAAATTGGCATTCATCAAGAAGGTTCGCATGACAGATAAGACAGTAATCGATCAGCCCATTAACCCCGAAGAAAATCAAGCCTGTTTTAAAAAGTCCCGAGAAAAGGTGTATTTTGAAGGCAGTCGACCTGATATTCAGGTGCCCATGACAAAAGTGGCGTTGGTCAAACCTGAGGTGACCGGTCAGGGAAAGGCAGATGCATTTTATTTGTACGATACTTCAGGGCCTTTTTCTGATCCTAATCACAGCATCGATTTGGCGTTAGGGTTGCCTAAAGTCCGAGAAACCTGGCTGTCTGGTCGCGATGATTGTGAGGTTCTGGATGGGTTTTCTTCCCAATTTACGCAGCGCGAAGCCATGGATCCGCGAAACGGTTCAACTGAGTTTCAAGTCAACCGTAAGCCTTTGAGATGCAAAGCCGATCGAGCGTTGACGCAACTGCAGTATGCGAAAGCCGGTGTCATCACTGAAGAAATGGAATACATTGCGATTCGAGAAAATGTGGCGCGATTGAACGCGTCGTTTGCAGAGTGTCAGCACGTAGGTAAAGCATTCGGCGCCCACTTGCCAACAGAGGTGACGCCAGAGTTTGTGCGCGCTGAGGTGGCAGCCGGGCGTGCGGTGATTCCCGCCAATATTAACCATTTAGAATTAGAGCCTCAGATTATTGGGCGAAACTTTTTGGTTAAGGTCAATGCCAATATTGGTAATTCAGCCGTAACGTCTTCTATTGAAGAGGAAGTGGATAAGATGGTTTGGGCGACGCGCTGTGGCGCTGATACCATCATGGATCTCTCTACAGGGCAGCACATTCATCAAACCCGCGAGTGGATTTTGCGCAACAGTCCGGTTCCTGTGGGGACTGTGCCCATTTATCAAGCGTTAGAAAAAGTGGGAGGCGTCGCAGAAGCCTTAAGTTGGGAAGTGGTGCGTGATACCTTGATTGAGCAGGCAGAACAAGGCGTGGATTACTTCACCTTGCATGCGGGCGTGTTATTGGATCATGTGCCGTTGGCGGGTAAGCGGTTAACCGGTATTGTTTCTCGTGGTGGCTCGATTATGGCCAAGTGGTGCATCACTCATCAAAAAGAAAATTTCTTGTATACCCACTTTGAAGAAATCTGCGACATCATGACGGCTTACGATGTGACTTTTTCGTTGGGGGATGGCCTGCGACCGGGGTGTATCTCGGATGCCAATGATGCCGCGCAGTTTGCCGAGTTAAAAACGTTGGGTGAATTGACTCACATCGCTTGGAAAAAAGGCGCTCAAGTCATGATTGAAGGCCCTGGGCATGTGCCGATGCATTTGATTCAAGAGAATATGGAAAAGCAGCTTGAGTACTGCGCGGAGGCGCCGTTTTATACGTTAGGGCCCCTGACCACGGATATCGCGCCGGGGTATGATCACATTACGTCGGCTATTGGGGCGGGCATGATTGGTTGGTTTGGTACGGCTATGTTGTGTTACGTCACCCCTAAGGAGCACTTAGGACTCCCGAATCGCGAGGATGTGAAGCAGGGCATGATGGCTTATAAAATTGCGGCGCACGCGGCCGATTTGGCAAAAGGCCACCCTGCAGCACAGTTGCGCGATAATGCCTTGTCGCGTGCGCGCTTCCACTTTGTTTGGGAAGATCAGTTTAATTTGGGGTTAGATCCTGAAACGGCTCGAGCGTTTCATGATGAAACTTTACCTAAGCAAGCTCATAAAGAAGCTGAGTTTTGTTCGATGTGCGGTCCTAAATTTTGTTCGATGAAAATCAGTCAAGAAGTGCAGGCCTATGCGGCTGCTGAATAAGAGCGTGAACGCTGAGTGGTTTAAGGAGATGGAGATGATAGACTTTTAGAATGTGATTGGTTGGATTATACTCAGCATTAAAAGTGACCGTTTTCAGTGAGTTTGACAGAGAATTGGGCAGAGAATTGGGCAGAGAAAAAGGCAAAACAGTGTGAAGATGTTGGATCAATTTGAAGACACGGTGCGCAAGCCGGGGCATTCGTCATATGCCCCTGATTTGCAGGCGTATCTTCAGGTTTGTGAGCGTAATTACCGACTGATCGTCAAGGTGATTGCTAATCGGCATGAGGAAGAGGATGCCGATTGCGTAGTGCCGGTTGTGCTCCATTCAGGGGAGACGGCGCAATGGTCTTTACGCCTTTTGGAGAATACGCCTTATACAACGCTGATCAAACTTTGTCAGGAACCCGCTTTGTTGCCTTTTGTGTCTCGGTATGAATGGTTGATTCGCTTGTATCACGATGCGACTATGGCTGAGGTGGTGACTTTCCAAGGTCAACGCCCGCTTAAGCCTGCCGAAACGCTCAGTAATCCTAATTGCCATTATAAAGATGAAAAAAACCAGGCTAATGTGTTTTTAAATCAGTGGCTCACTCATTTCGCTCTCTAGGCTCTTAAGCGTTATCGTTTTTTGCCAATGAATTCACCGGTTAAAATTCTTCAGATATCCGATTGCCATCTGTTTGCAGATGCCGCTGGTAAGCTGTTGGGCTTGAATACGGAATACAGCTTGGGTTTGGTTTTAGACTTAATCCTTGAGAATGACTCGGATGCCGATGCCTTGTTTGTCACAGGTGATGTTTCTCAAGACGCCAGTTTGGCATCCTATCGGCGAATTAAACAATTGCTTGCCAATCGTTTGCCCGTGTTTGGTACTCAAAAACCCTTGTTTTGGCTGCCTGGGAATCATGATCACCCGGATGTGATGTCTCAAGTGTTTTCAGCCTCTGGTATGGCGCCACTAAGGTGGGACAGCCAGGGCTGGCGAATTATTTGTTTGGATTCGCATCAGCCAAATGAAGTTGCCGGCCGGTTGACGGAAGAGCAGTTAGCGTATTTAACAGCGTCATTGTTTGATTCTTTGGAGTCTGAATCTTTGGCTTTTGATCATGTGTTGGTGTTTCTGCATCATCATCCGGTCGCGATTAACAGTGATTGGCTGGATCGTATTGGGTTGCAGAATACCGATGCGTTGTGGCGTTGCGTGGATGCTTGTGCCCAGGTGCGCGGTCTGGTGTGGGGGCATGTGCATCAAGCCTTTGAGGCGTCACGTCAGGGGGTTCGGTTGTTCTCTACCCCCAGTACTTGTGTGCAATTTAAGCCCAAGAGTCGAGATTTTTCGATCGATGAGCGCGCGCCGGGATATCGCTGGTTAACATTGTTCCCAGACGGTTGCATCGAAAGCGGCGTTCGCCGCGTGACTCAAATTGATTTTGAAGTCGATTACTCTGTTAAAGGGTATTAAAACAGCCGTTGTTCGTGTTCATGATCAATCATCATCGCAGTTTGCATTAAAACCTAGTATGGTTTGGCTCCTAGTTTTGTTGAATGGTTTCTAAAGGAGAGCCGGTTCGTCTTATGTCAGCATCGAATTACACCAGTGAGGCAATTGAAGTATTAAGCGGTTTGGATCCGGTGCGAAAACGCCCGGGCATGTATACGGATACCGCACGCCCCAATCATTTGGCTCAAGAAGTCATCGATAACAGTGTGGATGAAGCCTTGGCGGGTCATGCCAGTGAAATTCTGGTCAAGCTCTACAAAGATGGGTCTCTTGAAGTCATTGATGATGGTCGAGGCATGCCGGTGGATGTGCATCCGGAAGAGGGGATGCCGGGCGTTGAGCTCATCTTGACTAAGTTGCATGCGGGCGGCAAGTTTTCAAATAAAAATTACCAGTTTTCGGGTGGCTTGCATGGTGTCGGCATTTCTGTTGTCAATGCGTTGTCTGTTTTGTTGGAAGTGACGATTTACCGTAATGCTCAGGTGCACCGCATCAGCTTTGAGCAAGGTGAAAAAACCACAGACTTGCATGTTGTTGACAGCTGTCCCAAGAAACGCACGGGCACACAGGTGCGTTTCTTGCCCGAAGCTCGTTATTTTGATACCACGAAATTTTCCGTTAGCCGTTTGAAAGCCAACCTCAAAGCGAAAGCCGTGTTGTGTCCAGGGCTGAAAATTACCTTTGCCGAGGAAGGCAGTGGTGAAGCGGATGTTTGGCATTATGAAAATGGGCTGAGTGACTATGTTTTTGAAGCCATTAAGGACTATGAGCGGATCCCTCAAACGCCTTTTATAGGTGCGTTTGCAGCAGAGACGGAAGCGGTCGATTGGGCGGTGGCGTGGTTGGCTGATGGTGGGGAAGGCATTGCTGAGAGCTATGTGAATTTGATTCCCACCGCGCAAGGTGGTACTCACGTGAATGGGTTTCGCACGGGGCTGTTGGAGGCGATTCGCGAATTTTGTGAGTACCGAAACTTATTGCCAAAAGGGTTAAAGCTGGTGCCTGATGATATCTGGGATCAGTGCGTGTACGTGCTGTCGGTGAAGATTCAAGATCCGCAGTTTTCGGGACAGACGAAAGAGCGCTTGTCTTCACGGCAATGCGCGGCCTTTGTTTCTGGCGTAACCAAGGATGCGTTCAGTCTGTGGTTAAATCAGCACACAGAAGACGCGCAACAATTAGTGGAGCTCTGTATTGCTAAAGCTCAGCAGCGATTAAAGGCCAGTAAAAAAGTCACTCGAAAAAAAGTGGTTTCAGGCCCTGCGCTGCCGGGTAAGCTGGCAGATTGCACCACGCAAGATCCTGCGCGCAGTGAGTTATTTTTGGTCGAAGGGGATTCCGCTGGAGGGTCTGCCAAGCAAGCTCGTGATCGAGATTTTCAAGCGGTGATGCCGTTGCGCGGCAAAATTCTTAATACCTGGGAAGTCGATTCTCAAGAAATTCTGCGTTCAAATGAAGTGCACGATATTTCTGTTGCGATTGGCTTGGATCCGGGAGAGGCTGATTTATCTAAGCTCAGGTACAACAAAATTTGTATTTTAGCGGATGCTGATTCGGATGGTTTGCACATTGCGACTCTGTTGTGTGCGTTGTTTATTCGCCACTTTCCCTCTTTGGTGGCGGCTGGGCATGTGTATGTGGCGATGCCTCCTTTGTACCGCATTGATGTTGGTAAAAGCGTTTATTACGCGTTGGATGATGATGAGAAACAGGGTACTTTGGATCGAATAGCGGCTGAGAAAAAAACAGGCAAAGTGAATGTGCAGCGATTTAAGGGGTTGGGTGAGATGAATCCTCTCCAATTGCGCGAGACAACAATGGCACCGGATACTCGGCGCTTGGTCCGGCTGGTATTGGCGGATCACCATGAAACCAATCAGCTGTTAGACATGCTGCTGGCAAAAAAACGAGCTGGGGATCGGCGTTACTGGCTAGAAGAAAAGGGCAATTTGGCGGAGGTCTAAATGTCTGAGCCCGTTAAAGAAAACAAGATTTTGTTAATTTTGGCGCATCCTGCGTTGGAGCGCTCCAAATTAAACGCGGAGTTGATGGTGACGATTCCGGCCAGTGACGCTGTTACTGTGCATGATCTTTATCAACATTACCCCTATTTTTCGATTGATGTGGCGGCTGAGCAGGCGCTGTTGTCAGAACATGACATTATCGTTTTTCAGCACCCTTTTTACTGGTACAGCGTGCCGGCGTTGGTTAAGCAGTGGATGGAGGTGGTGTTGACGCATGGGTTTGCCTACGGTGCTCAGGGTGCGGCGCTACAGGGTAAGCTTTGGCTGAATATATTGACCACTGGGGCCGCGGAGTCGTCTTATACGGCGGATGGATTGAATGGTATGAGTATCTGGGAGTTGTTAGCACCACTCAGGGCGACGGCAAGTTTGTGTGGTATGTGCTTTTTACCTCCCGCGGTTTTTTATCATGCACCGTTGATTTACGCCTCTCAGGAGGCGTTGTTGGCCGCAAAGACAAACTACCGTAGTATGTTGGAGCGGATACAATCCACTTCTGTTCAGATTCTGTCTGGTGTTACGGTTGAAAACTTATTGTCTTGGGGGGAGAGCGCCGATACATGACAACCGCAAACGTGCTTGAGTACAGCTTGGTGTATTTGCTGGCTGCGGTGATCGCGGTGCCGGTTGCAGCTCGTTTGCGGTTGGGGTCTGTGCTGGGTTACCTGGTTGCAGGTGCCGTGATTGGCCCGCATGGGTTTGATGGGGTGGGTGATCCTGTTGAAGTGCTGCATGCCGCAGAGTTTGGTGTGGTGTTGATGTTGTTTGTGATTGGGCTGGAATTGCAGCCCAGTTTGTTGGCCAGTTTAAGGCGCCCGGTGTTTTTGGGTGGCAGTGCTCAGGTGGGCTTAACGACCTTGGCGTTGACGGCTGTTTTGATGCTTTCGGGCATGGAGTGGAGAGCAGCTTTGGCTGTTGGCGGGATTTTATCCTTATCCTCGACGGCGATGGTGTTGCAAACGCTGGAAGAGCGAGCGCTTTTAAAGACTCAGGGCGGCACCCATGCTTTTGGTGTGTTGCTGTTTCAAGACATTGCTGTGATTCCTATGTTGAGTTTGTTGCCGTTGTTGGGATCTTCTGTTGGTGTTACTGACGGCGATTCGCCCCATTTTTCGGGTTGGCAGCAAGCGGTGATGGTCTTGGGTTTGGCAGGCGTGATGGTCTTTGTTGGGCGGCGTTTATTAAAGCCGTTGTTTCGTATTATTGCCAAAACGCGGTTGAGGGAATTATCGATTGCGGCGGCACTGCTGATTGTGTTTAGCACGGCGCTTGCGATGGAGTCGATTGGACTGTCGCCTGCTCTGGGCACGTTTTTGGCAGGCTTGATTTTGGCGGATAGTGAATACCGTCATGAGTTGGAAGCGAGCATTGAGCCGTTTAAAGGGTTGTTGCTTGGGCTGTTTTTTATTGCGGTGGGTGCCACTATAGATTTTGAATTATTGTTGTCTGAGCCGGTGTATTTTACGTTGGCGGTGCTGATGTTGATTGTGATTAAACTATTGGTCTTGGTTGCGGTCGCCCATTGGCAGAAGTTGGCGCCAGGAGAAAACAGTTTGTTTGCCTTGAGTTTGGCGCAAGGGGGGGAGTTTGCTTTTGTGTTATTGGGCGTCGCTCAGACGTACCATATTTTAACCTCGGATATGATCAGTCGGTTAATATTGGTGGTGGCGCTGAGCATGTGCTTGACGCCGATTTTGATGTGGCTGAATGAGTTTTGGATTCAGCCTCGATTGATGATTCGACGCAAACGTCAGGCGCCTGAAGAGACACCAAAAATTGATGATAAAGAAAACGTTCTGATTTTGGGCTTTGGTCGTTTTGGGCAAATCGTTGGGCGTATTTTGTCGGCGAATGGGTTTTCGGCAACCGTGATTGATCATGATGCCGCTCAAATTGAGTTTTTAAATAAGTTTGGTTTTAAAGTCTATTACGGTGATATTGGTCGTTTGGACTTGTTGCAATCGGCTGGTGCAGGCCATGCAAAACTGGTGGTGGTCGCTGTTGAGGAGGTGGAAGCCAGTTTAATGGTCGTGGATATGTTGCATAAACATTTCCCTCAGGCAGCTGTGTATGCGCGGGCACGTAACCGAACTCATGCTTATGAGTTGATGCAGCGTGGTGTTAAGTATGTGTTTCGCGATACCTTTGCGACGGCGATTGATATGTCGGTTGATGTGTTGTCTGAGCTAGGGTTTCGGCGTTATCAGGCGGTTCGGGCAGGGCAGATCTTTAAGCAGCACGATCAACAGGCTATGCAGGAAATGTTTCATTTGTGGCAGGATGAGAAAGCTTACATCAGTCGTTCCAAGTATTTTCGCCAACAACTGGAATATGCGTTGGAGCAAGATCGCAAGCAAGATGTTGATTCTACGTGGGTAGAATCCGATAGGCCGGATCAGCGTTCGTCCTAAAATTTTTGTGCCCTTAAAGCCTCTTATTCATCATTCCCATGGATTGATAAACGAAACCTGGGCGGCTTCAAAAGGACCTGTATCTCTTGTTGCAACGAGCATTTTATTGGCAACTGCAATAGCTGCAATATACCCATCCGGTGTTGGAAAGCCTTTTCCTGAGCTTCTTGCTTTGACGGCTAAGTTTGAATAACTTTTTGCTGCGTTGCAGTCAAAAGAGAGGGTGCGGTCTTTAAACAAGCTCAGTAGTTTATTCAGTGCCGTTTTTAGTTTGGTTTTGCGCTTTCCATCAGGAAGCACCTCTATACCAAAAAGCAGCTCTGCATGAGTCACGCTCGAGAGGAAGAGTGTCTCTTCGTGCTGTTTATTAAGCCATTCTTTTACTAATGCATTAGGTTCTGGTTTCATCGCTTCGGAGATGATGTTGGTGTCAAGAAGGATCATTGAAATCTCATGGGCTCCGCTGCTGATTGATCTGATGCTTTTTTTAATGCATCAAAATCGTCATTCGTTAAACCGGCGTTTTGTCCCAACTTTGAGAGTTTATCGCCAAACAGTACGCGTTTCTTTGGCTTTACCGCCTCTTCTAGAATCATGCGTACCTCAGCTTCTGTGCTGTGACCATTCTGGGCTGCTCGAACTCTTAAAGCTCTCTTGACCTCATCGGGTAGATTTCTTACGGTCATCATAGCCATGTAATCATTACCTATAATTGAATTCATTGAATTCAATTTAGACAATTGACTACGATATTGCAAGTTTAAGCAAATTTAAAAGCCTCTTGATTACATTTTTTAAATAATAAGCTACTACAGTAATTGGTTTGAAAGCGATAGCCTGTTTCCATGTTTATAGAGATATAGGTTGGATATGGCTAACAATTTAGTGGTTCCTCTGCCCGTTAAAATGCTAAGAAACTGGGTGCTTTCAGGGAGTTACGCGATCACGGGCTCAACATTTGCTAAGCTGTTTCGGCGTTCTCCTTTTCTGGCGGCGCGCTCTTTTGATGCGATAGCGGATGAGGTTTCTTTTCTGCAAGATCGAGACATTATTGTTGCTCACCCCGACTTTCAGGCTTTTTTGTCTGGTTACCGCCAGCAGACGAAGCGATTGTCACAGATGTCATCAATCGGGGAGTGCTTTTTCTTTGGTTCTTATTACTCCGTGGCGCGCCCTGTTGGCGTTGATCAGTTGGACTATTGGCAGCAAATTCGTTACCTGGTTAAGGAAATGAAGCCAGAAAATCGCGCCTTGCCTTTGCTTTGTGATGCAGAAATCCTCCCATGGCCCAAAAATGCTGTTTGGCGGTTGCCTTCAAGCCAAGAGTCGTAGTAAAGCGGTGAGGAGAGTTAGGTTGTTGATTCTGATTCTCCCAGCCAGCTTTTACTAGAGATCGTTTGTTATTCGATTTCGGCGGTTTTTTACAAAAATATGTCACTTTCCTTGAAATAACTTTACTTAACGGTGCACACTTGTCACATGACTGAAAAGTCATGCATGTTTTTAGTGCTTGTCTCAGATTGATTTCTATTCGTTGGGCTTTATTTGACAGGGGGGGGGCTATGGTGCATTGGCGAGCGGGGTTTGAAAAGCGTCTTTGGGTGAGTGTTGTGCTCATGATGGCTTGTATGATCGTTGCTTGCAGTCATCATCCTCGCCATCAAAACGCACCCGTTTTACAAGCCCGCTTTGCAGACGGTGATTTTATTAAGGTGACTTCGCGGCATAACGAGGTCGCCCAGGCGCTGCCCGCGATGTATTACGATGTAAGTATTCCTTCTTTTGATGGCGTTGAATTAAAAGCCACTGTGTATCAACCGGCATTGGCGCCTTGGCAAAAAGCCCCTTTGATTGTCCACAGTCATAGCTTTGGTATGTTTCGAATGTCCAGTCCAGCCAGTTTGTATGGTGAGGTGATTGTGACGGGGCGTGCTGCGCTCGAAGCTTGGCGGCAAGGCTATTGGGTCTTGAGTTATGACCAGCGAGGACATGGAGACAGTGGTGGCCAGGTTCGTGTGATGGACCCTGAATACGAAGTGCGGGATCTCAGTATTGTGCTCGATTGGGCTGAGCGACACTTGAGTCGGTTGCAATTCCAAGAGGGTAACCCGTTAGTGGGTATGGTCGGGGAAAGTTATTCTGGGGCGCTGCAATTGTTGGGGGCGGCTGAAGACTCGCGTATCGATGCCATCGTGCCGTTTAATACTTGGTACGATATTCGTGCCAGTTTGGCGCCGGGCCGTGTGCCGAAAACGGGTTGGCTGAACTGGCTTGAGCGGCTGAACGTTTTTGTTAATGGGTTTCAGCGCCCAGCTTTTGATGATTCATTGTATGAAACCTATGCGCAAGCTTCCAAAGGGCGGGTTAGTGATGTAGTGGCTGAGCGCTGGGATAATCGCAGCATCAAAAGTCACTGTGAATCGATGCCGGAATGGCGAGCTGATACCTTGTTGGTTCAAGGGTTTCGGGATGTACTTTTTCCGATTAATGAAGCGGTGAAGACCTACCAATGCCTGAATGAGACAGGTGTTGATGTGCGTATGTTGGGGGTGCAGGGTGGTCATCTGCTGCCGTTAGCCCAATCGGCTTGGGTGCCCGGTTTTCATGTTGAGCAGGTGTTTTATTGTAATGGTGTGAAGTACGGTATTCAGGATGTTGTGCTTTCTTGGTTTGATGCCAAGTTAAAAGGTCAGGAGGATCGTATTGCCTCGTTGCCGGAAATATGCCTGACTCATGGTCATGGCTCGGGTTCGGTGCTGCCGGAAGTTCCGATTGGTGGGCAGGCGTTTGTGGTTAAAGATACTTGGGTGAAAGAAGCGCCTGGGGCAGCGTTGGTAAAACCTCTGACGTGGTTCGGGCGTTTTTTAGATTGGTTGCCAGGCAATAGACTGGGGGTAGCTGGTCAAGAGCTTGAGCAGCAAGGTGGGCGTTTTGGTCCTGCTTTTATGCCGTTGATGCAGGCTGAACGGGAGCGAAAATTGGCTGGAATTCCGTTGGCTAACTTGAATCTGAGCGCTGATGTCAATCAGGTCGATCTCGGGCCGACGTTGTTTGTGGGTATTGGGATTCGGCGAGCACACAAAAAGAGTGTGCGTTTGCTTAATGATCAGGTTCTGCCAATAAAGGGATATGGCGATCACTTTATTGAAATGCCTGGGGTAAGCGCTATTTTGCAGCCTGGAGAGGCACTGGGTTTGTTGGTTTATGTTCGAAGTCCTCAGTATGTCGGTTTGGGTTTAAAGCAGCAAGCGCCAGTTAAGGTCGCGGGCGTGCTTGAAATTCCGTTTTCTGACGAGGGCTATCAAGGTATTTCGGCGTTTAAGGCGGATTGGCAGGCTGCTTATTGATAGCATAATGGTCTAGTGTCTTCCAAAACCTGGCTATGCTTAAGGGGTGAGGGGTTTTTAAGGACGCTGATTAAATGCTTGATTTTAAGTGGTATGTGGTTTTTTTCGCCGGTTTCGTTTCAGTGTCTGTGAGCGCTTTAGAGCAAGATTGGTTGATTAATCAAGAGCTTAAAGAAGGGGTTAAAGAGGCGTCTGAGGCTGAAGGTGTTTCCGATGAAGAGGTTCAGAGCTCTAAAGAGAACGTGTCTGAGCAGGAGGCTTTGACGTCTGAGGTCATTTATCAGCAGATGACGCGTAACGCAGAAGCGTACCGCGATGCGGTAAGGCAGCATTGGGCGACGCCAATATGGAGCGATGTTGCCAACTGGGTCACATACAATGACGACTTTTCGGTTCGTCGTTGGGTGGATTATCAAAATAATGAAATTAAAATCTCGTTTAAAGTAGGGGGGCAGCCCCCTTCGTTAACCTCTCAAAGAGTGCTTGTGGCGGGGGAGTTAAAAGAGCTCTTGCTGACTACATTTCATCAAGCTCTTCAGCGTGAACCTTTGTTTGATTCATTGCGAGAAGTGGTGTCCCGCGTTGCTAATGAAAGCTGGGCTGAGGAGTTGGTGTTGGGGGAGCTGTATTCTTCTGGCGGTGGTAGTGACGAGCTGGCCGCCTTAACCCGGCGTTTGATGTCCAATGCGGAGCTTCGTTTTTCTGGTGATGCCCAGGCTGGACCTGCGCAACTCGGGGTGCCGCTTTCGGAGAGTGTAACGTTTTTCATCCCAATGCCAAGCAATCGTTTGCTTCGAAAGGCTGAGCGATTAAAGCCGCATATAGCTTTATATGCCAAGCAGCTTTCCGTGCCTGAAGACCTTATTTTTTCTGTAATTCATACGGAAAGCCACTTTAACCCGTTGGCGCGCTCGAAAGCGTCGGCCTACGGGTTGATGCAGGTTGTGCCGACATCGGCTGGTCAGGATGCGACCAAGTTTTTGTTTGATGAGGCGGTGCTGTTAACGCCCATTGACTTGTTTCAGCCAGATAAAAATATTCAGATTGGGACAGCTTATTTGAGCTTGCTCTATAGCCATTATTTAAGAGATATTGAAAATGAAGCCAGTCGTTGGTACTGTGCCGTAGCGGCTTACAATGCTGGGGTCAGTAATGTCGCTCGGGCTTTTGTGGGGGCCCCACAATTTGATTTGGCGCTTGGCGAGGTGAATCGTTTGTCATCAGACCAGGTATTGCAGCGGTTGTTGAGTCATTTGCCGGCCGATGAAACGCGGCGTTATCTAAAAAAAGTGATGGCCCGGAGAGCAATTTACGATAAGGTTTGAGAATAAATTGAATTGAGGTGAGGCTGTTGGCGAGTCAGAAAAAAGATAAGAAAAAAGTTATTGGGGAAGTGTTTTCAGAAGAGCGGCTTAAGGTGTTTTTGGAAGAATCTAGCGAAACTGCGTTTGAGGGTGATCCTAGTTACCAAATTTTGCTCAAAGCGTATCGTGGCTTGCCTTTAGAGGCTTTTAGAATGTTCGTGGGGTTGTATCATTCGGCAGGTCATTCGTTAAATCCGGCCGATAGCCACGGGGTGCCTATTCAAGAAATGATGGCGGCTAATGTGTCCCATCCTGGATACGTTGAGGCCTTGCAAGGGCTGTCTTGAGTTCGGGCTGTATGAGTTTCAGTTAGTTTTGTTAATTCGGTTAACATGCTGTATGATGCCGTCAGTTTTCGAGTTGGTGAGTTCCCCGCGGCCTGACTTTTTTAAAAAACATTTTTTAAATTGTTTGGTGGTGAATTAAAGTTTGGCGGTGAAGTAAACAAGTTACGCTCTACTTCCTGATTTTTAGGTGCGCTTATGCGTTATTCTAAGGGAGTTTAGAGAAAAAAGGGGCATTCGCCCCTTTTTTATTGGGGTGCAGAGTATGCAGCTGATTGAGCAAATTGAGTCTGGGATTCGAGTAGCTGTTGAGGCCTTGGGTTTTGATGTCTGGGGTGTCGAGCTTGTTGGTGGGCGAGGATTTAAGACTCTGCGAATCTACATTGATGGCCCAGATGGTGTGCATGTGGAGGATTGTGCTCGCGTCAGTGCGGATGTTGGGGCTATTTTGGATGTTGAGGATTGGCTGCAGGTGGAGTATAACCTCGAGGTTTCTTCGCCAGGCTTGGATCGATTTTTTTTTCATTGTTCTCAGTTAGTGCCGTATGTGGGGCAAGAGTTGTCTGTTAAGCTTAAGCGGCCTGTTGAAGGGCGTTCGAGATTTATTGGGGAATTAGTGCGGGTTGAGGAGGACGGGGTGTTTGAGCTGCTTGATGAGGGGCAAGCGCATCGTTTTGCCTTCGATGATGCAGTGAAAGTGCGCTTGATTCCTGATTATTAATGTTTGAGTCGTGTTTTTAATGGTTTGTTACGTGAATTGCGGATTTTGTAGGGTAGAGCTGCCGTATGAATAAAGAGATTTTGTTGGTTGTTGAAACCGTTTCTAATGAGAAGGGCGTTGAGCGCGAAGTGATTTTTGAGGCGGTTGAGCTTGCTTTGGCAACGGCGACCAAGAAGCGCTATCGAGAAGATATTGATGCGGTCGTTGATATTGATCGTAAATCAGGTGACTACAATACGTATCGACGTTGGAAGGTGGTTGAAGATGACTCTGAAGATTGGGCAGCGCCGGCAAGGGTGTTGAGCTTGGAGGAGGCTCATGAAAAAGATGCTGCTTTGCAATACGGTGATTATGTTTTAGAGCAGATTGATTCGGTTGAGTTTGGTCGTATAGCGGCGCAAACTGCAAAGCAGGTGATCGTTCAAAAGGTGCGTGAAGCGGAGCGAGCGCAAATTATTGAAGATAATAGAGATAAAATTGGTCAGTTGATCAGCGGTGTTGTGAAGCGCGTTATCCGTGATGGTGTTATTTTGGACTTAGGGGGTAATGCTGAGGCCATTATTCGGCGTGAAGAATTGATTCCGCGTGAAAATCTTCGTACTGGCGAGCGGGTTCGTGGGGTTTTATACGGTGTTAATGAAGAGGGGCGTGGTGCTCAGTTGTTGGTCAGTCGTACGCGCCCAGAAATGCTGGCCGAGTTGTTTAAGATTGAAGTGCCAGAAATCGGTGAAGAGATTATTGAGCTGAAGGCGGCTGCTCGTGATGCCGGCTCTCGAGCTAAAATTGCTGTGAAAACCAACGATCAGCGAATGGACCCTGTGGGGGCGTGTGTGGGGATGCGTGGTGCGCGTGTCCAGGCGGTTTCAAATGAGTTGGCTGGTGAGCGCATTGATATTATTTTATGGGATGATAGCCCAGCTCAGCTGGTGATTAATGCCATGGCTCCGGCTGAAGTGGTGTCCATCGTGGTTGACGAAGAAAGTCACTCAATGGATGTAGCAGTTGAGGAAGAGCAGCTGGCTCAGGCTATTGGTCGGAGTGGGCAGAATATCCGTTTGGCCAGCGATTTGACCGGTTGGAAACTCAATGTGATGACGTCGTCGGAGGCTGAGCAAAAACAAGAGGATGAAGCGAGCACCATACTGCAGCGATTTGTCGATGAGCTGGGTGTTGATGAAGAGCTGGCTGTAGTGCTCGTTGAAGAAGGTTTTAGCACCTTGGACGAAGTTGCTTACGTGCCAGTTGAGGAAATGTTGGGTATTGATGGCTTCGATGAAGAACTGGTGGAGAGTTTGCGTGCCAGTGCTAAGGACGCTTTACTTGCTCGGGCTTTAGGGGGTGGTCCCGCTGAGCCGGCTGAAGATTTGGTGTCGATGGAAGGCATGGATTTGGCGTTGGCGCAATTAATGGCGCAACAGGGTATTGTGTCGATGGAAGATCTGGCTGAGCAATCCATCGATGAGTTGATGGATTTAGAAGGGATGACTGAAGAGCGTGCAGGTCAATTGATTATGAAGGCTAGAGAGCCTTGGTTTGCGGAGTCGGCTGAATCTAATTGATGGTTTAGTGTTTTTTTGAAGACTGAGCTGGTGGCAGTGGCTTGATAATAGAATGCGTATACGAGGTGTGGAAGAACTAGATGGCTGAAGTGACGGTGAAGCAGCTGGCAGGTGTTGTTGGGGTCCCTCCCGAGCAGTTGTTACAGCAAATGAATGACGCAGGCTTAACTCATGCTGATTTGGATCAGTCGGTATCGGACTCTGAAAAACAGCAGTTGCTGTTGTTTTTAAAACGAGGGTCTCAGGGGGCGTCTGTTTCGGAACGAAAAATTACTTTAAAAAGGAAGAGTGTTTCCAAAATTAAGGTGTCAGGGGCCAGTGGTCGTAAAACCGTAAACGTTGAAGTTAGGAAAAAGCGCACGTATGTTAAGCGTACAACTGTAACCGAGCCTCCTGAGGAGATGTTGCCTGCTGAGCCAGAAGAGGCGGCGACTCAAAATGAGGCCCCTGTGGTCGATGCGGCGCCATCTCCCAATGTTATTATTGCAGGACAAGCGGATAAGCAAGAGATTGTAGAGCCTGATGCATTGATTGATGCTGCTTCAGCGGCTGAAAGCGCTTCCTCTGCGAAGAAAATAAAAGCTAAGTCTAAGTCAGCAAAAACGACCCCTAAATTAAGTACGGCGGCTGCGAAGCCTAATATTGCTGAGCTGGCCTTGGAGAATGCGGGCGACGTACGCGTTGAAGATGACGCGAAACGTAAGGCAGAAGAATTGGCTCGTGTTGAGGCAGATAAAAAAGCGCAAGCAAAAACATTGGAAGACGCTAAGCGGATTGCGGAGTCATTGGCACAGCGTTCTGAAGACGGTGAGGGGGCGTCTGCTGAGCAAGATGTGACGGAAGAGGAAGATGCGCTGGTGCAGCAGGCTTTTGAAGAAAGCTTGGCAGAAGAAGAAAAGCGCCAAAAGCGTTCGTCTCGTAAAGTATTGAAAAATCGCGTAAAAGTCGCAAAGCAGTTATCGGAAGAGCATGGCTTTACTCAGCCGACCCAGCCGGTGGTGCGAGAAGTGCGTATCGGTGAGATGATTTCTGTACCAGATTTGGCGAATCAGATGTCTGTGAAAGCCATTGAAGTGATTAAGGAGCTGATGCGCTTGGGTGTTCCGGCTCATGTTAACCAGATGCTGGATCAAGATACGGCGGTTTTGGTTGCGGAAGAAATGGGGCATAAATATGTCTTAGTGAATGAAGACACGCTGGAGGATGGGTTGAGTCAGATTATTGATTCGGCTCGTTCGGGCAATCTAGAAGAGCGTGCGCCTGTGGTGACCATTATGGGGCACGTCGATCATGGTAAAACATCTTTGTTGGATACCATTCGCAAAGCTCAGGTTGCGGCCGGAGAAGCGGGTGGCATTACGCAGCATATCGGTGCCTATCATGTCGCTACTGAGAAAGGGAATATGACCTTTTTGGATACCCCGGGGCATGCGGCATTTACAGCAATGCGCGCTCGAGGGGCAAAATGTACCGATGTGGTGATCTTGGTGGTGGCTGCAGATGACGGCATGATGCCGCAAACGGCGGAAGCGATTGATCATGCTCGTGCCGCTGAAGTCCCTATTGTTGTTGCTGTTAATAAAATCGATAAGCCTGATGCTGATCCTGATAAGGTAAAGAATGAGTTGTCTCAGCAAAAGCAGCTGATACCAGAGGATTGGGGTGGGGATACGCAGTTTATAGAGGTCTCGGCATTGACCGGGCAAGGTATCGATGAGTTGTTAGACGCTGTTTTATTGCAAGCGGAGCTTTTGGAATTGAAGGCGCCTTGTGAGGGGCCTGCTGAGGGGGTGGTGATTGAGTCGAGCCTTGATAAAGGGCGAGGCGCAGTAGCGACCTTGTTGGTTCAGCGAGGCTCATTGAATATGTCTGATATGGTGTTGGCGGGTGCGTATTATGGGCGTATTCGTGCAATGAAAGATGAGTATGGTAAGGCGCTTAAAACCGTTAAGCCTTCCATGCCCGTTGAGATATTGGGTTTGAACGGTGTTCCCGAGGCGGGAGAATCTTTTGTGGTTGTGGCTAATGAGCGTCGAGCGCGTGAAGTGGCTGCAGAGCGTGAGCGTAAGCAGCGTATGCACAAGTTGGGTCGTCTTCAGCCAGCGCATTTGGATAATATTTTTGATCAAATGGGTGCCGCTGATGTGGCAACCGTGAATGTTGTGTTAAAGGCAGACGTAAAAGGCTCTTTGGAAGCGTTGACGGCTTCTTTATTGGATCTGGGAAATGAAGAGGTTAAAGTCAGTGTGATTGCCTCTGGGGTCGGAGGTATTACAGAATCTGATGCGAACCTTGCTTTAACCTCTGGGGCTGTGATGATTGGCTTTAATGTTCGAGCGGATCAGGCGGCTAAAAAAATCTGTCAGGAAGAAGATATTGATCTTCGTTATTACAGTGTTATTTACGAGGTGATTGAGGACGTTAAAGCGGCATTATCTGGCTTGTTGCAGCCTGAACGGCGCGAGAAAATTTTGGGATTGGCGGATGTGAAGGACGTATTCCGTTCTTCCAAATTTGGTGCCGCCGCTGGATGCTTGGTTACCGAAGGGGTGCTCTCTCGTAAAGGTCGTATCCGTGTATTGCGAGATGATGTGGTGGTGTTCGATGGCGAGTTGGAGTCACTGCGTCGGTTTAAGGACGATGTGCCTGAAGTGCGCAGTGGTTTGGATTGCGGTGTTGCTGTTCGAGGTTACAACGATGTCCGTGCTCAAGACAAAATCGAAGCGTATGAAGTGACGGAGATTAAGCGTTCTTTGTAGTCTGGCAGTTCGGGGGCCAGTATTTGGGCTTCAATGTCAGCCAATATGAGAAGCGAGTTATTATGTCCAGTCGCTTAAAAAAAGTGTCGCAAACCATTCAGCAGCACATTGCTCAGATTTTTCAGAATGATGTCAGTGATCCCCGCTTGTCATTGGTCAGTATTACCGAGGTTCGGGTGACGCCTGATTTGCGGAATGCGCATATTTATTACCATGTCATTGGCTTGTCGGATGCGATTCAAATTAAAGAGGTTGAGGTGGCGGTCAGTAAAGCGGCTGGCTTCTTTCGTTCTGAATTAGCTCACAAGGTGGCGCTTAAATTTCTCCCGGCGTTGCATTTTCACTACGATGACCTGAGTTTAAAAAGTCAGCGCATGGATCAGTTGATTGACTTAGCAGTGAGTAAAGAGTTGGCAGTGAGTAAAGAGTCGGCGGAGAGTAAAGAGTCAATAGTAGGTCGAGAAACTGGTGCTCGCTCGGGTGATCAGGGGTCGTCAGAGTCCAGTTAAGCCAGGTTTTTGTTCGTGGATGGGATTCTGATCTTAGATAAGCCGAAAGGGCTTACGTCAAATCAAGCGCTGCAAAAAGTTAAACGTTTGTTTGGGGCTAAAAAGGCGGGTCACACGGGGGCGTTAGATCCCCTTGCGACTGGCGTATTGCCGCTTTGCTTTGGGCAGGCGACTAAGTTGTCTCAGTACTTGTTGGACGCTAATAAAAGCTACCGGGTAACGGCGCACCTAGGTGTGACAACGGATACTGGAGACGCTGAAGGTACGGTTCTAGAATCGTCAGAAGTTAGCCTTGTGTCCGAGTCGCAATGGCGTCAGGTGGTGGAGCGATTTACAGGTCCGCAGCAACAATTTGCCCCTTTGTATTCAGCACTTAAGTACCAAGGTAAGCCTTTGTATTATTGGGCTCGAAAAGGGGTGGAGGTGCCCCGTAAAAGCCGTCAGGTGGTGATTGATTCTTTAATTTTAGAGTCTTATGAGCACCCTTTTGCAACTTTTCAGGTTGCTTGTAGTAAGGGAACATACATTCGTTCATTGGTTGAAGATGTGGGGGCTTTTCTTGGTTGTGGGGCGCATGTGGCGGTGTTGCGGCGCACGCAGGCGGGGCCTTATCGGCTTGATCAGGCAGTCAGTTTGGTTGACTTGTTGGCTCAGTTTGCGGATTCGGCAGAAAAAGGACCTGCAGAACGCAAAAGTGCGGGTGGTTTTGATTTGGATCGGTTAGTATTGCCGCTTTCGTCGGCTTTGGAAGGCTGGATTGAGATCCGGTTAAGTGAGACGCTGAGTCAGTCCGTGCTGCATGGTCAGAGTGTGTTGCTCGATAAAGATCAGATTGCGAGCAAGTGTGTCGATGTTGCTGGGCTGTTGACTCAATCGGAGGCGCCTGTTTTGGTTAAGCTTTCGAGTGATCGGATGGGATTGTTTGCCATTGGGCAGATCCTTTCGGATGGTCGTGTGGCGCCTAAGCGGTTGCTTGTTTGAGTGCAGTTAAATCTGGCTTGTCAGAAAAGCATGAATACTGCTGTTAGTATGCACGGCAGTTTTCTTTATCCAAAGGCATACTTATTGTAAGGAGAAAGCAAATGGCGTTGTCCGCCCAACAAAAAGAAACCGTAGTTGGTCAGTTTAAGCGCAGTGATGCTGATACAGGATCAGCTGAAGTGCAGGTCGCATTGTTGACTGAGTCGATTAATCAGTTGCAAGGTCATTTTAAAGACCATAAAAAAGATCACCATTCACGTCGTGGTTTGATCCGAAAAGTGAATCGTCGTCGTAAACTGTTGGATTACTTGAAGCGCAAAGATCAAGCTCGGTATAAGTCTTTGATTGACAGTCTGGGGCTGCGTCGATAGCGTTTTTATTGTTTATACACAGTGTTTTATGCATAGTTTGTTGTAGCATGGCTTGTTGTAGATAGTTTGTTGCAGATAGTTTGTTGCAGATAGTTTTGTAATTTTAAAGAGAGAATAGGAAATCACGAATGTTTAATGTCATCAAAAGAGAGTTTGAATACGGTGGTATGCCCTGTGTGTTAGAGACAGGTCGCATCGCTCGCCAGGCAACTTCTTCTGTCATGGTCACTGTCGGCAATGTCACGGTGTTTGTGGCCGTCGTGGCAAAAGCATCGGAGACACCTCGTGATTTCTTTCCTTTGACAGTGAACTATCAAGAGAAAACCTATGCCGCGGGTAAGATCCCGGGTGGCTTTTTAAAGCGAGAAGGTCGGCCCAGTGAAAAAGAGACATTGACCTGTCGCTTGATTGATCGTCCGATTCGTCCTTTGTTCCCGAAAGGCTTTGATTGTGAGGTTCAGGTGACCGCTAACGTGGTATCTACTGATAAATTACAAGACCCTGATATTGCCGCCTTGATTGGTGTTTCGGCAGCTTTGTCCATTTCAGGTTTGCCTTTCGGTGGGCCAATTGGGGCTGCGCGAGTGGGTTTTGTGGATGGCATGTATGTCATTAACCCCAGTTATGACCAGCTGGAAACGTCTGAGTTGGATTTGGTGGTTGCAGGCACCGATAAAGCGGTATTGATGGTGGAATCAGAAGCCAAGCAACTCACTGAAGATCAAATGCTGGGGGCTGTGCTTTTTGGTCAGCAAGAGCTTCAGAAAGTTGTTAGTGAAATTAAGGCTTTTGCTGAGGACGTGAATACAGCGCCTTGGGATTGGACGCCGCCTGAAGAAGATTTGGCTACTTTAGAAAAAGTCAAAGCGCAGTCATTTGAAGACATTGCGGCTGCGTATCAGTTGACGGATAAAATGGCTCGTTATGAGCGTTTGGGGCAGCTTAAAGAGCAAGCCTTTGCGGCTTTGTGTGTTGAGGATGATTCGCAATCGGCTGATGACCTTTTATCAAAAGATGCGGTGAAAGCGGCTTTTGGTAAGTTAGAAAAGAGCATTGTTCGGGATAATGTGATTAACGGGTTGCCAAGAATTGATGGTCGAGCGCATGATGTGGTTCGACCAATTGATATTGATGTGGGGTTGTTGCCCCATGTGCACGGTTCTGTGTTGTTTACTCGAGGTGAAACGCAGGCTTTGGTGGCGGCAACCTTGGGCAGTAATCGAGACGGTCAGTTGATTGATGCCTTAGAGGGTTCGCGCACCGATAATTTTATGCTGCATTACAACTTCCCTCCCTACTGTGTTGGCGAAGTCGGTATGGCGATGTCCCCTAAGCGTCGTGAAATTGGCCATGGCCGTTTGGCGCGTCGAGGTTTGGAGGCCGTATTGCCAAGCGAGCAAGATTTTCCTTATGTGGTTCGGGTAGTTTCTGATATCACTGAGTCTAATGGGTCTTCCTCAATGGCGTCTATTTGTGGTGGCTGTATGGCTATGATGGATGCAGGGGTGCCTCTGTCGGATTCCGTTGCTGGTATTGCTATGGGGTTGGTGAAAGAAGGCGATAAATTTGCAATTTTATCCGATATCCTGGGTGATGAAGATCATCTGGGCGACATGGACTTTAAAGTTGCCGGCACTAAGAATGGTGTTACTGCGTTGCAGATGGACATCAAAATTGATGGCATCACTGAAGAGATCATGGAACAGGCGTTAAATCAGGCGAAAAAAGGCCGTTTGCATATCTTGGAGTGTATGCAGCAAGCGATTAATGCGCCGCGCACGGAAGTGAGTGAGCATGCGCCTCAGTTTACTACCTATAAAATCAATCCAGATAAAATCCGCGACGTTATTGGCAAAGGTGGTGCGACCATTCGAGCGCTTTGTGAAGAAACTAAGGCGACGATTGATATCGATGATGATGGTACGGTTAAGGTTTACGGTGAAGACAAAGCTTCCTGTGATGCAGCGTTGCAGCGCATTAAAGATATCACCGCTGTGCCTGAAGTTGGCAAAATTTACGAAGGGGTAGTTGAAAAAATTGTCGATTTTGGTGCCTTTGTGAATTTCTTAGGGGGAGGTACCACAGGACTGGTTCATATCTCGCAAATTGCAGAAGAGCGCGTTGAAAATGTCGGTGATTACTTGAAAGAAGGCCAAACCATTTCGGTTAAGGTCTTGGAGTTGGATCAGCGCGGTCGTATTAAGCTGAGTGTTAAGGCAGCTCAGCAGGAGTCGGTTGAGACTGAATGATTTAACAGCTCCAATCTATCTAGACTATGCGGCATCGACTCCGGTCGATGCCGCTGTCGTTCAGGTGATGCATGAAACCTTGCTGTCTTCTCATGCTAATCCTTCCGCTAAATCTCATCGTTATGGCTGGCAGGCTGATCAGCTTGTGCAAAGCGCGCGAGCCGATATTGCTGAGACCTTGAACTGTTATTCCAGGGAGCTGCTGTTTACATCGGGTGCTACAGAGGCAGACAACATTGCTTTGCAGGGTGTATTGCGCGCTTGCTTGATGGGTGCAGATGGTGAGGGTGCAGCTGGTGACATTATTCATGTTGTCACGTCTCAGGTTGAACACAAAGCTGTCTTATCTACCCTTCAAGCTTTTGAAAAATATCCGAATATTGAGGTCTCTTATTTGGCGCCTGACCCAGGAGGTGCCATTTCAGTAGATGCTGTTGCTGCGGTTATAAGGCCGGATACTCGGCTTGTCAGCTTGATGCAGGTGAATAATGAGCTGGGTGGGGTCACGGATGTAGCGGCCATTGGTCGTCTGTTATCCGATAAAGATATTGTATTCCATGTTGATGCTGCTCAGAGTTTGGGTAAAATACCGGTGGATTTGGCTGAAATGGGTGCAGACTTGGTTTCTTTTTCTGCACATAAGGCTTACGGACCCAAAGGCGTTGGGGCGTTGTTTGTAAAGCGTTCTGTATTTCCTAAGATCGAACCAGTTTTGTTTGGCGGTGGACAGGAAATGGGGTTGAGGGCAGGAACGTTGCCGACGCATCAGATTGCTGGCTTTGCAAAAGCGGTTGAGTTGGTTTGTGAGCGTTTGCAGGAAGATTTGGCGCATATTACTGTGTTATGTGAGCGGTTGAAGGCGGGTTTAACGGCGGTGCCTGGTATCCAGTTACATGTGGCAGATGGTGCCCAAGTACCGCACATTGTTCATTTAACGGCAGCCGGAATTCAGCGTCCTGAAGCGCTGTTGATGGGGTTAACGGATCTGGCGGTTGGAACAGGGTCGGCTTGTAACAGTGAGCGCGTTGAGCCTTCTCATGTGTTGCATGCGTTAGGTGTGTCGAAACAAGAAGCCTTAACCGGTATTCGGTTAAGTTTGGGACGTGAGACAACGCTGGATCAGATTGCTATTGCAGTACAGCAGATCTCACATGTTGTGACATCTTTACGAGTTTAATTTTTTTAATAAGCAAACAAACTAGGAGAAACATGTATGTCAGTTGAGAAAACTTTATCGATTATTAAGCCGGATGCGGTTGGTAAAAACGTCATAGGCCAAATCATCAGCCGTTTTGAAGGGGCTGATTTGCAAGTTGTGGCGGCCAAGATGATGCATTTAGATCAAGCCAAAGCCGAAGGTTTTTACGCTGAACACAAAGAGCGGCCTTTTTTCGCGGACTTGGTTTCGTTTATGACATCAGGACCAGTCTTTGTCATGGTTTTAGAGGGCGAAGGCGCTGTTTCAAAAAACCGAGCATTAATGGGTGCGACCAATCCTCAAGAAGCGGAAGCTGGAACCATTCGTGCTGATTTTGCCAGTACCATTGATGAAAATGCGGTCCATGGGTCTGATTCTTTGGCATCAGCGGAGCGTGAAGTGGCTTATTTCTTTGATGCTGGGGAATTATGTCCGCGGACACGATAAATACGGCTCAGCCCGAACAGGCGAAGACCCAGCTCGGAAAAGCAGTCGCCGAGTCAGGTGCTGAATCAAGTGTTAAAAGGGTAAACCTGCTGGGTATGCCGCGGGCTGAGTTGAAGGCGTTTTTTGCCAGCCTCAATGAAAAGCCATTTCGTGCGGATCAAGTGATGAAATGGCTTTATCAGCGAGGTGTCACCGATTTTCTGCAAATGACGGATTTGAGCATGGGGCTGAGAACCCGTCTGTCCGCTGTTGCTGAGGTGGCGTTGCCTAAAGTGACGTATCACCATGTGTCGAACGATGGCACCCAAAAATGGTTGTTAGATGTCGGTGCTGCGAATTCCGGTCAGCAAACCGGCTCTGTGATTGAAACCGTCTTTATTCCGGAGTCCGGTCGAGGGACTTTGTGTGTGTCTTCTCAGGTTGGGTGCGCTCTGGATTGTGATTTTTGCTCCACTGGCAAGCAAGGGTTTCAGCGCGATTTAACGGCGGCTGAAATTGTGGCTCAGGTTTTTATAGCGCATCAAGCGTTGTTCAAAGCCGGTGAAGTGGAGCGCCCTATTACCAATGTTGTGATGATGGGCATGGGTGAACCTTTGTTAAACTTTCAGCATTTGATTCCGGCACTGCAGGTCATGCTCAGTGATTTTGGCTATGGTATTTCGAAACGTCGTTTAACCGTCAGTACCTCTGGGATTGTGCCGAAAATGGATCAGTTAATGGATCATGTGGATGTGAGTCTGGCGGTGTCGTTGCACGCGCCATCGGATTCATTGCGCAATAAATTAGTGCCTATTAATAAAAAATACCCGCTCAATGAACTCAAGGCGGCTTGTCAGCGCTATTCAGAGTTTCAAGCTCGAAGGCGTCGTATTACGTTTGAGTATGTGATGCTCCAAGAAGTAAATGATCGTTTGGAAGATGCGGATCGGTTAATTGATTGGTTGGGTGATTTGCCTTGCAAGGTGAATTTGATTCCGTTCAATCCTTTTCCTTATGCAGGTTACAAGCGTTCTTCAAACACACGCATTGCTAAGTTTCAGGCAAAATTATTGGAGGCTGGGGTTGTGACAACCGTTCGGCGTACCCGAGGCGATGATATTGATGCCGCTTGCGGTCAGTTGGTAGGGCAAGTCAAAGACCGTACGCGGCGTCAACGAGACTGGCGAGCAGCAACCATGATCTTTCGAGAAAATGAAGGGGAGATTGCTTGTGGTTAAACGCGTTACTTTTAGTGGGGTGTTGTTGGCAGGGTTGCTGATGCAAGTCGGTTGTGTGACTGAGATTGAAGAGCCGGTGTTTCAAAAATCGGATCCTCAGCGTTTTACCGAGGTGTCTATTGCCGCGGCGGCTGAATACATAAAAGAAGGCAATGCTGAAACGGCTTTTAAGCACTTGAAGCGCGCATTAGAAAAGGCCCCCAAATCGCCTGAGGCGCATAATGCCATGGCTTTGGTGTACCGTTTAACAGGTGATAAAAAACTGGAAGAAAAACATTTTAAATTATCGCTCCGCTACGACTCCACGTTATCGAAGGCGCGCAATAATTATGCGACCTTTTTATATAATGAAAATCGCTATAAAGAGGCCCTAAAGCAGCTTAAAAAAGCAGCCAATGATCCTGGGTATGAGAATCGTGCCGTTGCTTTTGAAAACATGGGCCGTTGTTATTTGAAATTGGCTGATTTAGAGAAAGCAGAAGAGGCGTTTTTAAGCGCGACACGCGCCGATGGGCGTATGTCGCGTTCTTACCTTGAATTGGCTGATATTGCCTTCAAGAAAAACGATAGGCAAGGTGCTGCTGACTATGTCGAGCAGTATGGGTTATTGGCTCGTCATACGCCAAGAAGTTTGTGGTTGGGTATTCAAGTGCAAAGAGTGGTGGGGGATCGTGATAAGTTGGCGAGTTACGAGTTGGCGTTGCGTAAACTCTACCCCAATTCAGCTGAGTACCAAGCTTATATTCAAAGTGAATAATACGTTTTCGTGATCAGTGACTGGTGACATACATCATCAGGTAACAACTATCCAATTATATCCAATTAATGGGAGAACACTGTGTTGTCAAAGCCCGTCATTAAAGAGGAGATGGTCGTTTTTAAAGATGCTCAATCGGCTGGTCAAAAGCTTAAAATGATGCGTGAAGCGCAAGGTTTAACGGCAGAGTCGGTAGAGCTGCAGCTTTGTTTGCAGCCTGGTTACATTGAAGCGATGGAAGCAGCCCGTTGGGTTGATTTGCCAAGCCCCGTCTTTTTAAAAGGGTATTTAGGGGCGTATTGTAAGCTGCTTAATTCGGATGTGTCCCAATACTTGCCTGCGTTTGAGCGGGCGTGGTCTGAATGTGGCTCCGATGTGTCTCAGTCTGTGGTAACAGAGGGCGGAGGGGAGCCAGTGCGACCACTTAAATTAGCCGTCTCGCCTGATTATGAGGGCTTGGACTTAAGAGGCCATGTGGCATTGTTTTCTTTAATGTTGGTCTTTATTGGGGGCGTGTTGTATTGGGATGGTGTGACTGCATATATTGATCAAATGCAGGCGCGCTCTATGGCTCGTACAATGCTGTTAGAAGGTGGCGTGAAACGGCCTGAATTAGGTTCAGATGTGGCGGTTGTTTCTCGAGATGATGCGGCTTTTGAGCGCCGGCTTGATTTGTTGTTGGGGGCTGAGGCGGAATTTGCGATTGAGTCTGAGTCTGCGGCTCAAAAAGTGGTGTTAACTGAGTTGGGAAGACCGAATACGTGGCTGGTTGGGCAAGCTTCTTCGGGTGGTCAGGATGCATTAGAGTTGTATTTTTTACGTCAGACTCGTGTTGAGATTATTGACAGCCAGGGGCAAAAAGGAGCCGAAGCGGACAATGAGTATGCTTCAGGTGCGTTGCTTAAATTTGGTGGTCGAGCTCCCTTTACGCTCATGATTGAGGATCCTTCGGCGGTTATGGTGAAATTTAATCAGCAGCCGATTGATTTTATTACTGAAAAAGCACCTGTTATTGAGAAAACATCTGTTACTGAGAAAGTGTCGGGCTCTCATTCTAAAGCGCGCCCAATTGTTGAGCGAGGAGCAGGTCGTGAGTGAACACAGTGAACACCTGACAGATCAGGCCATTCGAATTAAGCGTCGAGCTTGTCGGCAAATTAAAGTGGGCTCTGTTCTTGTTGGCGGGGATGCGCCGATTTCGGTGCAAAGTATGACCAATACTGATACTCATGATGTGGCGGCTACTGTGGCTCAGATTCAGGCGTTAGAGGCCGTTGGGGCTGACTTAGTTCGAGTTTCTGTGCCAGATATGGAGGCTGCAGAAGCCTTTGCCAAAATAAAACCGCAAGTGACGGTGCCGTTGATAGCGGATATTCACTTTGACTATAAAATTGCGTTGAAAGTAGCGGAATACGGTGTGGATTGTTTAAGGATTAATCCTGGCAACATTGGTCGTGATGATCGGGTACGGGCCGTGATCGATTGTGCGCGAGATCATGATATTCCCATTCGTATTGGTGTTAATGCTGGGTCGCTTGAGAAAGCGTTGCAACGCAAGTACGGTGAGCCTTGTGCGCAAGCCTTAGTCGAATCGGCGATGCGTCATGTGGATATTTTGGATCGTTTGGATTTCCAAGAGTTTAAGGTCAGTTTAAAAGCCTCCAATGTTTTTATGACCGTGGAAGCGTATCGGTTGATTGCAAATCAGATTGAGCAGCCGTTGCATTTGGGAGTTACGGAAGCTGGTGTATTACGCTCGGGAACGATTAAATCCTCGGTGGCGCTGGGGATGTTGTTGAGTGAAGGCATTGGGGACACCTTGCGTATTTCGTTAGCGGCAGACCCTGTTGAAGAAATTAAGGTGGGGTTTGACTTATTAAAAAGTTTGAACTTACGGAAAAAAGGCATCAATTTTATTGCTTGTCCGAGTTGTTCACGACAAAATTTTGATGTGATTAAAACCATGAACGCTTTAGAGGAACGTTTAGAAGATGTGACGGATCCTTTGGATGTGGCCGTGATTGGTTGTTATGTGAATGGGCCGGGTGAAGCCAAAGAAGCGGATATTGGTTTGACCGGGGGCAGTCCGAAAAATTTGATTTATCGAGAAGGTCGACCCAGTCATAAAGTGGATAATGCTGACATGGTGGATGAGCTCGAGCGATTGATTCGGGCTCGTTTGAAAGAAAATCAGGCCTCCAGCGATCAAGCTACGGCTTCATCCACGCTTAAAGTGGGAGTACCAGAAGCGCATGCCTAAGATTGCTCCGATCAGCGGCTACCCTGAGTGGTTGCCTGCGCAAAAACGGGTTGAACAGAAGATCGTTGCGGCAATTGCTCGGCAATTAGAGCTTTCTGGGTTTGTGCCCTTAGAAACGCGTTCTGTGGAGCCTTTGTCAGTGCTTTGCAGCAAAGGCGACGACAAGGAAATTTACGTTCTGAAGCGATTGCACGCGATTGAAGGAGAAGTTGAAAAACTGGGGCTGCACTTTGATTTAACGGTGCCCTTTGCACGTTACGTGGAGCAGTTTCAATCGGAGTTAGTTTTCCCCTTTAAACGCTATCAGATTCAAAAAGTGTGGCGCGGTGAGCGCAAGCAAGAAGGCCGCTATCGTGAATTTTTGCAATGCGATTTGGATATCGTGGCGCAAAACCAGTTGCCTTTGCACTTTGATGCAGAAATGGCGCGTTTGTTAATGCAGATTTGGGCCTGTGTGCCTTTGCGGGATCAAACAATGCGGTTGAAGTTGAGTCACCGTAAAATTTTACAAGGTTTTTACCAAGGTTTGGGGATTGCAACTGACAATGTCGCTGAGACATTGCGGTGTGTGGATAAACTCGCCAAGATTGGTGCGGATGAGGTGAAGAGGCTTTTGATGGCTGAGGTTGGTATGACTCAGACGCAAGCCGAAAAAGCCTTGGCATTAGGGTCTATCTCTTCAGAGAGTCAGGTATTTGTGGCATCGGTAAAGGCGCTTGGTGTGGCGCATCCACTGTTGGATGAAGGCTTAGACGAGTTGGCGGCTGTGATGTCAATGGTAGAAGCGGTTCCTGGGTGTGAACTGGTGGTTGATCTGAGTATTGCGCGTGGTTTGGATTATTATACCGGTACCGTTTATGAAGGGTATTTAGTGGGGCATGAGCACATTGGTGCCGTTTGTTCGGGAGGGCGGTACGATCGTCTGGTGGGGGGTGATAAAAAAGCCTTGCCCGGTGTTGGTGTTTCTCTGGGTCTAACGCGCCTGTTAGGGTATGGCTTTGATCACGGCCTTTTGGACTTAGAGTTACCGCCTATGGTGCACGTGTTGGTCATTATGACCGATGAAGAAATGCGTGCGCAAGCAAACCAGGTAGCGTCTGTGTTGAGACAGCGTGGCATTGGTGCCGACGTCTTTCATCAGGTCCAAAATTTTGGCAAACAAATTCGGCATGCTGAAAAGCGTGGCATTCCTTATGTTTGGTTTGTGGATCAAGGTGTTCCTGGCGAGGGCTTATCTGGAGAGGTAAAAGAATTGTTATCGGGTCAACAAGCGCCGGCGCATGCTAAGACATGGTCGCCTGAGGGCGAAGCGTTTTGTACAGAGTGATTTAAAACCTAAGAGGGATTGGTAATGGAAGAGTATCAAACGGATGAGCAGCAGATTGCGGCCTTGAAAAATTGGTGGCAACAATACGGTCGCTCCTTATTGACCGGTGTTGTGTTGGCGTTAGCCTTGGTGTTTGGCTGGCGCGCATGGCAGTCACATCAATCAACTGAGTCAGAAACGGCAGCACTCCAGTACCAATCCATCGTGGCGGCTTTTGAAACAGCTCGTGATGCTGAAGAAGCGTCGGACGCCAAAGCCAGTGCTTCCGTGACACTGAAAACTTTAGTGGAGAAGCTGCAAAGTGAGTATCCTGGCAGTGTTTACAGCCATTTGGCGGGCTTTTATTTGGCTAAGCATGGCATGAGCCAAGCTGACTACGATGTGGCTGTTGAACAGTTGAGTTGGGTTAAAGACACCGCCAAAGATGAGGCCATTGTTGCGACAGCAACGCAGCGCTTGGCTCGTGTTCTTTGGGCCAAAGAAGACGTGGCGGGTGCTCAAGCGGTTTTAGAGGATGTGTCTGTGCCTGCTTATCAAGCGGTCATTGCTGAGCTTAAAGGTGATTTGTATTTGGCTTCGGGTGAGCCACTAAAAGCACGCGTTGCTTATCAAGAGGCTAAAAACAGTGAATTCAGTGTTCGTCCATTTGTTGAACTGAAGTTAAATGACTTGTCAGAGTAAAAAATGAATTGGCAGATTAAAAAGAGTTAGAAAAGTTAGAAGAGTAAGCGTGTTGAATGTGTTCATGAAAACAGTTTGGGTGTTTGCATGCGGTATTTTATTGATCGCGTGCGCTTCTAAGGAAGAAACCCTTAAGCCAAATCCTTTGCCATCCATTGAGGCTGAGGTGACGTTCAAAAAGCTTTGGAAAAAGCGGGTCGGGGCGTCGCACTCAGATCAGTTATCCTTGCTGGTGCCTGGGGTTGGTCAAGAGCAGGTCGTTGTGGTGAGTCCTTCTGGGCAAATGACGGCTCTGAGTTTGCTTAAGGGTAAAAAACAGTGGCGAATCAAGTTGAGTGAATCGGTTGCGGCCGGTGTTTCCGTTGATGAACAACATGTTTATGTGGGCTTAGAGTCTGGGGTGTTAGCCGCCTATTCACTGCAAACAGGTGAAGCGCTCTGGCAGCTTCCTTTGGGGGCTGAAATGGTGGTGCCAGCGCAAGCCCAAAGAGGTCTTGTGGTGGCTCATACCATCAACGGTAAAGTGCATTTGCTAAGGGCACAATCAGGGGAACGTGAGTGGGTTTATGATTCGGTCTCTCCTGCGTTGACGTTAAGAGGCGCCGCTCAGCCGATCATAGCAGGACCACTCGTTATGGCCGGTTTTTCAAATGGAAAGTTAGCGGCTTTGGATTTGAAAACAGGGCTGTTGCGCTGGGAGCGGGCGTTAGGAACAGCCAAGGGCCGTTCTGAGCTGGATCGTTTAATGGACTTAGACAGTGGGTTCTGGTTGGGCGATGGCGTATTGGCTGCTGGCAGTTACCAGGGGCGGGTCGCTTTGCTTGAACTGACTCAAGGTCGACCATTGTGGTCGCGTGAATTGTCCAGTTATGTGGGTATTACGGGCAGTTACGATGGTTTGTTTGTGGTTGATGAGCAGAGTGTGGTGTGGCATCTGGCGTTAGAGTCGGGTCGCACTGTGTGGCAGCAACCCGAGTTGACGGCTCGCCAATTGACGGCTTGTGCAGTCATTGAGGGTTATTGCGTTGCGGGTGATTTTGAAGGGTACTTGCACGTCTTTGATCAAAGCACTGGCCGCCTGGTTGGGCGCACACGTTTTTCCCGCCACCCCATCAAAGTGGCGCCTTTGGTTTACGATAACACCCTTTATGTGTTGAGCTCCAGCGGCCACATTGCGGCTTATATATTGAATAAATAAGTATATTGAATAAATAAAAGATAGTTTGAATGACTAAAAGAAAACTGGAGGCATTGTGGCCAAAGCAATTTCGGCTGAGTTAAATTTGCCAGTGGTGGCTTTGGTCGGGCGGCCCAATGTCGGTAAATCGACCCTTTTTAATGCGCTAACTCGGTCACGCGATGCTTTGGTGTCTGACTGGCCTGGGCTGACGCGAGATCGGCACTTTGGCAAGGTCACGTCAGATGAGGTGAGCTACTGGTTGGTTGATACCGGCGGTGTTTTTGGTGAATCTGATGTTGAGCAAGCGCCTGAGATTTTATCCGGCATCGAAACCCAACTGAAAGCGGCGTTAAATGAAGCGGACTTGGTGCTCTGGGTGTTGGATGCTCGTCAGGGGGTCACGCCATCGGACCATCAGTTGTTGCAGTGGTTAAGACGTCAGACGACGCCGTTTTTATTTCTAGTCAATAAAGTGGATGGGGTGTCGGAAGCGGAAGTCATGGCTGAGTTTTCGTCTGTTGGTATTCAGCCAATTTTACCTATTTCCGCCGTGCATCGCCGAGGCCTGGGTCTGCTTAACGAAACCATTGCTGACCAGTTACCAGAGCAGTTATCACAACAGGTGACTCAGGAAGCCTCTTCTGAAAGTGCGGGTCCTGAAGAGTCGTCGTTTGATGGAAGGGCCGATAATGCTGAGAAAGCGATCCGCTTGGTGCTCTTGGGGCGTCCCAATGTTGGAAAATCGACATTAACCAACCGCTTGTTGGGGCAGGAGCGGATGTTGGTTAGCCCAGTTCCAGGGACCACGCGCGATGCGATTACTCATGCATTCAGTCAGCGCGACCAAGCTTTTGAAATTGTTGATACCGCTGGGCTGAGGCGTCGGGGCAAAGTGGGTGAAGGTGTTGAGAAATTCTCAGTCATTAAAAGCTTGCAAGCCATGCAGGTGGCGGATGTCGTGCTGTTTATGGTGGATGCTCGTGAACCTTTGGTTGATCAGGACCTAACATTATTCAGCATGGCATTAGAAGCCGGTCGTGCCTGTGTGTTTTTGGTTAATAAATGGGATGGCTTGACTGAAGATGAAAAGCAGGAAGTGAAGAATCGTTTGCAGTTTAAATTGTCTTTTGGTGACTTTGTTGAGGTGCTGTTTATTTCAGCCTTGCATGGCACTGGTGTGGGGCATATTTATGAAGCGGTTGAAAAAGCGTATCAAAGTGCTCACGGGCGTTGGTCAACAGGGTCATTAAATGATTTATTAAAGCAGGCGTGTGACGCTCACCCACCACCGATGGCGGGCGGGCGGCGTATTAAACTTCGCTATATGCACTTAAAAGGCCAAAATCCGCCGCACTTACTCATCCATGGCAATCAGACGCAGCAATTACCCGAATCGTATCGGCGTTATTTGAAAAATCGTTTTACTGACGCGTTAGGTTTGGTCGGAGTGCCGTTGTCTATCAGTTTCCGCAGCAGTGATAATCCGTTTGCGGGCCGGAAAAACAAACTGACACCACGTCAAGTGCGTAAGCGTAAGCGGCTGATGAAATTTCACAAAAAAAAGTAATTGTTTAGGAGTGATTATGTCTCGACCTATGTCTCGACAATGGCAATGTTTGGTGTGTGGGTTTATCTATCGAGAAGCCGATGGCTTGCCGGAAGAGGGGATAGAGCCTGGTACCGCATGGGATGATGTGCCGGCGGACTGGGTGTGCCCTGATTGCGGTGTTGGAAAAGATGATTTTGAGATGATTGAGCTTTGAGCTTTAATTCCGCTAATAATGATGAATGCCCTACAAGCTTTGAAGTTATCATTGTTGGCAGTGGTCTGGCAGGCTGGAATTTAGCAAAACAGATTCGTCGGCTGGATACCTCGCTCAGTCTTTTGATGATTTGTGCAGATGCTGGACATGGGTATTCCAAGCCTATGTTGTCGAATGCATTGGATAAGGGGAAGTCGTTTGAAGACCTTATCATGCAGTCGGTTGACCAGCTTCGTGAGCAGCTAAAAATTGAGATTTGGTCTGAGACCAAAGTGCAGTCTATTAATGCCAGTGAGAAGTGTTTAGAGACTTCTCGGGGGAGTGTTAAGTATCACTCTTTAGTGTTGGCTGTCGGGGCGCGACCCCGGACGTTACCATTACAAGGTGATGCTGTTGATGCTTTATGGCGCATTAATGATTTGTATGCCTATGGCCGATTTAGAGAGAAATTGGCTGATTTGGATCAATCCAGACTGGAGTCCTCTCCTGCAGAATCAGTATCTCCCACATCTATAGCGATCTTAGGCGCGGGCTTGGTAGGTTGCGAATTCGCAAACGATTTGGTCTCGGCGGGGTATTCGGTTCAGGTGTTTGATACGGCGGCTTACCCGTTCTCCGCATTGTTGCCAGAGTCTGTTGGTTTTGTTGCACGTGATCAATTGAGTTCAGCTGGGGTTGAGTTTCATTTCGAAACGGCCATCACTGAGGTTCATCAGTGTGAGTCAGGTTTTGAGCTCAGAGATCAACAGGGCGCGGGTTTTCAGGCTGATATCGTGATCAGCGCTGTGGGCTTGGTTTCTAACACCGAACTGGCCATATCCGCAGGCTTGGATGTGGATCTCGGCATCGTGGTTGATTCGTTTATGCAGACCTCTGATCCAGCTATTTTTGCTGTGGGAGACTGTGTTTCCGTGCAAGGACGGCCGTTACGCTACATTCTGCCTTTAATGGCGGGTGTGCAAGCTTTGGCAAAAACATTGACTGGGGTCAAAACCTCGGTGCAGTATCCAGTGATGCCCATTTTGGTTAAGACCCCAGCTTGTCCTATGTTGATAGCCCATTCAGCCCTTGACGAGGATGGTGATTGGCGGCTGGAAATAAATGGGTGCAATGGTCAGGCGTTGTGTTATGATTCTGGCTTAAAATTAGTCAATTTTGTTTTGTTGGGTGATGCCATCAAAGAAAAGCAGTCGTGGTTAAAACGGTTGTACGCCGATACTAAATAACACGTCAAATACATAAATAAGCCAAGTAACTGGAGTAACTGCAGTTATAAGCAAAACTAGCCATATCTAAAATTAGCCAAAACCAAAACTATAACTCTAAAAATTAAAGCTCTAAAACAAAAGGGGATTGTGATGTCAGACGGAAAAGGAATGGGTGTCACCCAAAAAATCATTTGGGCAATGACCATCGGATCGATCTTTGGGTGGCTGTTATTTCGTTTGGGCACTTTTGCTGAGGGCACTGCGTTTGCCCAGTTTATGAATCAGTTTGTAATTAATGGCGTGCTGTTCATTGGCGGCAAGGTGTTTATTAACGCGCTGAAGCTGTTGGTTGTTCCCTTGGTTTTTATCAGTTTGGTGTGTGGCGTCTGTTCTTCAAGCAGTGGCTCGCAACTTGGGCGTGTTGGGTTAAAAACGTTTTGTTTGTATTTGGGTACGACGGCTGTAGCGGTCACGATCGCGTTAACCTTGGCTAATGTCACTCAACCGGGTGAAGGCGCCGAGCTTGGCAGTGCGGAGTCTTACACTGTGGGCAGTCCTCCTACGTTGGTTGAAGTGCTGACAGGCATGGTGCCAAGCAATGCCATTCAAGCGATGGCCAAAGCGAATATGTTGCAAGTGATTGTGTTTGCGCTGTTGTTTGGTTTGGCGATTAAGCACTCAGGCGCGGCGGGTGAGCGGGTTAGAGATATCTTCTCTGATTTAAACCATGTGGTGATGTCGATGGTCAACTTAGTCATGAGCTTTGCGCCTTATGGGGTGTTTTGCTTGGTGGCGACCGTCTTTGCTCAAAAAGGTATTGGCTTTATTGTGCCCCTGCTGTTGTATGTGGTGACCGTAGTCATTGCGTTAGCGATTCATGGTGGTGGGACGTACAGTTTGATTCTAGTGTGGTTGGCGAAAGTGAATCCGCTGCGTTTTTACAAGAAAATGTATCCTGCAATGATTTTTGCGTTCAGTACGGCCAGTAGCGCCGCAACCATGCCGATCACCTTGCGTTTGGTTCAACGAGCAGTGGGAGTGAAAAATTCCATCGCTGCTTTTACCGTACCTATGGGGGCGACCATTAATATGGATGGTACCGCTATTATGCAAGGGGTGGCGACGGTCTTTATTGCGGGTGCTTACGGTATTGATTTGACCTTAGCGGATTATTTGGCCGTGATTGCCACGGCTACGTTGGCCTCGGTTGGAACGGCGGCCGTACCTGGCGCGGGCATGATCACTCTTTCTATGGTGTTGATCCAAGTCGGCTTGCCAGCTGAAGCCATTGGTTTGATTCTGGGTGTGGATCGTATTCTGGATATGATGCGCACTGCGGTCAATGTGACCGGTGATGCGGCAATTACGACGGCCGTTGCGGGCTCTGAAGGTCAATTCGATAAATCCATCTTACTCTCTGATGCGCATGGGGATGAAGAGGAAGACGAGTTGGTTGAGGTTGAGGAGGCATTGGAAGCGATGGAAGAAAAGCCGCAAGCCACTTAATTTTTTAACAGTGTTGAGAAACACGTTACTAATGGAAAAGGTGATGTCGTTAGTACCGGGCGTCGGCTGTCTGGTTTCGCAATCCCGTATAAATGGCCAAGTCGGCCGTTGATCTTTGCGGATGTTAAAACCTGGATGTTGTCATCAAAAAACAGGGTTTTGTCGGGATTGAAAGGCAAATGCTTGGACAGTGTCTTCCAAAACTGGGCGGATTCTTTTTCGGCTTGATAATCATGTGAGCTGATGACCTGATCAAAATAATGCGTCAATGGTTGGTGCTCATTTTTAATCTGTATGGCTTTTGGGTGAGCGTTCGTCACCAAGTACAGCGGTATTTCCCTTGCTTTCAAGTTTTTAAGAAACGCTTCTGCGTAAGGGCGCCATTGAATTTTATGCGCCGTTTCGTGCTTCAATGCCACAAGATCGATGTTTAATGTTTGCGCCCAATAATCGAGGCAATACCAGTTAAGCTGCCCTTCAATCGATTGAATTTGATGGGTTAAGTTTTTTATCGCCTCTTGGACGGGGAGGTTGTGTATTTCGGCGTAGCGTTTGGGAAGATGGTGTTGCCAAAAATGATTGTCGTAGTGCAGATCAAGCAAGGTCCCATCCATATCAAAAAAAACGTGGTCGATGTGTTGCCATTCGATTTGCATGGTGTTTCCCTGTTAGACTGATTGGTGGGTTGGATGATTTTCGATAGTGGCGAGTAGGGCCAAGATGTGTCTTCTTTAAAGTCTGAGCATAGTGTAAATCATGGTCCGCTGTTTTTGCAGCGTATTCAGCAACTGGTGTCGGTATTGAGCGATACCTTGATGGGGTATTTTAACAGCTCGGATTTGGTGGTTAATCACAAGGCGGATCAAAGTCCTGTTTCTGAGGCTGATTACAGTGCGCAAGCGCTAATTGAGGAGCATTTAAGTGATTGGCTGCCAGGCGTACCTTTGTTATCAGAAGAAGGGCCTAAAGAAGCTTTTGACGATCGGAAGGCATGGTCTCGGTATTGGTTGGTCGATCCATTGGATGGAACACGAGAATTCATTGCCAAACGGCCAGAGTTTTCGGTCAATATTGCGTTGATTGAGGAGGGGCTGCCTGTTTGGGGGTTGCTGTTGATGCCAGGCTTAAAGCATTTCTTTTTTGGTGGCCCTGGCTTGGGCGTCATGTTTGGTGAAATTGGGCAAAATTTTGAGCATTATCAGCCGTTACAAGGTCAATCTTATCGTTTGAATTTGCTCCCCGCAGACACCTTGGGGGTTGCGGCATCTCGTCATTATGGTCGTGAATTTGTAGAACGTTTTTCGGCCGAATTGGAGGAGCCGTCAGAGTTGGTGGTCAGTGGCAGTGCGGTCAAGTTTGCTCATATGGTTCGGGGTGATGTGGCTGTGTATCCTCGATTCACGCCGGTGTGTGAATGGGATTTGGCGGCAGGGCATGCGTTGTTGCTGGGGGTTGGTGGTGAGGTCTTTGATTCGGATGGCCGTCCTTGGCGATACAACCAAAAAGCACGCTTGGATGAAGTGACGTTTTTGGCAGTTTCTAGAAAGCAAGATTTTGAGCGTTTTTATCCTGTCTGGCAGCATCATTTAAGGTAAGTTATTGAATGCCTTTTTGCTGTATTGCTGCATTACTGCTATAAAGTTAATTATGAAACAAGAGATTATTCCTTTAACTGAGCGTGGTACGTTGACCTTGCCGGCTCACTTTCGAAAAACGCTGGGCTTGTCTGGAAAACAGCAGCTCATTGGGCAAATAAATGAATTTGGCGAGATTGTGTTGAAGCCTGCGGCTGTTTTTCCGATGGAAATGTACAGTGATGCTCGGATCGAAGAGTTTTTTGAGCAAGATGGGGTGCTAGGTCAGCTTTTAAAGAAGCAGTAGAGCTGTCTATCCATGTTGAAAATCTTCTTGGATGCCAATGTTATATTCTCAGCCAGTAATCGTTTGAGTAATATTCATCATTTTCTTTGTGAATTGTCTAAGCACCACCAATTGGTTGCTAGTGATTATGCATTAGAAGAAGCGCAAAGGAATGTTTATGCAAAACGACCACAGTGGGTTAGTTCATTTGAAGAGCTGAAGCCAACGATTGGTTTAGTGCCTAATGCTTTGTTATTAGAAAATGTGGCGTTGGTAGAAAAAGACAGGCCGATTTTAGGGGCTGCAATTGCGGGTGAGTGTGATTATCTATTGACAGGGGATAAGAGAGATTTTGGTCATCTTTATGGCCAGGAAATTTCGGGGGTGACTGTGATTGACTACCTGGGTTTGCTGAAATCCTTGGATTGGTGAGATGTCAATTACCGATCTCTAGATGTTTTCCAATAAAATAATGTGCTTCTTCGAGTCCTGTTCCTTTGGTGCTGGAGAATAACGCCAGCTCGATTTTTAAATCGGATTGTTTCAGGGATTTTTTGGTTTTCATTAATTGTTGCTTGCTCTGATTGTTGCTGAGCTCGTCGGCTTTGGTTAATAAGCCCAATACGGGCAGGCTGCAGCCTGAGCACCAGTTGAGGAACTGTAGGTCTTGATCTTTTAATGGGTGACGGCAATCCATTAGTAAAATCACCGCTTTCAGTGATTCTCGGTATTTTAAATAATCGTTGATTAAATACGACCATTGTTTTTGGTTGCTTTTGGAGGTGCTGGCATAACCGTATCCTGGTAGGTCGACTAAGCGCTTTTCTTCCGGTAAACCGAAAAAATTCAGCATTTGTGTTCTGCCTGGAGTTTTGCTGCTGAAAGCCAGTTTGTTTTGATTGCAAAGCTTATTAATGGCACTGGATTTCCCCGCATTTGAGCGCCCCACAAAGGCTATCTCGGCTCCAGAGTCTTCGGGGCAACCTGACAATTGCGTAGCGCTGATCAGGAAGGACGCTTTGGTGAGGGTGCGGCGAATGAGATCGGTGTTTTTGGTGAGCTTCGGCTGAGCCACGTTTTCTTTGATAATCGTCATCTGATCAGTTAAAGTTCTTCAGGATTTTAGTTTCAGCGTTTGGAGAGTGAGTTTGATGGGTTATTGGTTAAAGGTCAATCGCTATAATGCCTCCGTTGCTTTGGCGGCGGCACTGGTTATCGGCAGCGCCATTGGGAATCAGGCCGTCGCGGCTTCTGGGGAAGCTGCGCCAACGGGCGATCCTGTAAAAGGCGAAAGCTTGTCCAAAACATGTGAGGCTTGTCATGGGGCTCAGGGGAATTCTGCGGCGCCTAATTTTCCTAAATTGGCCGGTCAAGTTGATAAATACACGTTTAAGCAGTTAATGGATATGAAATCAGGTGCTCGCCCTGTGCCAGAGATGACGGCCTTTGTTGCCAATATGTCTGAACAAGACATGCGTGACCTGGGGGCTTACTATGCGGCGCAAACGACGACTTTATCGCCTGTTCCTGCGGATTTGTTCGAGCAGGGGAAAGCACTCTACTCTGCGGGTGATCGCGAAGCGGGTATTCCTGCCTGTGCGGCCTGCCATGGGGCTCAAGGTAAAGGGGTTCAATCGGCGGGTTTCCCTGCATTAAGTGGGCAGCATGCCATGTACACCGCTGCGCAGTTAAAGGCCTACCGTGCCGCAGGTCGTGATGATGAGTCAGGTAAACGTCGAGAGAACGATGGTGATACCAAAATCATGCGCACCATCGCTGGCAAAATGTCGGATGAGCAGATTAAAGCCGTGTCAGCTTACGTTTCGGGTCTGCACTGATTGATTTAATTGTTATCAATAATAACCTCGGATTAATTTAGTCTCTTTATTGGTCGCCTCTATACTATAAAAAATGACAAATTTTTTAGGGGTAGTGGCATCACAATGTCCAATAGTGCTCAAGACGCCGATGAAAGCTCTTGGAAAGAAAAGTATTTAGAGCTGTTGAGTTTTCAAGAAACTCAGGAGTTGGAGCATGCTGGCGAGCTGAAATCAATGCAGCGGTGCTTGAATCGAGCCCTTGCGGCGGTTTCTGGTATTGATGCCGATATTGATCATTTAGTGGAGCCTTTAAAAGCCAATATCCAAGCAGGCTTGGCGGCCGCTGAGCTGATTAATCAGATGGATGATCTGTTATCGGTAGTCGAGCAAAAAGAGTTGGCTCCTAAAGGGTCTGAGCAGGCGAAGCAGGTCTTTGTGTCTCGAGAAGAGGTTGTTCGCCAAGAACTGGTTGCTATGCCCAGTTCTGAGCTGTTAAAAGGTCAAGTGGTTGGGGTGCTGCAAACCATCGTGGACCAATTCCCTGATGAGGTCGTCAGTCGTGACGAAAAAGATTCCTTTCGCAAGCGTTTGCATGATTGCTTTGAATGGCAGCTGTTGCCTGAATTGCTGGGGGAGGCTTGTCGATATGTGATCGCGGGGTTTCAAGATGGTCGTCGTGAATTTGAATTTTTTTTGGTGACTTTAAACGAAAAGCTGCACCTGATTCACGGTGTTCTTGAAAAGACCTCGTATGAGCAGACTGACGTTTTAGAGCAGAGTGTTCAATTGAATGCGTTGATGAAAAGAGAGCTGACGCAATTAGAGACCAGTGTGTTTGAAGTTGAAGATTTGCAGCAACTTAAAACGCAAGTCAAAGATCAGCTGTCTAACATTGGGCGTGCTTTGGCCAGTTTTCAAGAGGCTCAGGAAAATAATTCGCGCTTTATATCGGACTTGACGGAGCTTTCGGCTCGTATGGCCTCTGTCGAGGCTGAAGCTGAAGAGCTTAAGCTTACGATTGAAAAACAAAAAGCCAGCGCATTGCTAGACCCTTTGACGCAATTGCCTAATCGTCAGGCTTACGATGATCAGGTGGCTCGGGAAATTGCGCGCGTGGTTCGTTATAACAGCCGGTTGTGCTTGGCGGTGGCTGATATCGATCACTTTAAAGCAATTAATGACGGCTATGGGCATTTGGCGGGTGATAAAGTGCTGTCTTTGGTGGCTGATAAGCTGCGCAAGAAGCTTCGTAACAGTGACTTTATTGCTCGCTATGGTGGTGAAGAGTTTGTGATTTTGCTGCAAGAAGTCGAGCTTGAAAAAGCGGTTAAGACGCTTGATAAACTTCGTGAAGCCATTGCCCTAAGTGGTTTTCATTTTCAGCAAAAGCCGGTTGAAATCACGATCAGTTTTGGTGTGACTCAGGTGCTGGGTACTGATACGGCTCAAAGTGCTTTTGGTCGTGCGGACAAAGCGCTTTATGAAGCCAAGAATGAAGGTCGTAATCGCGTTATCCAGAACTGAGCTTTTCGGAATCAGCGGCAGCGGGCATGGTTAGGGTGCGGCTTTTAGGGAACTCGCAAATAAAGCGGCTGCCGACGTTGGGTTCGCTTTCTATGATTAGTTGGGCTTGGTGATGCAGCAACACATGTTTAACGATGGCTAAACCAAGCCCGGTTCCGCCACTTGAAGTGGCACGGCTGGCATCCACTCGATAAAAGCGCTCAGTGAGTCTGGGGATGAAGGCTGGATCGATGCCAATGCCATGGTCTTGGAAGATAATGCGAGCTTCTCCAGTGGGCAGTTGTTCCCCGATGATATCGATGTGGCTTTCAGCGGGAGAATATTTGATGGCATTTGTGAGTAAGTTAATAAAGGCGCTGTGTAAGTCTATTTCATTGCCCATTAATGCAAAAGCTTGCGGCATATTGATTGATGTGGTGATTTTTTTGTCGCTCGATAAAATTTCGACTTCTTGTGCCAGTGATTCCAGTAACGCTAAGACATCCACTGACGTAAAGCAGGTATCACGACTGGATTGCTCTAAGCGAGACAGCAATAACAAATCATCAATCAATGCTTGCATGCGTTTGCTTTGGTCTCTCATGTGCCTCACGCCGCGTGTTAGGGGAGGCGAAAGCGGGGTTGGGGTGTTTTCAAAGGCTTCCAAATAACCGATCAATACGGTTAAAGGTGTTCTCAGTTCATGAGAGACATTGGCCACAAAGTCTGTGCGCATTTGCTCGAGCTTATGGATATTGGTGATGTTGCGGATCAATAATAAGCGCTCGTCTTTACCGAATCGGGTGATTTCCACTTGAAGTTGCGTTTTGGGGTCTTCAGGGCTGGCCAGTTCGTAGGGGGTGTCGTATGCCCCTGTGTTGAAGTAGTGGACAAAACCCGGGTGGCGAACTAGGTGTGTGATTGGACGGTTTCGGTCGACTTTCTTTTGAAAGCTGAGTAACTCGGTGGCTGCGTTGTTCCACCATTCAAGGTGACCAGATTGATTCACGATAATGACGCCATCTTGCACGGCGTTGGCCGAGTTTTGCGCTCTTTGAATGTGGGATTCGAGTTGCTTTCTGGCTTTACGGGTTTTGCGTTGCAACTTATACACTTTGTCGAAAATATCGCCCCAAATGCCGGATGCCTGAGGTGGGTCTGCTTGGTTTTTCTGCTGCAGCCACTGAGCGAACTTTTTAAGTTGATGCAGGTGCCACAGAAGGTTGGCCAGCAGGGCGGCGGATAACCCCCAGCTTGGGCTGCCGATCAGTACTTGGCTGATCAGGGCGCCAGGTAAGCAGGTGAGTAGTAACGTGATGATGGCTTTTTTTTGCATGGGGGTCACGATAACAGGAGTTTTCAGCGAGTTGAACCCGCTTTACTTTAATCTTCTGTTTGAAAACGTATCTGTGGTGAATGGCTCGTGTGTGTGGTTCTAGGGGGGATGGAGGGGCTTGGTTTGAGCTTATTTGATGGAGAAGCGGTACCCTGTGCCTCGGACGGTTTGAATAAAGTGATCAAGCTTATAAAGAGATAAGGCTTTGCGTAAGCGACGGATGTGAACATCAACGGTTCGGTCGGCTACGTAGACATTATTGCCCCAAACATGATCCAGTAATTGGGCTCTTGAATAGGCGCGGTCTTGGTGAGACATGAAAAATTCAAGCAGACGGAACTCGGTTGGGCCCATGTCTATGGGTTGCTCAGCCGCAGAGACGCGCTGGCTGACCGGGTCTAAGAGTAACTCTTGTGCTGCCAAGCACTTGGGGTTTTGTTTATTGGGTGCGCGCCGTAGGACGGCGCGGATTCTGGAAATCAGTTCTCGCGTGGAAAAGGGCTTGGTGATGTAGTCATCAACACCGGAATCCAATGCTTTGATGGCGCTGTCTTCTTTGTTGCGAGCTGTCAGCATGATGATCGGGATTTCTGCACCAATTTCTTCTTTACGAAGTTGGGCGGCAAACTCAACACCACTGGTACCTGGTAGCATCCAATCGAGCAGCAGCAAATCTGGGCCTTCGTTGTACAGGCGTTTGTAAGCATCCTGGGTGTTTGGTGCGGTGATGCAGTGAAAACCCGCGATTTCTAAGTTTGTGGACAGCATATCTAAAATGGCGGTCTCGTCATCGACAATGAGGACTTTGGTTTCGCTCATAGAGTTTTGCTCATGTGGGTTTGATTACGCTGCTTCGTTTAGCCTCTAGAGCGCGATCTTATAGCACATTTGTTGCGAAGAAATGACATATTTGTTGTTGTAATTTTGTACGAAAAGAAACTAATCCGTCAAAAATTGATTAATAGAAAAATAAAATTGATTAATAGAAAAATAAATAGTGGGCAACGATACCTAAATACAAACTGGCGCCGGCCCAGGTGTTAAAGACAAAGGCTTTGAAGTAATTGTCAGTGGATGGGGTGTGCATCAGCCAATGTTGCCAGCAAAAGTTTAGCAGCATGGCGATTAGTCCTAAATAATAAATGCCACTTAACTCGGCACGCTGTCCGACCAGAAAAAAACCGACAATTGTCAGGGCTTGAAGCAGGCTGACGATCATTCTGTCTTGTTCGCCAAACAAAATGGCTGTGGATTTGATGCCGGCGTGGATGTCGTCTTCTCGATCCATCATCGCGTAAATGGTGTCGTAGGCGACGGTCCAAAGCGTGGTACTGAGAAAAAATAACCAGGCAATATGCGGCACTGTATTTTGATGGGCGCTGAAGGCCATAGGGATACCCATGGCGAAAGCGATGCCTAGCACGAGCTGCGGGAAGTTGGTAAAGCGTTTCATAAACGGGTAGGTGCACGCCAGACATAAAGCTGCAATGGACAGGAGTACGGTTAATTTGTTGGTCAGCAACACCAGCAAAAAGGCGCACAAAATTAGCAGAATAAAAGCGATTAATGCTTCACCTACGGTGAGGCGCTGTAACGCCAGAGGGCGGTTGCGAGTGCGGCGAACTTTGCGGTCCAAGTGGCGATCCGCGATGTCATTTATGATGCAGCCAGCGGATCGCATTAAGGTCACGCCGAGCGTAAAAATCACCACTAATTTCCAGCTGGGGTGCCCTTCTGCGGCTAACCAAAGGGCGCTCAGTGTCGGCCAGAGCAGTAAAAAAATACCCACAGGTTTGTTTAATCGCGTGAGGGCTATGTAAAGGCTTGCCTTTTCTTTGAGGAGAGGCCAGTTTTTGGCGTTAATCATGCTAAGACGTGGTGCGGAAATCATATTTCAGGCTTGTCGGCTTTTGGATAATGGGTCAGTTTCTGGATTGGTCGGTTGTTGGATTTAATATGTGACCATCTTGTCTGAGTTCGCGTAAATTTTCTAGTACCTTTTTGGCGCGCAGTTGTTTGTTTAACAGTTCGGGGGTTTCATTTAACTTCAGTAATAATGACCAAATGGCTTGGGCTTCGGCAACGGATTTTTGTTGGTAGAGCTGATCGGCGTATTGATCCAAAATTCGCACTTTTTGTTTGAAGATAACATGTTGCGCTTGTAAGCGCTTTAGCTGTTTGCTGGACAGCTGGGGCTGTTCTAGAAGCGTTTGATGAATAACCTTTGCTGTCAATAGGTCACCCGAGGTAATGGCTTGCTGGTGTGAAGTTAGGATGTTGTCCAGTTGCTGCGAGGTGATGTCTTGTGGGGGTGCCTCTTGGGCTGTTATTTTATCGGGTTGGTGGCTGCGAATGGTTCTGATCGAGTCTGTAAGAGCGATTTCAACTTTTTGTAACGTGGCTTGCATCTGGGTTAATTGTTGTTGCTGTGCATCGGTTAAAGGCACTGAAGACAAGGTCGTGACACATTGATGGACTAAAAAGAATTGTGTTTCAGGGGTGAGTCGATGACAGTTATCACTGAGTTTAGCGGTGACTTTCTTTTGTTGCGATTGGTGTTTTTGTAGGGCGACGGAATAATCGCGTCGTTGTGGGAATTGTTTGATCAGCTCTTCGTATAGCTGCTGCTCGCTTTGCGTCCATTTTAGAAAGGCGATGTTAGAGCCAATCACGAAGCGTTGGATTTTTTCTGATTTTCCCGCAGGGGGCTTTTGCCAAAGCGGCATGTTCGGAAGGTGACTGCAACCGGTTAGGATCAGTATTAAGCCGCACAGTAATAGGTTTCGGGCAGGGCTAGATTCGCTGATGGATTTTAAATATGTCGGTTGCTTCAGGTGTGGTTCCTCAAGGGCACGGGGGTTATGCGCAGTATGAGGTTTCATTGGAGGCCTTATCAGCGTTCTTTGTTTTCAGTTGTTGCAAAAGATAGAGCGCTTTTTGTTGGATGAGCTCGGCATGCGGGGAGTGTAATTGATCCAGCCGGTAAGTTTCAATTTGTTGGGTCTTGCCTTTTACCGCACAAGGGCCAAGTTGGGTGATGTTCATGCGGCTGTGACCAAAGGCTTGCTCGTGGGTCTGCTCGCTTAGAGTAACGTAATTGCTGGCGCCCAACTGGCATAGGCGAGAGGCAATGTTAACGGTGTCGCCTACGGCCGTGTACTGCAGTCGGTCCTGGCCGCCTAGTGAGCCCGCAATGAGCTCGCCTGTATGCAAGCCCAATCGATATTCGATGTGCTGGAATTCAGGGGCTACTTGGTGAAGATGCTTGCTGAGTTCAAGGAAGAGTGACGCTGCGCAAATGGCATTGAAGCTGTGTTCGGGGTCTTTTTTTGGCGCGCCGAACAGTACCATGGCACCATCGCCAATGAATTTGTCGATAACGCCGCCAAAGGTGGTCATCGATTTGTTGAGGACGTCATAGTATACGTTCAGAATGTTAGCAACTTGCTCTGGGGTGAGTTTTTCGCATAGGCCGGTAAAATTAACGATATCAACAAATAATATGGTGGCTTTTGCGTACCCCATTGGTACAAAAGAGTGCTCAGCGTCCACCATGACTTTGTCGGCAATCTTTGGGTCCATGTAGCGATTAAGGGCGTTCTTCATTTGGTCGCGTTCTTTCAAGCCTGTTGCCATATCATTAAAACTGTCGATTAAAATACCCAGTTCATCGGTGCGTTTTTCTTCAATGCGAAACCCCAGGTTGCCGTTACGAATGGCCATTGTTGCTTGAGTGAGCCTGAGAATTGGTTCACTGATGTTACGACCTAAAAACATCGCAAAAATGACGCTTAAGGCTAAGAGGGCCAGCGTGGCAATGGCCATCCAGTGGATGCTTTGTTTGATGGCAAAATTCATTGAGGTTTTATCAATAATGATGTCTGAAAAGCCGGCTGTTACGTCTTGAAAGGTAATGGGGGCTGAAAAAAGCGCCAAGTGGCTGGGTAGCGGGGTGTTGGTTGGGAATAGACCCTCGCCAGACTCCGAGATGATTTCATTATTAACGTTACGAATACGGGCATAAACGATGTTATCGGTTTGTACGGCTTGGGAGAGAATGACATTCAGGCTTAGCAGATCTTCGGCCAACACCAGTTCGGCTGTTGATGCGGCGGTTTGGGTGGCGATCGTATGCCCTAAGACATCGACTTGTTCTTCCAAAACGGCTGAAAGATGATACGAAACGATTAACCATAAGGTTGATAAGGTTAAAAAGGTGATGGCAGAAATGAGAAGCCCAAGCTTTTGAGCCACGCTGAGTTTACCTCTGCGGGACGCAGATGGTTGGTGCGCAGATGGCGATGGCGGATTAACCTGGCTGGAGGATATTTGAGTCATAGTTCACAGAAATGGGCTGAGAACAGAAAATTTTATCAAACTTCATGCTCAGAAATCCACGTTAGAAGGGGGGTGTTTTTTGCAGATGCCCTGGTTGCGATTGTGAAGATGTTAGACAGGTGTGTTTTCACTAATATAAGATCGCGCTCTTCGGTGAATGATTACGTGGTACAACAGCAGTGGATATAACCTATCAAGTGTTTTTTTTCGGCCCAGGGGTGAGTGAAGACTGGGTCGCTGATCAGTGCGCTCAACTGGAGGGTATTCTTGGGGCTGAGGGCATTCAAGAGACCCCCACATGCTGGTGGGTGGATGTAAAGGTGGCTCAGCATCAGGTCGGAGTTCTCTTTAGACAAATGGGTTCTATGCGCTGTTATGGTGAATGTGATGTGGTGGCGTTACCCAAGGAGGTCGTAGCACGGCCCCAAAAATGGTGGGTCTTTGATATGGATTCGACCGTTATAGAAACCGAAGTGATCGATGAGCTGGCGGCCTTGGCGGGTGTGCAAGAGGCGGTTGGTGCGATTACCGAGCAAGCAATGCGTGGAGACCTGGATTTCAAAGCCAGTTTTGCAAAGAGAATGGCTTATTTGAAAGGATTGGATTATGCCGAAGTGCAAAAAGTGGCTGATCGATTACCCACCACGCCGGGTTTGGGTACCTTGGTCTCAGGGTTAAAAACCAAAGGCATTAAAACGGCGATCATCTCGGGTGGTTTCGATTTGTTTGCTGAGCGCTTACAAGCCGATTTTGGCTTTGATCGCGTGTTTGCACATAAATTAGACGTTTTAGGCGGGCGCTTAACAGGCGCTGTGGAAGGAGATGTGATAGACGGTGATTATAAGCTGCATCTTCTTCAGCGGTTGGTGAGGGAAACCGGTGCTGGTTTAGAGGATGTTGTCGTGGTTGGGGATGGGGCCAATGATATCCCAATGTTAAAGGCGGCGGGTTTAGGGATTGCGTATCGAGCAAAGCCGGCGGTTGCAGAGTCGGCCGATGTGGCATTGAGTTGTCGTGGGTTGGATTGTTTATTGAGTTTTTGTTAACCTTGTGTGCCTTTTATTCTGGTGTAAACGTGAGGTTGCGGTGGATTCTAAATCATCAGTTACTCAAAAAGAGTTGTCAGGTTTGATTGGCGTTCTAAATGAGTATGTATCGAAAGAAAAAAAAGTCGAAGTCAGCGAAGGCCAAGAGAGCTCAATCCTTCGAAAAGTTTCTGCGATGCGGAACAATTTCAGGCAACGTTTATATTTAAATAGTAAGAATGACATGGTGTTTAAAAGGGATTGCCAGCTCGTTACCAATTTTCTATCCAGTGAAATCAAAAAAAGTGGGTGTAAAGATGGTCCGCAGGCTGATTCTGCAAAGGGTGAAGGGCTGAACCTTGCAATTTCAGTTTGTTTGAAATTAATGAAATCTTCTAAGCCTATTATTGTGGCCAACCAAGTTGCTTTGCATAAACTGATGAATGATGTACTAGAAAGCTTCGCTGCCTTAAAAGACTGGGACACTTTGGGTCCGGAAGTAAAAGAGTTTGAGCAAGTTGGTGATGATTTTGAAGATCTTCAAAACATGGTGAATGCCGGTGAAATGCCCGATCATCGTAAAAATATTGCGGCTACTGAGTTGAGTTTCGACGCTGCAATAAAAAGTGCTGGAGAGGATGTTGGGTTGTACGGCGTCCAGCTCAGTAATTTGTCAAAAAACGAGGGTTCGTAACGGCCCTCATTTTTTAACAAATGTTTGTTACGTAAATGACTAGAACGAAGCGGTTCTGGTGTTCGAACATTTTGACCCATCACGCTCACAAATCTGATACGTAAAGCTTTTCGCGCCACGAGTCTTGCCGAGTGAGTCGGTATAAGAGCCTGTATTGGGCGCTGAAGATTCGATGTTGGAACCATTCCTGAGGATTCGAACCGTGCTGCCGATTCCCCCTTGCCAGGTTAATATAACGCTTTTACTGCCTTTGCTTCTTTTTGTTTGGAGGGGGGCCAGCAAGATTACGTTTGGTGTCGTGGCTGAAGCAACGTTACTGTAAGCCGATTCGCCAGTGCTGTTAACCGTTCGAACACGGTAAAAGTAGGTTTTGTTTGGCTGTAGTTCTGAGTCGTCTGTGTAACCTGTCTCGTTAACTGAATTCAAGTCTCTAATAAGGCGCCAATCGATACTGTTATTGCTGCGTTCGATTTCAAAGCCGGTCTCATTAAATGCGTTATCTTGCCATTCCAGTGTTATGTTGGTGTTGTTTTCGTTAATGCTGGCCGTCAAATTGGTTGGTGCTTCTGGAGGTGGCGGAATGTCTTCGGTGGTTGCCTGAGCTTCGTTGGAGTAATCCGATGCCCCTAAATTGTTATTGGCTCTGACTTTGTAAAAATACGTTGTAAGTGGGTTGAGTTGCGTGTCTTTATAGGTATTCGTTTCTGCACCCAGGGTCGTTAAGATCGCCCATGTCACGCCATCTCTTGAGCGTGCAATTTCATAAGAAGATTCGTTATTGGCGTTATCATTCCAGTTTAATGCAATCTCTGTATGAGAGGTAGCTACAGCTGTTAGCGCGTTGGGAGCAGCAGGAGGTTCGCTGGTGGTGTCATCTAGGCAAGATCGACTGTCTCGAAAGTTAGAGATAGAAGGTATGCTGGTATTGGGTTCGAATCGGGTGGTGGCTGAGCTTGAGATAAAAGGGTTCATTGTGTATTCGACGCAATCACAATGGTAAGCATCCCAGTTATGACCTAATTCATGAGCCGTGAGAATAGTGGCGGCGCCGAAGTTAGACAGGTGCTGTGAAACTCCGTAACCGTAGTTGCCATTACATATAACGCCCAGCCAGGCGATGCCAATGGTGCCGCCATCTAGATTCTTTCCTGTAAAAAGGTGGCTGATATCGCGTTGAATGTTGGTGTGGTTTTGATTCCAATGATTGCGAAATTCATATAACACGTCCGATGCGTTGGTGGATGTGTATGGGTCATTGGCTGAAGATCGGATGATGATTTGGCTGATGGTGTGGGTGATCTGTACATCACGCTCATACTGAATGTTCGCGGAGTTAATGATTTCTTGAATGCGGTTGGTGGTGGCTTCTATCGAACCAAAGGTTTGGAAATATTCGTAGTCGGCATCAATGGCGATTTCAGTTACTTGAGTAGCACTGGCTGTTGAAGTTGTTGGGCTTACGGAAGTTGACTCGCTAAGGTTTGTATTGTCCGAATGGGCCGCCGAAAAATCGATTGAGGTGCTGCTGTGACCTTTGGCGCCGCAGGTACCTGGTTCTTCAGTAGAATCCGCCAACCGAAAAGCAATGTGATCGCCTTTTTGGCTGCCAGGAATTTGTTTGCCTAGAGGGGTGAGCCAAACTTCATTGCCATCAGGGTAGATGATGCGGGCTTTTAATCCTTCGTCCGTTAATGATGCCGCCACCTTACTACCGGGCGTTTCTTTAATAATACCTCGATAAGTACTAATGGGGCCTGGTTCTGTTGGTTCTAGGGAACCGTCGGGTTGTTGGATTAATAACTTAAAGTTGGGAGAACGGATTGATACTGGGGTTAGTTCAATTGTAGATGACATTCCGTTTAGGTTAATCTCAACATCAAAGGGTTTAGCGGGGCCTTTTTCAATATTCAGTCGCACGAATTCGCTGCGGGAAAGTCCGAAAGCCTTATTGGCTTGTTGGTGTCGCTCTATTTGGGAGGGGGCTTTGCTGTTTTCAGGTGGTACGTTGGCATACGTACTAATGGCTAAGAATATATAACTTGATATTAAGGCAGTGAGGCTCAAAACGAATCGTTTTATAAGATGGTAAATCACTAAAAGTCCCCTGGGTTGCATGTATTGAGTATCTGAAAAAAAACTGATTGTGGTTAAATGGTAGCCTAGTCGGTTGAGAATGTTCGTTACTTGCACGTTAAAAAGCGTATGAATATGTAAGTTTATAAAAAGTGGATATAACTATTTAAATTTGATTGAAACAGTAAGGTTTTTAGGGGCAGCTGGGGGCGGAGGGGTTGCGAGGCAGGTGAGGTTTTGTTTAAAACTATTAATGGCCGGAATCGTGGTATTGGGATCAAAGCGCTTGGTAGCGATATTGGATAGATAGGGGTGCATGGTGTAATCCAAGCAATCGCAATGAGGGGCGCTCCAGTTATGGCCCAATTCATGTGCGGTTAAAATCGCGGCGGAGGCAGGGTTTGAAAGGTGTTTCGATAATCCGTACGCGTATTGACTATTACACACCACGCCCATCCAAGCGATGCCAATGGCGCCATCAATTAAATTTTTTCCCGTAAAAAGATGCACGATGTCTCGTTCAATATCTGAATGATACAAACTCCATTGGGATCGAAGTTCATTGAGCAAATCGGCTGAGGTGTTTGATGTGTACGTATTGGGCGTGGTTCTGATGATCAGGGTACTGATTTGATAGGTGATGTTCACGTCTCTTTCGTACTGGATGTTGATGTCGTTAATGATTCTTTCGATGGCTTCTTGAGTGTTGGTTTCCGAGCTGCCCCAGGCTTGGAAATATTCATAATCAGCATCAATGGCGATTTCCGCTCGCTGTAGCTGACTTGTTTGTCTGGCTTGAGCACTCTCAGTTTCAAGTGACTCAGTTTCAATTGACTCAGTTTCAGTTGATGAGGGTGTGTTGTTTGCTGTGAATTGGGCGGTGTCATAATCAATGGGCAAACCAGGGTGCTCGTGTGCAGCGCAGGTGCCGGGGGCTTCGGTGGCATCGGCTTGTCGAAACAAGACGTGATCCGACAGTGTGCTGCCGATGATATTTTTACTCATGGGTCGAATCCACAGCTCATCGCCATCCGTATCCAAAATTCTGGCTTTGAGTCCGGAGTCGGTCATTGCGGCGGACACTTGGCTTCCGGGTTTGTTTTTTATCTGGCCTCGGTAGGTTTTGCTGGGCGCTGGGGCAATTTCTTCGAGTGAGCCATCTGCTTGTTGCAGTAAAACTTTGAAATGTTTTGTGCGCACAGAGGTGGGGGTGAGTGTTAGGGTTTCTTGTTGGCCTTTTAATTTGACATTGAACTCAACGGGTTTGGCAGGGCCTTGGTGCATGCTGGGATTGATTTTGTTGAGTTTGATGAATGCGCTCTTTGAAAGCCCAAAGGCTTTATTGGCTTTGGTATGTAAGCCATTGGTGGCTTGAGCTGTGTTGCTTAGTGTGCCGACGATCAGGGTTAACATGACAGGCAAACAAACATGTTTGATAAACTGATAAGCCATTACTACTCCTCACACCGATCCATGGCTTTAAGCGCAATTGAACGAGCTGTTTAGAATCAGTTTAGTATTGTTTGGTTTTTCGTCACTTTTTTGTGGGGAAAAATGTGAGGTAATTAGGCTATTGAAAAACTGATGGTTTTATAAATTTGATTTTATGGCGTTTGATGATCTTTAAGGTAAAACCGGCTGTTTTCTGTTCCGTTCTTATTTAGGTCAGACGTCGAATCAGGATGAGGCCGATTAGCAACACAAAACCGACACTCCCAGAGCTGTTGCTGGGCGATGGGCTTGTGGCCGCTTGTGTGTTTAAGCCCAGGGATGGTTCGGTGAGTGGCGTGTTTTCGTAAGCAGAGGCCGAGGGGGCTTTAAAGTCGACGTCAATCGCTGCGGAGTAGAAAGAGCCTCTGTCCGTGTTGATGCCTCGCACTGAAATGTGAAGATCTAGGCCATTGCCACTGAAATTGGCGATGCTAAAGCTTTCACCCTCTGCCAATTTGGCCAATAAGTTTGAATCACCGTATGCTTGCTGTGCTGTGGCTTTGTACGTGACGGTTACTTGGTTTTGCGCTTCTTGAGTGCCGATGTTTATGCCTTTTTGGGCATTCAACGTCAGGTAGATCGCTTCATCATTATTAGCGCCAGGTATTTTTAGAAGGGTCAGTTCGGTGTTGTTGATGTACGCGTGGTCGGCCACGCTGGTAAGCAGTCCTGCCCATGAAGCACCGAGGCCCAGTTCAAGTGTCTTATTTTGATACCAACCCAGCTGGGCACTTTTGGCCGCATTAAAACACATTTCAGGGCCGTCATCGGAAATGTAAGATTCGCCCATAACCCCCGTTCGATCTCCATAAAGGTCTGTGCCTTCGCTGGAATGCCCCAAATTCAAGTTGTGACCAATTTCATGCATTTGAGCACTGACCGATGTGATCCAGCGATCGTTGTAAACAGACAGTCCGCCATTGATCGTGGCGTACGCCGTCCAGCTGCCTTGAGTGCCGGGTGGGATGGCAATCATGATGTGCTGATATTGGCTTTCAGGAGCAGCCCCTAATTGTTGGGTTAGAGCGGAGAGTGTGGCGTTTTTGATGTGTTCATGACTTTTTCCTGCAACGGCCTCATCAATAACAACTTCAATGACACCATCGGTAATGTTCTCGCCGGTTGCCGGGATAAATTCCAGCTTGCCATTGGAGCAGGCCAGGTATTGAGATTTGAGATTAACCCTGTCGCCTTGGTTGCCAAAAACAGAATCGCTGAGCTGAGCAATGCTCAATGTTGATTGGGTATCATTGGCAATGACTTTAACGATCAGAACCGAACGGGTTTGAGGAGTGCCTGGACTAGTGTTCAGGTTCGCTGTTGGCATAAATTGCTGAGTAGCCGTGGGTGACTCTGTGTATTCTGTAGAGGACTCTTTATGCATCGAATGGGTCAAGCATTCGCTTCCCGAAGCTAATACGCCGTTACTCAACCCAAACGCTAGTAATACAAGACCTAATACTGATGGGTGGGCAAGAAAGGGAAGTGGTTTTTCTGTCATGAATGTAATGCTCGTGATGAAAGGGTTGTGCTCTGCTAAAAAGTGCGTAAATGATAACCTTGTCAGTATTTTCAAGGTGTTCACTTATTGTGAAAAAAGGTGTGGTAACGGTTTGAGCGGTTTGATGCGTGTTAACGTTTGTTTCGCAATTTCCTGAAATGCCCTGAATAGGTGCCTAGTAAGGTAAACACTTTGTTTTCTTGGTGCGATCTAGAGCTGTTTCTATGGGGAGTTGTTTCTGAATGTATATGGAATTACTTAACTGATTGATTTTTATTGGGAAAGTTTGTGCATATAAGTTGGTCTTCTTTTTGCTATGTCTTTGGTGGCATGCAAAGTTAAAGGGGGGGATCATGAAGGTTAGCCAAGTAACGTTAGTGCTCGTGTTGCTGGGTGGGTTATTGCCCAATGTGACGGTCGGGGCTGAAACGTATTATTACTGTCAAATCATCAATCAGTCGAAAGTGGTCGAGTCGGGTTTGATGGCTCAGCGTAATACCTACACGGTGGCGCATTCGAGCCAGCAGAAGTTTGTCGTCAATCGTGCGACTGGCGCCATTATTGGCGGCGTGTTTCACAATAGCGATGCCGAGCGGATAGAGGTGTTGGATAATGGCTCCCAAGAGCAAGCGTATAAAGTACTGTCGGTTTTTGGCCCGCACATCAGCGTGGATTTTCTGCAAATTCAATCCTTTAAAGATCAAGGCGCGAAACCGTTTTCAGGAATGAGTCAGGGAAAGTTTTTTACAGGCTTGTGTGAATAGCGCCCTAGTAACTAAAGTTCAACATTGTTAGTACGGCCCTCATTTTTTCTAGTTGACGATCGAGTGTTTTTTGTTATTATTGTGTGGTTTTTTTAACCGTAAACCGTTATTTGCTTTGGTTTTACGTTAAGCCCATAATTTTATGAATGACTACTTGATTTCTGATGATAGCTGTAGTAAATGCTTCTTCAAACTCTCGTTGCAGAGCTGAACCATATAACCAAAACGCTAGAGCTGACCGACACGCTCGAGTCGAGCAAAACATCAGGGCGCGCGCTTTACAAAAATTAAAACGCATTTTTCTTTGTTTTAAAACGAATGACGCTTCTCATCGTGGTCGGGCTGACCCTACCTCTAGGGGGATGAGAGAGGGCCGGGAGGCAAAAAATGCTACTTTGGATTCGAGTAAATTAACTAATGAAACTGTGCAAACCGTAAGAAATGATTCTAGTGTTTCATTTTTTGGAGATGGTTTGAACCCTAAACAGACGGTATTGGATCAATTGCAGTGTTTAATTGAAAAATTAGGTGGAGATCCGTTGGTCAGACTTTCGGATGATGAAGCTAAGCCGTTTGTGTTGTCTAAAGATGAAGTTAAGCGGTTTGTTGTATCTTTAGGAGGTGTCGGCGGCTATGCCGCGTTTTTTGCAAAGTTGGAGGCAGAAGTGCATCGACTTGAAGAAAAACGCAAAAGAGGACATGATGTCAAAAGTGACGTTGTTCTTTCAGCTAAAGCATTGAGACAATTTCTTGATGAGGCCAGACGCACTGATACAGAGTCGACTCGTTTTATCATAGGTAATTCTACAGATATTTTAGATAGGCTTCGTAACCTAGTTCCAAATGAACCCCAGCGTCGTAATCTAATCACATTCATGTTGAAACTAAAAACTGTGCTTGCAGCATGTTGTGATCGGAGCAGGTGACTGGGATCACGGTGTGGTGTTGTAGCGAGAGCCCGCGGTAAAAGACTCGATCCAGCGGGTGACCAAACACTTTTTTGAGGTGGTGGGGATCAAAGCTGACTTCGTGTAACCCCAAGTGAAACAGTGCTTGGGTGATTGCTTTGTTGCGCTTTGGATTCCAACTGTTGAAATCACCTGCGATGATCATTGGGCCTGAATGGCTTTTGAGGGCGGCGGCGATGTCATGCAGCTGCTGTGCAAAGGCGCGGGTGCCGATTGTGAAATTAATGCCGTGTATATTGGCAACCCAGAGTGTCAGGCCGCTTTGGCTTAACGGATATTCTGTAATCAGAGTTGCTTTGGGGTAACGAATCCAGGGTTCTGGGTGTTTTAGAGTCCGTTGTTTTAACGCGTTTGTGTGTGCTGCCGTGAGTACGCCAGTTTGTACGCGAGGTGCTTTGGCGCCGGGTGCAAAGTGAAATTCTTGTTGCTGAAATAGCTCGAGGTGACGAGAGTGATAAGGCATTTCCTGGAGCAGGCACAAAGAACTGGCATCCAGTGCTTTTTTCAGCTGTTTTTCCCAGCCAAATTGCAGTCCTTTTTGAACATTCCAAGTGGTCAGTTGTATGGGGGTGGTGTCCATAATATTGGCTCAGGAAGGCTGTGGTTTTTTGATATCATCGCGTGTAGTTTACTATGATGTGGCAATCATGATTGAGTCAAAATGGTTGAGTGGCGTCGGTTGAGTCAGGTTAAATTAAGAGTGTTTCAATGTTAGATCAAGCGATCATTGAAATGGCGCTCCAGACAATTGGGTGGATGGGGTATTTTCTGGCTGCGGTGTTGAGTGCGGGTCATGCGTTGTTTTATAAACGAGATCCGCGTGCTGTTCTATTTTGGATGTTGGTTTGTTTTGCGCTCCCGTATGTTGGCGCGTTGTTTTATGCGCTGTTTGGGATTAACAGAATTACTACTCGAACGCGGCGGTTGTTGGCGGAGCGTTCGGGATTGCCTGAACTTGATGTTTTAAACCCCAGCACCTTAATAACAAATCCTACGGTTGAGTTGCCACCTGGTTTGGCGTCCTTTGCTCCGGTATCCGCTGGTTTAACGGGGCGACCACTGGCGACAGCCGATCAGGTGACGCCGTACTTTTCTGGCGAGACGGCTTATCAGGCCATGCTGCAGAGTATTGAGCAAGCGCAGTTCAGTGTATTGTTGTCGGCGTTTATCTTTTCAATGGATTCTTCTGGTAAGCGCTTTTTGGCGGCCTTACAAGCTGCGGATCGGCGAGGGGTTACCGTTAGAGTGTTGGTTGATGGTGTTGGCGCTTTTTATAGCCTGCCGCATGCTAGTCTAAAACTCACTCAGGCAGGCATTCGGTGTGAAACCTTTATTCCTGTCAGGCTTTGGCCGCCGTCGTTTCATATTAATTTGCGCAATCACCGTAAGTTACTGGTAGTGGATGGGTGCCAAGCCTTCACTGGGGGCATGAATATTCGGGATCGGCATTTATCTAATACTGAGGGTATGAGTCGTTATGCTATTCAGGACATGCATTTCTTATTTGAAGGCGCAATATCGGCTCAGTTACAGCGCGTGTTTGAAGAGGATTGGTGTTTTGTCACGGGTGAGTCGCCTATTGGGAATGTCAAACAGGGCATAGTGCCCGTTCCGGCCGGTGGGGATTCGCATATTTGCAGAGTCATCACCGATGGGCCGAATGAAGATTTAGACAAACTGACCACAATTCTGATCGGCGTTATTGCGCTTGCGAGGCGCAAAGTCGCTATTATGGTACCGTATTTCTTGCCGCCTATTTCGTTGATAGAGGCGTTAAAAGCGGCGGTGTTGCGCAATGTTGAGGTGGTCATCATCTTACCGGAAAGGTCTAATCAACCGGTTGTGCACTGGGCGACGCAGCATATGCTGTGGCAACTGTTGGAATTTGGGGTTCGCATTCTGTATCAGCCGCCGCCCTTTGCTCACAGTAAATTCATTGTGATTGATGAGTGCTATGCCCAAGTGGGCTCGGCCAATTTGGATGCACGCAGTTTGCGGCTGAATTTTGAATTGATGGTGGAAGTCTATGGTGGGTCGTTAGTGGAAGAATTAAGTCGTCATTTTGATACGATGTGTCAGCGATCTCGTGAAGAGACTTTGGAGCGGGTGGATGCGCGTGGGTTTTGGATTCGGTTGCGCGATGCCGTGGCGCGATTGTTTTCGCCGTTTTTGTAGCGTTATTTAGTGATCCACCCACTTAACTTCTCGGTATTCAGCTCGGGCTTCAACTGGGGGGTGGAGGGTTGAGAGGGCGATGGAACGTTGGTTTTCCATGACGACATGGGCGTGTTCTCGTGTGAGTTGCCTGGGTTGCTTTACGCCGCAAGAGTGGGCAATTTCACCCACTTCATGATTCATGTTTTTAACATAATTTTGAACACGAATAGCTTTAAGTGTTGGGTCTAACCCTTTTTGCAGGTCTGCTCGATGGGTGGTGATGCCGGTAGGGCAGTTGTTTTTGTTGCATTGCAACGCTTGAATGCATCCTAAGGCAAACATGAAACCACGACCCGAGGTGACAAAATCAGCGCCCATTGACAGCGCCCAGGCGACGCCTGACGGAGTGATTAACTTGCCGGAGGCAATCACTTTCACATACGGTCTCAAGCCAAATTCATTGAGCTTATCAACCACCAAGGGCAGGCTTTCGCGTAAGGGTAAGCCGACAAAGTCCATTAGACTTTGCGGTGAAGCGCCAGTGCCGCCATCACAGCTGTCGATGGTGATAAAGTCGGGTAGGTAATCTTTGCCAAGACGATGAACCGCTGAGAATAATTCGTCTAACCAGCCATAAGAGCCAATGACCGTTTTAAAGCCGACCGGTTTGCCGGTGGTGGTGCGAATCAGGTGAATGGTTTTTAAGAGATCTTCAGGGCTTTGGATGTCCGGGTGTCCATTGGGGCTGATGGAGTCTTGCCCTTTGGGAATGCCGCGGACTTCGGCGACTTCGTCGGTGATTTTTTCCTTTGGCAGAATGCCGCCTCGACCTGGTTTCGCACCTTGACTCATTTTTATTTCAAACATTTTAACTTCTGGAGTGGCGCCAATTTTTTTGAGCTTTTCAAGGCTGAGTTCACCGTCTGGGGTGCGCACCCCGTATTTGGCGGTCCCAATTTGAAAGACGATGTCGCAACCACCCGATAGGTGGTATTGGGTCAGTCCGCCTTCGCCCGTGTTGAGCCAGATACCTGCGGCTTTGGCGCCTTGGGATAAGGCGAGTAGGGCGGGTTTGGAGACAGCCCCAAAGCTTAAGCCTGACACATGAAATAACGAGCGGGTGCTGTAAGGGTGTGTGCAGGTGGTTGTGCCGATGGTGACTTTTTGGGGCTCTAAGGAATCCTTTTCAAGCGTTGGAAAGGGGCAATTTAAAAAGAAAATGGTGCCTGTAGTATTCAGGGAGCGTGTCGAACCAAAAGCAATGGTGTTGTTGATGTCTTTTGAGGCCCGATACACCCAGGAGCGTTCGGCGCGATTAAACGGCATTTCTTCGCGGTCCATGGCAAAGAAATATTGGCGAAAAAATTCCCCTAAATGTTCAAAGAAATAACGGAAACGACCGATGATGGGGTAGTTGCGTCGTATTGCGTGTTTTCTCTGGGTAATATCAACTAAGTAGAAATAAATCAGAGACAGTAGGAAAAGGCTGATAATGAACACTAAGAAAACGGCCAGGTATTCCCAGGTTCGGTAGGCAAATTCTGTCATCAATGATTGCATGGTGAGTGATGCGGCTAGTTGTCTTTCGGTTCGGGGTAATGGTAGGTCTTGCAAACGGTGTCTTGATGGACGGTTTCTAAGTGGATATCAAATTTCCATAAACTGTGTAGGTGTTTGAGTACGGCGTTGCAATGTTTGTCGTCGAGAGGGCGTCGGTTGTGTTGGTAATGCCGTAGCTTAAGAGAGCGGTCACCGGTGATGTTGACTTCGTAGATTTGAATGTTGGGTTCATTGATGCTCAGGTTGTAGTTGTTTGAAAGATTTTGGCGAATGGTTTTGTAGCCTTGCTCATCATGAATGGCGGCGACGCTCATTTCTTTTTGAGTGTCATCATCGAGGATGTTAAAAAACTTAAAGTCACGCATCACTTTGGGAGATAAAAACTGTTGCACGAAGCTTTCATCTTTAAAGCTTTGCATCGCAAACTTTAAGGTATCTAGCCAGGGGGTTCCGGCGATGTCTGGAAACCACTTTTTGTCCTCGTCGGTTGGGCTTTGGCAGATGCGTTTTAAGTCGGTCATCATCGCAAAGCCGAGGGCATAGGGGTTAATGCCGTTGTAATAGGGTTTGTCGTATTCAGGTTGCAGCACGACGCTGGTGTGGTATTGCAAAAACTCCAGCATGAAACCGTCGTCGACCCGTCTGAGTTCATGCAGCCGGTTCAACAGTGTGTAATGCCAGAACGTAGCCCAGCCTTCGTTCATCACCTGGGTTTGGCGTTGCGGATAAAAATACTGCGCGATTTTTCGCACAATGCGTACGATTTCACGTTGCCAGGGTTCTAAAAGAGGGGCATTTTTTTCAATGAAGTAGAGCAGGTTTTCTTGCGGTTCTTCTGGAAAACGTTTGGTATTGGTGTCCGCGTTTGAGGATTGTTCTGATTTTGGAATGGTGCGCCACAGTTCGTTGATTTGGGTTTGCAAATAGGCTTCGCGTTCTTTTTGGCGTTGTTTTTCTTCTTCTGCCGAAATGGGGTAGGGGCGCTTGTAGCGATCGACACCGTAATTCATCAAGGCATGGCAGGCGTCCAGCAAATCTTCGACTTCGTCTAGGCCATATCGTTCTTCGCACTTTGCGATGTAGTTTTTGGCAAAGACCAGGTAATCAATGATTGAGCTGGCATCCGTCCAGGTTTGAAATAAATAATTGTTTTTAAAAAAACTGTTGTGGCCGTAGCAGGCGTGAGCAATGACCAGAGCTTGCATCGTGATGGTGTTTTCTTCCATCAGGTAGGCGATGCAAGGATTGGAATTGATCACGATTTCATACGCTAAGCCCATTTGCCCGCGGTGATAGCTGTTGGAAACGTTAACGAACTGCTTGCCAAAAGACCAGTGATTGTAGCCAACTGGCATGCCAACAGAGGAGTAGGCATCCATCATTTGTTCGGCTGAGATGATTTCAATTTGGCTGGGATAGGTGTCGAGCTGGTAGTCGCGCTCGGCCACTTCGCCGATGACTTGGTCGTATTCTTTGATCAGCTCAAATGTCCACTCGGAGCCGACTGAAAGGTAGTTGGCTTCTGGTACTTGAGTTCCTGTGGTTTGGCCATTATCTGTCATGATTTGTTAATGATCTGTGTCGTTGTCTATGTGAAGTCAGGCTGAATTCGCCGTCACTGTGCGTTTTTGGAAAAGCTCCCGGAACACCGGGAAAATATCACTGGGATCGGATATTTGCTGCATCGCAAATTGCTCTCCGTGACTGGCAGCGATTGCTTCGTATTCGCGCCAGAGCGCTTGGTGGCGTCTTGGGTTGATTTCAATGTAAGCGTAATATTGGCATTTAGGTAATAAATCATGCGTCAGTATTTTGGTGCAAATGGGGGAGTCATCGTTCCAGTTGTCGCCATCAGACGCTTGAGCGCCGTAGATGTTCCACTCCGTTGGGGAGTAACGTTCTTCGATGATGCTGTTCATCATTTTCAGCGCACTGGAAACAATGGTGCCGCCGGTTTCTCTGGAATAAAAAAACTCTTGTTCATCGACTTCTTTGGCGCTGGTGTGGTGACGTATAAACACCACTTCAATGCGCTCGTAGTTTCGCTTCAAAAAAAGATAGAGCAAAATAAAAAAACGTTTGGCCATGTCTTTCATCTGTTGATTCATCGACCCCGAGACGTCCATCAAGCAAAACATCACCGCTTTTGAGGTGGGCATGGGGTGTTTAACGTGCAGGTTGTAGCGCAAATCGATGTCGTCTAAAAATGGAATGGCTTTGATTTTGCGTTTGAGCTTGGTAATGCGCTCGATCAAGTGGTCTTCTTGTTCTTTGTTTCTCAGAATCTCATCTTGAGCTTGTAAAGCGAGTAACTCGGCTTCGCATTTTTTCAGTTGTTTGCGGGCCCCCGTGGTCAGTGCGATGCGCCGACCTAAGGATTGTCTTAGTGAGCGAATCACGTTTAATTTAGTGGGGTTGCCATGGCTGGTGATGCCGGCGTGTACGTATTTGAACGACTCTAGGCCTACCAGTTGGCGTTTGACTAAGTTTGGGAGGGCTAAGTCATCAAACAAAAATTCGAGAAATTCATCTTGAGTGATTTGAAAGACAAAGTCGTCCATGCCTTCGCCAGAATCACTGGCTTGCCCTTCGCCGCTGCCACCGCCGCCTTGTTGCGGTGGGCGGGGAATGGCGTCGCCTTGGTTGTATTCTTTGTTGCCCGGTAAGATGATGTCTCGCTGTCCGCCTGTGCCATGGCGAAAAGTCGGTTCGAACATGTCTTTTTGAGGGATTGACACGGATTCGCCGCTGTTTAAGTCGGTAATGCTGCGTTTGGTGACAGCATCTGAAACCGCTTTTTTAATGTGCGAACGGTAGCGCCGCAAAAAACGTTGGCGATTCACGGTGCTTTTGTTTTTACCGTTTAGTCTACGATCGACAATGTAAGACACAATTTTCCCTCAAGTTCCCTTTAAGCCCCCTTGATTGGAATGGGCTGGCTATTACTGGGCTTTGCGTACCCGCAGATACCATTCCGATAACAAGCGAACTTGTTTTTCGGTATAACCACGTTCGACCATGCGATTGACAAAGTCTTCGTGTTTTTTCTGGTCGTCTTTGGACGCTTTTGGATTGAACGAAATAACCGGCAACAAATCTTCGGTGTTGGAGAACATTTTTTTCTCAATAACAGTGCGCAGTTTTTCGTAGCTGAGCCAAGAGGGGTTTTTGCCTTCGTTGTTGGCTCTGGCTCGCAGCACAAAGTTGACCACTTCATTACGGAAGTCTTTCGGATTGCTGATGCCGGCCGGTTTTTCGATTTTCTCGAGCTCTTCATTAAGAGAACCACGATCGAGAATATCGCCGGTATCGGGATCTCGGTACTCTTGGTCTTGAATCCAGAAATCGGCGTAGGTGACATAGCGGTCGAAAATGTTTTGACCGTATTCTGAATAGGACTCGAGGTAGGCGGTTTGGATCTCTTTGCCAATAAATTCTACATATTTCGGAGCTAAATACTCTTTGATGAACCGAAGATATTTTTCCCGTGTTTCTGGTGCGTATTGTTCTTGTTCGATCTGCATTTCAAGCACATGCAATAAGTGTACAGGGTTCGCGGCAATTTCAGTGTGATCAAAGTTGAAGACCTTTGAGAGAATTTTAAATGCAAAGCGAGTAGACAGCCCTTCCATGCCTTCGTTGACGCCGGCCGTATCACGATACTCTTGGTGCGATTTGGCTTTAGGGTCGGTGTCTTTTAAGTTTTCGCCGTCGTAAATGCGCATTTTTGAGTAAATGCTGGAGTTGTCTGGCTCAATCAGTCTCGAGAGGACTGAGAATCGCGCCAGCATTTTTAATGTGTCTGGCGCACAGTGCGCGTTCGAAAGAGAGCTGTGACGCAACAATTTGCTGTAAATTTTGATTTCTTCAGTGACTTTTAAGCAATAGGGAACTTTGACGATGTAAATTCGATCGATAAACGCTTCGTTATTGCGGTTGGTTTTGAAGGACTGCCATTCGGACTCGTTGGAGTGAGCCAGGATGATGCCATCATATGGAATGGCGCCTAAGCCTTCCGTGCTGTTGTAGTTGCCTTCTTGGGTGGCGGTTAACAGGGGGTGGAGGACTTTAATGGGGGCTTTGAACATCTCGACGAATTCCAATACCCCTTGGTTAGCACGACACAGTCCGCCTGAGAAAGAATAGGCGTCGGGGTCGTTTTGGGGGAAATCTTCGAGCTTGCGGATGTCGACTTTACCCACAAGGGCTGAAATGTCTTGATTGTTTTCATCGCCGGGTTCAGTTTTGGCGATCGCGCATTGGTCCAAAATCGATGGGTAGAGTTTCACCACTTTGAACTGAGTAATGTCACCATTGAATTCGTGCAGGCGCTTGACGGCCCACGGAGACATGATGGATTTCAAGTAACGTTTTGGTATGCCGTAGTCTTCTTCTAGAATTTCACCGTCTTCTTCAGGGTTAAAAAGACCAAGAGGCGTTTCGTTTACCGGTGAGCCTTTGATCGCATAAAAAGGAATTTTTTGCATTAAGGCTTTGAGTTTCTCAGCCAGAGAGGACTTACCACCACCGACCGGGCCAAGGAGGTACAGAATTTGTTTTTTCTCTTCGAGGCCTTGGGCGGCGTGCTTGTAATAAGCAACGATTTTTTCGATGCATTCTTCCATGCCGTAAAATTCATCAAATGCGGGATAGCGTTTGATGATTTTGTTTGAAAAGATGCGGCTGAGTCGGGGGTTTTTAGAGGTGTCGACTAATTCGGGTTCCCCAATCGCGGCGAGCATGCGCTCGGGGGCTGAGGCATAGACCATGGGGTCTTTTTTACAAAGCTCTAGATATTCTTGGATTGTGTATTCTTCTTCTTTGGTATTTTCGTAGCGTGTTTGATATTGACTGAAAATGCTGCTCATGAAGTCCTTCCTCTGTAAATGATTGAGATCTGCACGGTGCGAGCGGAGTGTTTTGGTGTTTATGCGCCCTGAGCCCCTGACCCTGATTATCTTACCAATAAGGAACTGTTTTAGGTTAAAAAATTCCGCGAGGTCTTAAAATAATAATAGCGGTTATCTGTGAGTTTATTAGTGGCTTACGTGGTTTATTTTTAGGATTGTTTCAATCTTGGTGGGGCTTTGGTGTTAAAATCCGCTTTTTTTTATTCTAAGGTCGTGATTGTTTTTTAAGGTTGTGGGTAATTTGAGCAAAGGAGCGGGTTTGTGAAGTCGATGGCGGAAGGTACCGGTTATATTTGGTTGGATGGCGAGCAGGTGCCCTGGGCTGATGCTAAGGTGCATGTGTTAACTCACACATTTCATTATGGAATGGGGGTTTTTGAAGGGGTTCGTGCTTACGCTACTGACACAGGGCCTGCTATTTTTCGTTTAGATGATCATACGCGTCGGTTATTTGATTCCGCGAAAATCATGGGGATGGAAATTCCTTATTCGCCAGAGGTGTTAAATGAAGCTCAAAAAGCGATCGTTAAAGACGGTGGCTTGCCTGATGCTTATATTCGCCCGATGGCGTTTTATGGTTCAGAAGGCATGGGGTTGAGAGCGACTAATTTGTCGGTGCATGTCATGATCGCTGCTTGGCAGTGGCCCAGTTATATGTCGGACGAGGCCAAAGAAACAGGGATTGTGGTTAAAACGTCTTCCTATACGCGTCATCATGTGAATATTTCGATGTGTCGAGCCAAAGCCAATGGCCATTACATTAATTCGATGTTGGCGTTGAATGAAGCCTTGGCGGCAGGCGCTGACGAAGCCTTGTTGTTAGACAGTGAAGGGTATGTGGCGGAAGGCTCTGGAGAAAATGTCTTTTTGGTGCGAGATGGGGTGATCTATACCCCGGAATTAACTTCTTGTTTGAATGGTATTACTCGCAATACAGTCATGCAGTTGGCTGCGCGGGCAGGTTATAAGCTGGTTGAAAAAAGGTTAACGCGAGATGAGTTTTACATTGCGGATGAGGCTTTTTTCAGCGGTACGGCGGCAGAAGTCTTGCCAATACGTGAGCTCGATCAGCGGCAAATTGGCGATGGTCGGCGTGGGTCTGTCACCACGGCGTTGCAAAGCGCCTATTTTGATTTGGTGTATGGGCGCGATCCTGAGTTGATGCACTGGGTGACTCCAGTTTAAATAGGCTGGGATGCGGGCGTCTGTTGTGAAGATTCTGGTGATTGGGCCTGCTTGGGTTGGCGACATGATCATGGCGCAGGTGCTGTTTAAGTGTCTGGTAGCCGAATATTCGCATCTGGAATTGACTGTGGTGGCGCCTAAATCGACGGTGGCTTTGGCGCAGCGTATGCCAGAAGTATCGCGTGTGCTAGCGCTTGATGTGGCTCATAAGCAGTTGGGGTTGGGGGTGCGCTACCGTTTCGCCAAGCGGTTGCGGTTTGAAGCGTTTGATCAAGCTATAGTGCTGCCAAATTCCTGGAAGTCGGCTTTGGTACCCTTTTGGGCTCGTATCAAGGTGCGCACCGGTTGGTTGGGTGAGTCGCGCTATGGTCTGTTAAATGATCATCGGAGATTGGATAAAGCGGCTTACCCTTTGATGATTCAGCGTTTTGCTGCCTTGGCTTTCCCTGTTGATTCGGGGTTGTCTGATTTGGATCGGTCTAATCTAGGTTTGCCGGATTCGTTGCCTTTTCCTGTTTTGAGTGTTGATTCGGATGCGCAGTTTCAGGCTTTAGAGCGTTTAGGGTTGCAATCTGGGCGGCCGATTATGGTGGTGTGCCCGGGTGCTGAGTTTGGTCCTGCTAAGCGCTGGCCGGTTGAGTATTTTGCGCAAGTGTCAGAGTGGTATCTTGAGCGGGGTGGTCAGGTGTGGGTGTTGGGCTCGCCGAAAGAATCCAAAGACGCTGATGCCTTGCGTTTAGCTGTGGCTGAGTCTGCTCGTGGCCAGTTGTTTAATTTGGCAGGTAAAACCAGCTTGTTGGAGGCTGTTGACTTGATGGCGTTGGCTTCCGTTGTGATCAGTAATGATTCTGGGTTGATGCATGTGGCGGCTGCGCTGGGGCGTCCTGTTGTTGCGCTGTTTGGTTCCACCAGTCCTGATTTTACGCCGCCGTTAGGTCCCGAAAACACAATTAAAATTGTCGCTACGAATGAGCCTTGTCGGCCTTGCTTTCAGCGTACGTGTCCGCTTGGCCATTTGAATTGTTTGACTCGGTTGATGCCGGATCAAGTGGTGTCGGCCGTTAATCAGTTGGGTGCGTGATGATGTGTTTGATTTGATGCCGGCTCGAGACGTTAAGCCTTTTTATGTGATGAAAGTGCTTGAGCGTGCTCAGCAGTTAGAAAGTGACGGCCGAGATGTCATTCATATGGAGGTCGGTGAGCTGGATTTTCCGATTTTGGATTCTGTCAGTCGCGCGGCCACTGAGGCTTGCCAGGCGGGGTTGACTCGGTATACGCCTGCGGCAGGACTAATGATGCTGCGTGAATCGATTGCGGATTATTATGCTCGAAATTTTGGTGTGGTTGTCTCGCCAAAACGTGTTGTTGTGACGTCGGGGGCTTCTGGAGCCTTGCAGTTGTTGTTAAGTGCGCTGGTTAAGCCTGGGGACGAGGTGTTGTTAACGGACCCAGGATACCCTTGTAATGGGGTGATGGTGTCGTGTCTGGGTGGTGAGCCAAGCTACCTGGCGGTCTCCGCCAGCACGCATTATCAGCCGACTGCTGGGCAGGTGGTGAGTGCTTGGAATTCTCAAACCCAGGGTGTGCTGTTGGCCAGTCCGAGTAATCCAGCTGGCAGTGTCTTGTCGGAAGTGGCTTTTCGTTCGATCGAAAGCGCAGTCATGGAGCGGCGAGGCTGGGTGTTGCTGGATGAGATTTACCAAGGATTTACTTTGGATTGCCCGCCTGAAACGGCGCTTGCTTGGTCTGATCAAGTGTTGGTTGTGAACAGTTTTTCAAAGTATTTTGCGATGTCTGGTTTTCGATTGGGTTGGCTGGTGGCGCCTGAGTCATTGGTGCCGGTGCTTGAGCGGTTGGCGCAAAATTTAGTGTTGGCGCCTAATACGTTGGCGCAGCATGCCGCTTTTGAGGCGTTGCGCCCTGCAAATCAGTATGCGTTAGAGTTGCGACGCGAAGAGCTGAAAGTTCGTCGGGATGTGTTGGTGGCGGGGTTGCTGTCGCTTGGCTTTAAAATACCGTGTCAGCCCGGTGGTGCATTTTATGTTTTTGCCGCTTTGCCGGATTGTGGTTTGACCGGTGTGGCGTTTGCGGAGAAGCTTCTTGAGCGGGCGGGTGTGGCTGTTACGCCTGGGGTGGACTTTGGTGCTCATGACTCGCAGTTTCAGGTTCGCTTTGCTTATGTGGTGTCGGTGGAGCGGATTCATGAGATGTTGGCGCGGCTAGCGGACTTTCTTCGATCGTTATAGTGGTTGCCGTCGTGCTATTGGTTGTCGTCGTAGCATTGGTGGGCGGTGTGGTGTGTTGGTTGGTCGCGAAAAAGATGAGAGGGATAGAGCAGGTCAGTGCCAGTAGCAGTATGCTTAGATTTTTCAGGTTGAGAGCGTCAGAGCGGGTGTCTCTTTTAAGAGGGGGTGGCTTGTGCTGTTCTTGTTGAGTGATTCTTTGGGTTGTTTTTTGTTCTTTGGGTGTTGTGGGGGCTTTCGAAGGTTTTGGCGTTAACTTTTTAGCAATAGAAATCAGTTTGGGGTTTTCTGATTGGTGGGCGTTTAAAATGCAATTTCGGCGAAAGCGATCATTATGAAGCAGTTCTTTCAGTGGTATGTCTAGGTCTTGCTCTGTTTTTAAGGCCAGTTTAAGTTTCCAAAGCAGTTCGGTGCTTTGAATTGTATGGGCTTGGGTTTTATTGGGTTGGGTCCGTTGAGGTGTGGCTAAATGGGTCATGGTCAGGAGCCTGCTTGTGGTGTATTGAGAGGTATTGGTATCAGTGAGGTTGTTGTTGATGTTTTTGATGTTGTGAATTTTGTAAGTGTGTTCATGATAATAAAAAATAGGGGATACAAGGTTATCGGTGTGATGGTTTTTTGTAAGGGGTTGGGGTGATGGTGCGTTGGGTTGGGGTGAGCTCTCATGGTTGGGTGGTTGTCGCGATGGTTTTTCTTTTGTGTGACTCTGTGTGGGCGGTGGCTCAAGCCTCTAAAGAGCGTCTAGAGCGTTCCGAGCAATGGGAGCATATTAAAGATGAGTTGGCTGAAGAGCGGCTGATTGAAGAAAATATTATTGAAGAAGATATTATTGAAGAAGATATTGTCGATGAGGATGAGGTTGAGCGAAAGCGTTGGGAGGATGCTTGGGAGCGCAGGGAGCGGCAGCGAGACCAGGTTGAGGATGATCTTCAGCGAGATCGCGAAATAAGGCGCCGTTATCGTTAATCAGTTTGATAGGGTTATCTGGGGGCAGGCTTGAAGCGTTTGTTGGTTGTGGCGCATGCGCCGTCGGTGAATACGATTAGCATGGCTGAGAGTGTGGTGCGAGGTGGCTGTGATCCTAGTATCAATGGCGTCTCTGTCGTGTGGAAGTCGCCTTTTGATGTTGGAGAAAATGATGTTTTGGTTTGTGATGCCCTTATTTTGGGTACCCCAGAAAATTTAGGGTATATGAGTGGGGCTTTAAAGGACTTTTTTGATCGTATTTATTACCCTTGTTTGGAGAAAACGCAAGGGCTGCCTTTTGCGATGTATATCAGGGCGCGGCACGATGGTACGGGTACGCGACGCGCTATTGAATCAATAGCAGGTGGTTTGAGGTGGCGGCAGTCATGTGAGTTGCTGCTGTGCCAGGGGGATTTTAAGGAGGTTTTTTTAACTCAATGTGAGGAGCTTGGGATGTTTATGGCGGCCGGCTTGGAAGCGGGGATCTTGTAGGCGGGCTGGTTGTAGATGCAAGTGTTGCAAAGGTTTATGGTGTCGTGTAGGATTCGCTTCTCTTTAGAGGCGGTGCATTTTTAGGTCGCTAAAACAGAATCTGATTGATCAAGTCCAATGAGTATGAAAAAGATAAAAACGTTTGTAGCTAAACCTGAGGCTGTTCGTCGTGACTGGTTGGTTGTCGATGCGGATGGCTTGACTTTGGGGCGTCTTGCAACTGAGATTGCTGTTAGGTTGAAAGGTAAGCATAAGCCAGAGTATACCCCTCACGCTGATACGGGTGATTACGTTGTTGTAGTGAATGCCGAAAAAGTTAAGGTTACTGGTAAAAAATTAACCGACAAAATTTATTATCGGCACAGTGGCTATCCTGGTGGGATTAAGTCAGCTTCTTTAAGGGACGTCTTGGCTAAGAATCCAAGGTTTGTGATTGAGCATGCCGTAAAAGGAATGTTATCTAGAAAGCCTTTGTCTCGAGCAATGTTAAAGAAATTAAAAGTTTATTCTGGTGCGGAGCATCCGCATGAAGCTCAGCAGCCTAAGCCCTGGGTTTTAAAAACAGCTTAATTTGATTTGGTAGAAAAATATGGCATCTGAAAACGCTAAAAAATACTATTATGGCACTGGGCGGCGCAAGCAGTCTACTGCTCGGGTTTTTTTGGATCCGAATGGAAATGGTGACATTGTTGTTAATGGTCGAACTCTGGAAGAATATTTTGGTCGTGAAACTGCAAGAATGGTTGTGCGTCAGCCGGTTGAAGTAGTGGATAGGGTAGGTTCTTTTTCGTTTAAGATTACTGTCAAGGGCGGTGGTATTGGCGGTCAAGCAGGTGCTATTCGCCATGGTATTACGCGTGCGTTGATGGAATTTAATGAAGATTTTAGGCCAGAGCTTAGGAAAAGTGGTTTTGTGACTCGTGATGCGCGCTGTGTTGAGCGTAAGAAAGTTGGTTTGCATAAGGCGCGTAAGCGTCCTCAGTTCTCTAAGCGTTAGTTTTCTAAAACCACATGGTTGGTTTTGTTTTTAGGCCGCCCACCCAGGGTGGCCTTTTTTTTGCCTGTCCTGTGAGTCGTGTTCATTTTTGTTTCTTGCTTGTAAGTTTTAATCAGTTTATTTAAAATTTGCCCCGTTTTTAAAGGGTATAATAACCTAATTAAGCGTGGAAGAGGCGAGTGTGGATACTGAAAAAGGTGAGTCGGGAAGAATGATGAGCAGCGAGAGTAGCCAAGGTCGAAGGCAGTTTCTAATTGGTGCAACGTCAGTAGTTGGTGGTATTGGTGCCGTTGGTGCCGCGGTGCCTTTTGTTAAATCTTGGAATCCAAGCGCTAAAGCAAAAGCCGCTGGTGCTCCCGTTGAGGTCAATATCAGTAAGCTCGAAAAAGGGCAAAAGTTAGTTGTCGAGTGGCGTGGCCGGCCAGTTTGGGTGGTGCGTCGAACCCCTGAAGTGCTGCAGAACTTAAAGAAATTGGCTGGTACGTTGCGTGATCCAGGCAGTGAAGAATCGGTTCAGCCTGTGTATGCCTTAAATGAATATCGCTCTATCAAAGAAGAGTACTTGGTGTTAATTGGGTTGTGCACCCACTTAGGGTGTTCTCCAGTGTACCGCCCTGAAGTCGGAGCTGAGGACTTGGGTGGGGATAAGTGGTTGGGTGGGTTCTTTTGTCCTTGCCATGGTTCTATGTTTGATATGGCCGGTCGCGTCTATAAAGGGGTGCCTGCTCCAACGAACTTAGATGTACCTCCTTACTATTTTGTAGATGAGAATACCTTGATCATTGGTGAAGATGGGGAGGCTGTTGCATGAGCGTTTTCTCAGGTTTAATGGGCTGGGTGGATCAGCGTTTTCCAGCAACTAAAATGTTTCAAGAGCATTTAAGTCAATATTACGCACCTAAAAACTTCAATGTTTGGTATTTCTTTGGTTCTCTGGCGTTATTGGTGTTGGTGAACCAGTTGGTTACGGGTATATGGTTGACCATGTCTTACGAGCCAAGCGCTGAAGGGGCTTTTGATTCGATTGAATACATCATGCGTGATGTTGAGTATGGTTGGTTGTTGCGTTATTTGCATTCGACAGGTGCCAGTGCGTTTTTCTTTGTGGTGTACCTCCATATGTTTCGCGGCATGATGTACGGCTCGTACCGTAAGCCAAGAGAGCTTGTTTGGTTGATCGGTATGCTGATCTACTTGGTGTTGATGGCTGAGGCATTTTTTGGTTATTTGTTGCCATGGGGGCAAATGTCTTACTGGGGGGCTCAAGTTATTGTGTCTTTAGTGGGGGCTTTGCCGGTTATAGGCGATGATTTGATGCTTTGGATTCGAGGCGATTATCTGATATCAGGTGTTACTTTAAATCGCTTTTTTGCGCTGCATGTTGTTGCTGTGCCGATTGCGCTTTTAGCATTGGTTGTTTTGCATATTATTGCGTTGCATGAAGTGGGTTCGAATAACCCTGATGGCATCGAAATTAAAGAAAAGAAAGACGCTAAAGGCGTCCCGCTAGATGGTATACCGTTCCATCCTTATTACACCGTTCATGACATGGTTGGTGTTGTGGTGTTTTTATTTGTGTTTTTGGGTGTGGTATTTTTCTTTCCGGATGGAGGAGGTTACTTCTTAGAAAAGCCTAACTATGAGCCTGCTAACCCAATGAAAACCCCTGACCATATTGCACCGGTTTGGTATTTCACGCCTTTTTATGCCATGTTGCGTGCGGTGCCGCATAAGTTGCTGGGTGTGATTGTAATGGGGCTGGCGATTGCTATTTTGTTCGTGCTGCCATGGTTGGATCGCAGTAAAGTCAGGTCTATTCGATACAAAGGTTTGTTAAGCCGTTTGTCTTTAAGTGTGTTTGTGGTGAGCTTCTTGGTGTTAGGGTATTTGGGTGCAGAGGCACCATCACCCATAAAAACATTGATAGCGCGTGTGTGTACGGCATTGTATTTTTTGCATTTTATTTTAATGCCTTTTTATACCAGATTAGAAAAGACAAAACCCGTACCCGCCAGAGTGAGGATGGCCCATTGATGAAAAACTTCATATTAGCTTCTGTTGTTGCAACCGGTTTTTTTGTGCAAGCAGCGGTTGTCTTGGCCGCTGGTGGTCCCAAAATTGATTTGCCTTCTTTTGATGTCAATCTTCAAGATCGAGCGTCTTTGCAAAAGGGGGCGCAGCTGTACATGAATTATTGTTTGGGTTGTCATTCCTTGAAGTATTTGCGTTATGAGCGCCTTGCCGATGATTTGAAAATTGATCACGATATTGTCAAAGAAAATTTGATTTTTGATGGCTCGAAGATTGGAGATCCTATTTTAACCTCTATGTCTGCGGAGGATTCTGCTAAATGGTTTGGGGTTGCGCCTCCTGACTTAACGCTGGAAGCTCGTTTGCGTGGACCTGATTGGTTGTATGGTTATCTCACGTCTTTTTACCCTGACCCTGAGCGAATTTGGGGAGTGAATAATCGGGTTTTCCCTGCTGTTGGTATGCCGCATGTGTTGCAGAGTTTGGAAGAATCATTGGGCCCAGATGCCTTCGCAGAACAAATGCAGCATTTGACTCAGTTTTTAACTTACGCCGCTGAGCCGGCTCGTATGAAACGAGAAAGCTTAGGAAAATATGTGCTGCTCTTTTTGGTTATATTGATGGTGCCGGTGTATTTTTTAAATCGAGAGTATTGGAAAGATGTAAAGTAACGCCTCAATAATGAGTTTTAGTTGTACGGTTTCATTTGGGCATATTGATAGGTTTAAATATAATTATGGATAATGCAAAAAACAAAAATGATCTCTCTGGGATTATGACTAAGCGCTCTTCAATGTTGTTGTATTCAGATTCGAACGATCATTACAGTCATCGTGCGCGTATTGTTTTGGCTGAGAAGGGTGTTACCGTTGAAGTGTTTCATGTTAAGCCTGAAGAAATGCCTGAAGAAGTTCTTTCGATGAATCCCTACCAAGTTTTGCCCACCTTGGTGGATAGAGATTTGGTTTTATATCATCCTAATGTCATCATGGAATATTTGGATGAGCGGTTTCCTCACCCTCCTTTGCTACCAGTATATCCTGTTGCACGCGCGCAGAATCGATTGTGGATCTATCGGGTCGAGAAGGATTGGTGTGCGCATGTGGATACGATTATGGATCCTTCTTCGAGTCGTGAAGAGGTTGCTGAAAGTCGCCAAGTGCTAAGAGAGAGCTTACTGGCTGTATCGCCTATTTTCTCTGAAAAGCCATATTTTATGAGTGACGAGTTCACTCTTATAGATTGCTGTGTAGCACCTATTTTGTGGCGTTTGGATGCAATGGAAATCGAGATGCCAAAAAAAGCGGCAAAAGATTTGATTGAGTATGCTAAACGGCTGTTTCAAAGGGATTCTTTTGAAGTGTCCTTATCTGATGTCGAACGTGAGCAAGGTGGTTGGCAGCTCGCTAAATGACAGACTGCGTGTTGATCAGCTCCCGCCCTTATATTGTTAGGGCCGTGTATCAGTGGATAAATGATAATGCCTTGACGCCTTTTGTGCTGGCTAATGCGGAATTAGAGGGGGTTGAAGTACCGCAGGAGTTTATCAAACAAGGAAAAATTGTCCTAAATATATCCCCTGATGCAGTTGCTGAGTTGGCTCTAGAAAATGACTTTGTGTCTTTTAATGGCCGATTTTCGGGGGTTGATTTGGGAGTGTACTTGCCCATTCAGGCTATTTTAGCCATTTACGCTCAAGAAAATACGATGGGTGTGTTTTTTGAAAAGACTGGTGATATTCAGCCGCCACCAAAAACACCTAAAATTCGTGAAGCAAAACGAAAGCCTCAGCAAGCTGAGAAGCCAAAGCCCTCTTTTTTAAAAGTTGTTAAATAGCGAGCCTTTGTCACTGTGGCGTGTACAGACTGCCAAGCACTGTGTTGCGAAAGCTGCCTGTTGTGCTTTTTAAGTCGACCGGGGTTTCTTCTATTCTAAGCTTGGCAAGCCAAGCCATCATCAAGGCTTCAATGTGCTGGCTGTTTATTCCAAGTTTGTCAGAAGGGTTTACGCAAAAATTAGGCGCTAATTTTTCCGCTAACAGCGACATGACAAATTTATTTTTGGCGCCACCTCCGCAAACAATTAATTCCCCATCCGTGATGTTTGTTTGTTGAATGCCGCGAGAAATGGTTTCTGCTGTGAGGTGGGCCAGGGTGCACTGGATATTTTGGGGAGTATACAGTTGGTTGGTTTCTTTAATAGTTTTTTCAAGCCATTTTAGGTTAAAGCTTTCTCGGCCTGTGCTTTTAGGGGGGAGTACTTCAAAGTATGGGTGCTCAAGAAAGCGCTTTAGTAATTCAGGAATCACATTTCCTGATGCAGCCCACTGACCCTGGTCATCGTATTGTTGTTGTAGATGTTGGTGTATCCATTCGTTCATTAATAAGTTGCCAGGGCCGGTGTCAAAACCATAATGACCGCTTCCGTTTTTGGGGATGCAGGAAATGTTGGCAATTCCCCCAATATTCACGATGATGCGGTCGCTTTTTGGAGTGTGGAAGAGGGTTTGGTGGAAGGCTGGTGCGAGAGGGGCGCCCTGTCCGCCACTGGCCATGTTTTTTCTGCGTACATCAAAAACGGTAGGGATTTGCGTTTTAAGTGCCACTAGATTTGGGTTGCCAATTTGAATGGTGTTACCAAGCTCAGGTAGGTGTCGTATGGTTTGTCCGTGTAGCCCAATGGCTCTTATGTCGGTAGGCTTTAATTTGGCTTTTTTTAAAAGATTGGTGATGGTGAGGGTGTAAAGTTCGGCTAGCTGGTTGTCTGCGGACGCGAGTTTTTCTATTTCGTTGGGCCCGGGTTTGCAGAGTGTCAGAATGGTTTGTTGAAGATCTGGGGCTATTGGTGTTTGTTGGTGTTCAAGGCATTGAATTTTTGTTTGTGAAAAAGAAGCGACGATTGCATCGGCAGCATCTAAGCTGGTTCCAGACATGACGCCTATATAAAGGTTTTTGCCGTTCACGGGGCCGCTCTAAAGAGGTTTGCTTCGATGAAGATGAGTATTCTTAGCCAATAATTGTGCTTTTTCGTGGGTTTTAAGTTGCGCCAGTAATTGTTGGCTGCGTGTTTGAAACGCCAATTTGTTTTTAACTTCGATGGGTTTAGCGTTTGGCAGTTTTACCGTAACCGGGTTTTTATGGCGGCCGGCCACTCTAAACTCATAGTGAAGATGTGGGCCGCTGGCTAGCCCTGTGCTGCCTACTTGCCCAATGGTTTGTCCTTGGGTGATTTTGGTGCCTTTGCGCAAGTTGGGGCTGAACCGGTGTAAGTGGGCGTACAGTGTGGTGATGTTGTTGTGGTGCTGCAAGATGATGGTTTTTCCATAACCGCCTTTACGGCCAATAAAGCTGACTCTTCCATCGGCGGTTGCTTTGATGGGGGTGCCCGTTTTGGCGGCGTAATCAACTCCTTTGTGGGCTCTGATGGTGTGGAGAATGGGGTGTTTGCGTTTTAGGTTGAAATGCGAGGAAATGCGAGCAAAATCCACCGGAGTTCTTAGGAAGGTTTTCTGCATGCTGTAACCTTCTTCGGTGTAGTAGCGGCTGTTATTGTTTGAATCGGTAAATTCGATGGCGGTATAAGGCCTGTTTCGATTGGTAAAGCGAGCTAAAAGGATTTTACTGGGTATGGCTTCTTGGTTTTCTAATACGTTTGCTTCGTAGAGTACTTCAAATTGATCTCCTGCTCTTATGTCTTGAGAAAAGTCGATGTCCCAGGCAAAGATGTTGGCTAGATCCATTATCAACTTGTTGTTGAGGTTGGCTTTCTTGCCAGCAAGGTAGAGGGAGTTTTCTATGGTGCCAGAGGCAAATCTGGTTTCTGTCGAGCGTATTTTGCTGCTTATTGTGTGGTTAAACCGTTTGCCTTGTTTCAAAAAACGGGTATTTTCAAGCGGGTTTTCGTCGATGGTTAATTCGATCACCTCTCTGTTTTGCGAGAGTCTGAAGTGCAGAGATTGGCCAGGTTGTAGGCGTCTGAAATAATGCTTTTCAGGGCTAGCGGCAATCAGTTGGTTGAGGTCCGAATGATTTAAGTTCAGCCGCTTGAATATTTTTGCCAGGCTTTCACCTGATTTAACCTGTGTGGTTAATTCATTCTTCTTTTTTTGGTGGCTGTTTTTATCGAGCTGGCTGATGCTTTTGTTGATCAGTGCATTCGGTGTGCTGGGGTGGGGTGTCGAGGTGCTGTTAATGGTGTTAGTGGGATTTGATTGGGCTGCGCTTGTATCGAGGTGATTTAAAATGGCTGGATGCCCTGCGGTCTCGGAGTTGGATCCGTTCGTTGGGATCGTTTGGTCGGTAAATGCGCTGCTTTTGGCGAGCGAGGCATGGGCTTTTGGGCTCACTTGTTGTCCGATGACTAAGCTGCTGATGATAACGATGCAGCCTATCGCATAGACGATGATTGGGTGATGATGATTTGGCGTGTTTGGATTTAAAAAAGCGATTGGTTTTGTCATAAGCGTCTAGGGCTCAATGTTTTCATTTAACCTTAAGTATATAACATGAGTTAACTTACGGATTCATATCTGATTTTCATTTGATTTAAGTTTAGTAGGGTAATGAAAGTCATCAAGTTTCCGGTGGGCGATGCTTTAATGGATGGCTGTAAGTGAGTCAGAGTGACATAAAGCGTAGATGAAGCCCATTTGATGATATCTAAAAAGGGTGCAGCTCTCGTTGATGCCTTAATATGAGCGTCCAGTTTTTTTGAGGTCTTCCTATGACCAAGCCTGGCATTTTATGGGATCTTAGAGCAAAATGCCAACCGCTTTGCTTGGGTGGTTACAATAGGTTAAATTCCTCGCTTTTTTAAAGAGTTAAAGCAAGTTTGGTAGCCATAATTCACGTTAAGGTAGGGGGTCTTTATGCATTCGATTGAGCATCAGCTTCAAGTGTTATTAAGAGGGGTTGAGGAGTGTGTGTCGGCTGACGTCCTTTTGCAGAAGCTCAAAACGGGCCGCCCGCTTGTTATTAAAGCAGGGTTTGATCCTACTGCGCCAGACCTGCATTTGGGTCATGCGGTTTTGTTGAAAAAGCTTCGTCAATTTCAGGGTTTTGGCCATAAAGTGGTGTTTTTGGTGGGAGATTTTACTGCTTTAATAGGTGATCCAACGGGCAAAAATGTGACGCGTAAACCACTTTCGGCTGCTGAAGTGGCTGAAAATGCAAAAACCTATGCCGACCAGGCTGCTAAAATGCTTGACCTAGACCAGGTGAGCGTGCGGTTTAATACTGAATGGATGAATGATATAGCGGCTGCGGATTGGGTGAGATTGACTTCATCTTACACTGTTTCTCGTATGTTGGAGCGTGATGACTTTGATAAACGGTTTAAATCTCAGCAAGCCATTGGTATCCATGAATTCCTTTATCCATTGATACAAGGCTATGATTCTGTTGCGTTATGTTCCGATGTTGAGCTGGGGGGGACGGATCAAAAATTTAATTTGCTGATGGGGCGTACTTTGCAAAAGCAATACGGTACTGCTTCGGATTGCTTGGCTGATGAGCCTCAGGTCATTATGACCATGCCGCTCCTTGAAGGCACTGATGGTGTGCGTAAGATGTCAAAATCATATCAGAATGCTATAGGTCTGACGGAGGCACCAGGGGTTATGTTTCGTAAATTACTTTCGCTGCCAGACGCTATTATGTGGCGGTATTTTGAGCTTTTGACGGATAGATCGGAGGATGACATTGTAGCGTTGCGAGCTAGGGTCGAGGCGGGTGAAAATCCTAAGGAGATCAAGAAAATCCTCGCGGCTGACGTTATTACGCTTTTGTACGATCATAAAACGGCCTTGTCGGCGGAGCATGCAGCGGGTAATCAAGCGGTGCTGGGTGAAATTCCCGAAGACTTAGAAGAGGTGGTGGTGTATTGTGGCGCGCAAGAAGTGCTTCCTATTGGTGCGGCTTTGCGATTGTCTGGCTTGGTTAAGAACAGTAATGCGGCGCGCGATGCTTTGGGTCGAGGTGTGGTGTATGTAAATGGCAGGCAAGTGGTTGATGTTGGGTTGGAGTTAGCTGTGTCGGGAGCTTATGTTATTCAGGCCGGTAAGCGGCAGATTGCGAAGGTTTTGTTAAAATCCGGGCAGCGCTAAGACGGTTTGTTTTGAGTTTTTTTTGATAAAGCACAAATATTCTCAGTAAATGTCTTTATTTATGGTGTCGACTTGGTGTTTACTTGTTTTTTTGTAGGGCAATAAGCACTCTCCTGTATGGGGTTAATGGTTTGTTGGCTATGAGGCGAAATTGGTGTTATTTTGTTCTTTTTTGATTTGGTGGGTGTAATGGAGTGTGACTCATGATTAATAGGCGGCTGATTGATTTTTTGTCCGATGGGCGCTTTCATTCGGGTTCTGAGATTGGTGGTTTGCTTCAGGTAAGTCGTGCTGCTGTTTGGAAGCAAATTAAAAAACTGACTGATTTTGGTCTTATCGTGCATGCTGTTCCAGGTAAGGGGTATCAAATTCCTGGTGGAATAGATCTTTTGGATGCAGAAAAAATTCAGGCTGGGTTGTCGCCTTCAGTGGTTTCCGGGCTGGGTGGGTTAATGGTGTTGGATGCGGTTGAGTCGCCTGCAGATTTGGCGTTGTCTGAATTTAAGCGTATTGGTGGTGTTAACCCTTTTCTAGTGGCAGCTGAGTCGCGGGTGCTGGGTAAAGTGAAGTATGGGCGGGGGCGTCATACGAATTTTGGCTCCAGTCTTGATTTGGCGGTGGCGTCGGAATGGTCTGGTGAGGTGGGTGGGCTGTCTTCTGCTGCTCTTTCTGTTGTGGCTACTTTAAAAGTCCTTGAGTCTCTTGGTGCTGGAGTGGGTTCAGGGTTAAATGGAAAGGTGCGTTGGCCAGCTGATTTAATGGTTTCCGAGAAAAGATTGGGTGGTGTGGATGTTCGTCTAGAGTCGGTGTCGAGTGGTCGTCAGGTGTTGGTTTTGGGGGTTAGGTTGTGGGTGCGGTCTTCCTCTTACATGAGGCCTAATGAAGAGGGTGCGGCTTGCTTGCAGGATGTGTTAGGGCTTAAGAGCGTATTGAGAAATCCTTTGTCGGCCCGCTTATTTGAGTCCCTTTTAGAAGTTGTTGCCATGGATGAGGTAGCAATTAAGTCAACGCTTGAAAAGTGGCGGCGATACGATTGCTTGCGAGATCGAGAGGTGATGTTTGATTCGGCTGGTAGGAGTGTTAAAGGTTATGTGTTGGGTATTGATGAGGTTGGGCGTTTGCGGCTGGAAACCTCTGAAGGTATCTCGGCTTTCAGTCCAGCGGATACGGGTGGTCTTGTTCAGGTAGACTAGGTTCGTGCTTGATAGGTTGGGTGTGTTTTGGCTTGATTTCAGAATTGTGTTTTTCTTAAGGTGGTGCGTGTGAGGCGCTACTTTTGGTGGGTGTTGTTAGTTTTTGTTGGCTATTCGTTTTGGTCTTTTGTTTTTTATCCTTGGTATTTTTCTTTAGATTCGGGTGTAGCCTCTAAAGGTTCTGAGGGCTCCCTGCTGTTGTTAAGTGAGCGAAGTGCTGTTGAGGATCGCGTTGATGGTGGTCTGAAAGAGCAAGATGAGTTCAGTCTGAAAAAAAATATCTCTGAAGAAGGTGTCTCTCAAGTAGGGGTAAAGGCGAATTCGGCGATTGATGATGTAGGTAAGCTTGCAAAATCTTTGTCAGTAGATGGTGTGTCTAGCGATGTTTGTCGTAAGGTAAAAGGTTTTTTTACTCAGGCAGCGGCAACTCAGTTTGTAAGTCGGTTTGAGGAGCTTGGTGCTGCAGCCGTTGTTTCTCAAAAGGTGTTGGGTGTTACGAAAACCTTTTGGTTGGCTATTCCGCAAGGATTGGGGCGCGAGGATCTTCAGTTGCTGGATGCCGTTTTGGTTCGCAATGGTTTGGTAATGGTTTTGGCAAAAGAGCCGGCGTTAGAGGGTAGGCAGGTTGTAGGTCCGTTTTTGAGTCAGGTGATAGCGGATGGTTATTTGAAAAAGGTGGGTGCAGTAGTTGCTGGTGCGGTTGTCGAAGAGGTGGATTTTGAGCAGATGGAGTATTCTTTAAAAGTTAGTCGGGTTGATGAGGGTGCTTTTGAGGTTGTTTTTGAAGAAATGAGCTCTTTAAATCAAAATCTTACGCAAGTTGCTTGTAATTGATTGTGTTTTTCAATGACATCTCTTAGAATCCCGCATCCAGTTTTGTTTGTGCTGGCGTAGCTCAGTTGGTAGAGCAGCTGACTTGTAATCAGCCGGTCGGGGGTTCGACTCCTCTCGCCAGCTCCACAAGCAATTGGATAGGTTGAATAGGAGGGGTTCCCGAGCGGTCAAAGGGACCAGACTGTAAATCTGGCGGCTAAGCCTTCGCAGGTTCGAATCCTGCCCCCTCCACCAGAATGTTTGTCGTTTTTTTTGGTGGTACGTTGAGTTGGTTTTGCGGGTATAGTTCAATGGTAGAACCTCAGCCTTCCAAGCTGATGATGCGGGTTCGATCCCCGCTACCCGCTCCAGTGATTAGAGTGCTCATATAGCTCAGTCGGTAGAGCACTTCCTTGGTAAGGAAGAGGTCACCGGTTCAAATCCGGTTATGAGCTCCATCTCACTGGGGCGCGATAGTGTAAGTGAGAACGTAGACAAGGTAGTTCGGGAACAACGATTTTTTACGACGAGGCCAAGCCCCGTTACCAACGATAGCCGCAAGGTTGCTTAGGAGACTGTCAAAATGGCAAAAGAGCAATTTGAACGTAACAAGCCCCACGTGAATGTGGGCACGATAGGCCACGTAGACCACGGCAAGACCACGCTGACAGCGGCGCTGACGCGTGTGTGTTCAGAAGTGTGGGGTGGCGATGCGGTGGCGTTTGACGGTATCGATAATGCGCCGGAAGAGAAAGAGCGCGGTATTACGATTGCGACAGCGCACGTGGAGTACGAATCAGATAC
>CAZECE010000086.1:0-8234 GCA_964510525.1 uncultured Pseudomonadales bacterium | reverse complement strand
GTCCGCGGCATTAAAGTCCCTGATGGTCATAAGGTGATCTCACTGATCATTGAAAAAGCGGGTGAGGAATTGCTCACTGCCAGCTCAAAAGGCTATGGTAAGCGCACGCGCATTGATGATTTCAATCTCCAAGGTCGTGGCGGCCAGGGCGTGATTGCCATGATCACCAATTCCCGTAACGGCGACATGGTCGGCGTCATTCCTGTGGCGGATAACGACGAAGTTATGTTGATCAGTGATCAAGGTACCCTGGTCCGCACTCGGGTTGATGGGGTCTCGGTATTAGGCCGCAACACTCAAGGGGTTACCCTCATTAAGGTCTCCGAAGGTGAGCAATTGGTTGGTGTTGAACGCATCGATAGTCTCGGTGTGCAACCTGATGAAGCGGTTCAATCTGATGAAGCGGTTCAACCGGGTGAACCAGGTTCTGCTAACGATGAACCGAATAACGAGGAATCGGGCGCTTCCAGTGACGATTCAAACTCTGGCAGTGAAGAAGAAGGCGTCTGATTTATGGCAGACGTTTATGATTCAGAGGTTTATAATTTTTCACCAGGCCCTGCTGCTATCCCCAAAGCTGTTTTGGAAAAAGCCCAAGCGGAGTTGCTGGATTTTCGAGGCATGGGCATCTCCGTGATGGAGATCAGCCACCGCAGTCCTGAATACTTGGAAATTGCGAATCAAGCGACTCAAGATGTGCGCGAGTTGTTGCAAGTTCCGGACAATTACCGAATTTTATTTGGCCATGGCGGCGCGAGCTTACAATTCTCCATGGTGCCTTTAAATCTGGCTGGTCGCACCACGAACCTAGCTGGTCGCACCACGAACTTAGCTGGCCGTAGCTCGAATGTAGATGTTCGTCCCGAGTTTGATTACGCCAATACCGGTATTTGGTCTAAAAAAGCCATTGAAGAGGCTAAACGTTTTGGTGAGGTTAACGTTGTGGCGGATGCCTCTGTGAGTCAGTTCACTGAAATACCCGCGTCTGAGCAGTGGCAAGCAAACCCAAAAGCCGCGTATTTGCACTTTACCCCCAATGAAACCATTCAGGGATTGGAGTTTCACAATCTTCCTGTTCTGTCCGCGTACCCAGAGGGCACGCCGCTGGTGGCAGATATGTCCTCAACGCTGTTTTCACGTCCTATTGATGTCAGTCAATATGGGATCATTTATGCGGGCGCACAAAAGAACATTGGGCCTTCGGGTTTTTCGTTGATGATTGTCCGCGACGATTTATTGGATTGTGCATTGCCTGAGACCCCTAAACTGTTGCAATACAAAACCTATGCTGATAACGATTCCATGTTTAATACCCCCAATACCTTTGCTTGGTACATGGCGGGTTTGGTGTTCCAATGGCTCAAAGAGCAAGGTGGCGTTGCAGCCATGGCACAGGTGAATCAGCGCAAAGCCAACAAGTTATACGCGTTTATTGACGGTCATGATTTCTACCGTAATCCTGTTGCGAAGCATTGCCGATCTTGGATGAACATTCCGTTTATTTTATCCAATGAAGAAAAAGACGCGGATTTTTTGAGTGAATCCAGGCAGGCTGGCTTACTGTTTTTAAAAGGGCATCGTATGGTCGGTGGCATGCGCGCCAGTTTGTACAATGCGGTACCCGAAGAGGCGGTCGATGCACTCATCGACTTTATGTCTGATTTTGCCAATAGGCATGGATAAACACCCCAATATGGGCCCTAATATGAGTGATGAACCCAGCAACACAGACCTCACCGCGGATCAAGCCTCTGCCGATCAAGCATTAGAGCAGCCTAGAAAGCGCATTGATGAACTTGATCAGGAGATTCAAACGCTGGTCACCGAACGTGCCTTATGCGCTCTCACTGTGGCTAAGATCAAAAAGCAGCACCAGCTATCAGGTCATGATTCAGCGAGCCGCTCAACGGACGCCAGTAGCTTAACGAATGACAGTAGCTCAACCGATGACAGTACTCAGTACTTTCGTCCAGAGCGTGAAGCACAAGTGCTGAAAAAAGTCATGGAGCGCAACAAAGGTCCTATTGATGATGAAAGCATGGCGCGATTGTTTCGACAGATCATGTCGTGCTGTTTGGCGCTGGAGCAGCAGCTGAAAATCGCTTTTTTAGGCCCAGAGGGCACCTTTACCCAAGAAGCGGCGGTTAAGCATTTTGGGGATTCGGTCAAAACCATTCCCTTAGGAACCATTGGTGAGGTATTTCGAGAAGTGGCCGCAGGTGCGGCTAATTTTGGCGTGGTGCCCGTTGAGAACTCCTCTGAAGGGATAGTGAATACCACGCTGGATGCGTTTTCAAATTATGATTTGCGCATTTGTGGTGAGGTCGAGTTGCGTATTCATCAGAACTTGTTGATCAGTGAGACCACCAAACCGAACCACATCACTCGCATTTACTCACATCCGCAATCCTTAGGTCAGTGTCGACAGTGGCTGGACGCCCATTGGCCACAGGTAGAGCGTCACGCCGTGAGCAGTAACGCCGATGCCGCCAAGCGCATTCAAAGCGAATGGCATGCCGCGGCAATTGCGGGTGATATGGCTGCGGAAATCTATGGTCTAACCAAGCTGGCTGAAAAAATTGAAGACAACCCAAACAACACAACTCGATTTTTAATCATTGGCCGCCAAGAGTTAAAACCCTCTGGCGATGATAAAACCTCGATCATTGTCTCGACGCCAAATGCGCCTGGGGCTTTGTTTCGGTTATTGGCGCCTTTTTCCGATGCCGATATTAGCCTGACTCGCATAGAAACCCGACCCTCGCGGGATGACATGTGGGGCTATGTGTTTTTCATTGACTTCCTAGGGCATGAATCGGATGCGGCGGTACAATCCGTTTTTGAAAAAATCCGAGCCGATGTGGTGGATCTGAGGTGTTTAGGATCTTACCCTAGGGCTGTGCTGTAATTTATACCTGTTTTATGATTGTTAATTGATATGACTGTTACTGCTAAACCTGAAGTCGCCGCCTTAAAACCTTACCAGCCGGGCAAGCCGATTGATGAGTTGGCCCGTGAAACCGGGCTCGCGGAAAACGACATCATCAAGTTGGCCAGCAACGAATCTCCCTTAGGGCCGAGCCCATTGGTTACTAAGCGCTTGTTTGCCGCCACTCAGATTTTTTCCGATCTCGATAATCAGGCATTGGCGCGCTACCCCGATGGCAACGGCTACCGTCTCAAGTGCGCTTTGCGCGAACACACCGGATGTGACGTTGACCAAATGACGTTAGGCAATGGCTCAAATGATGTCCTGGCGCAAATTGCACAAGCATTTTTGCAGCCAGGGGATGAGGCCTGGTTCAGTGAACATTCGTTTGCCGTGTATCGCTTGGTGGTGCAGCAGTGTGGCGGTGTGGGGCGTGAAATAGCGGCTAAAAATTTCGGTCATGACCTTGCGCAATTTATCGCAACCTTATCGGAGCGACCGGCTCCAAAGTTGATATTTTTGGCCAATCCGAATAACCCAACAGGCAGTTGTTTTACCCAATCGGAACTGGAACCTTTGTTACAAGCCGTGCCTAACACCACCTTAGTCGTGTTGGATGAAGCCTATGCGGAATACGTTAAGCCTACTGCAGCGGCCGGTTCTATCGGTTTTGATGATTATCCTTGTGGTATTCAATTAATGAAGCAATACCCCAATGTGATGGTAACGCGCACTTTTTCCAAAGCTTATGGTCTGGCGGGCTTACGAGTGGGTTATGGTTTGTCGTCGCCTGAGATTGCTGATTATTTGAATCGTGTGCGCCAGCCGTTTAATGTTAATGAATTAGGCTTGCGAGCGGCTGAGCTGTGTTTGGAAGACGCCGATCATTTAAGTCGTGCTGTTAAACACAACAGTGACGAACTGAATACGATGAATCAGTGGGCGGATCACCATAATCTGTCATACATCGATTCAGTCGCTAACTTTGTTACCTTGGATGTGGGTGATGGGGTTCAGGTTTATGAGCGGTTGTTAAAAAAAGGCGTGATTACGCGCAGCATTGCCGATTATGGGTTGCCAAAGCATTTGCGGGTAAGCTTGGGGCTCACGCATGAAAATGCGTTTTTTAGAGATCAACTGATCGATGTGTTGTCGGAGTTAACGCCTTGATGTCAACCAATCCTATGGGAATCAATACAGATACGCTCACTGATACTTTGCTAATCCTCGGGTGTGGATTGATCGGCACCTCGTTGGCCGCTGGCCTTTCACAAGCGGGTTATGAGGGCAAGATCTACGGCTACGCCCGCCGAGCGGAAACCGTGGTAAAGGCGACGGGCTCAGGTTGGTTTGATGGCGCCAGTTCGGATGTTTCCGACTGGGCAGGTGTGACGGACATTATTGTGTTATGCGCGCCTTTAAGTGCCATTCCCGAACTGTTGCAAGCAATAAAACCCCACCTTCAAGCCAATACCGTGATTACCGATGTAGGCAGTGTGAAACAGCCGGTAATAGACGCCGTCCAAACCTATTTGCCAGAATGCTCGCCGCAAGTGGTGCCCGGACACCCAATTGCCGGTTCCGAACAAAGTGGCTTTGATGCGGGTAAGCCTGATTTGTTTCAAGGTCGACGTGTTATCTTAACGCCACTTCCCAATACTCACGTTGAGGCTATATCCAAAGTAACGAGGTTGTGGCAACGTGTGCAAGCGACAGTGGTTTCTATGTCCGTAGACATGCACGATCGTGTTTTGGCAACGTCCAGTCATTTGCCACACTTGGTGGCTTTTGCCTATGTTGAAGCCTTATTGGGTAAAGAGGTGGCCTCTACGGATGTTGAGCAGGTCATTGCCAATGCGGCCGGTGGCTTACGGGATTTTACCCGCATTGCAGCCAGCGATCCCATCATGTGGCGGGATATATTACTGACCAACCAAACGGAAGTCCTGAGCGCATTGCAACGCTTTCAAGAAAAATTACAGCACGTTGAGGGCCTATTAAAAGCTGGTGATGCGACGGGGATATTGGCGTTATGCCAAGCCGCTAAAGCGGTCCGCACTCAGTTCTCAAGTGAATTAGATTGAACGTTTTTCGCAGAGCTTTTCATTTCTCTAAGCCTACGAACAAGCCTTCTGAGCACTTTGAGCCCTCTGAGCACGCTAAGCCTTCTATTGCATTTACCGGATTGCGCTATTTGTTGCTGGTTTTACTGCGTTCTTTTGCGTTTCGTTGGTTTGCGTTTAATAAACCCAGTTTGTTATTGGCCAGTGGGTTTAATGGCTTGATCAACATAATCGGGCGGCTGTTAAGCTTTCGACTGTCAAGTTTTCCTATGGCAACTAGTCTGCCGGAACGTCGAGCATTGTCTTACCAAGGCGTGGTAACAAATAAAGAGGCCGTTGTTCGCTTTTTGGCATACGTGCATCCAAAACAATCCTCACCTCATCAGTCAACACGGCCCAATCTGATTATCTGTCCAGGTGGCGTATTTTGTTATGGGCCTTACACGCACAATGGGTTTGCCCGCCAGTTTTATCGGGCAGGGTATAATGTTTGGGTGTTGGATTATACCAAACTGAATGCGAAGAACTTTCGCGATGAAACGATTATGCTGCAGATGTTTGAAGAGGTGGTTGCGCTTTATCAGCATGTTGTAGCGGGTAATGACACAGCTATGGCTGAGTCGGATGCACCGCCTTATTTGTTAAGTGATTCGGCGGGTGCTGTCTTGATGGGGCAGCTGCTGCTTTGGCTTCAGCACCAAAAGACCCCTTTTACTGGCACGGCGCACTTCATCAGCCCGTTGTACATAGATGGATTGGATAGCCTAGATATTGAGCGCAGTAATGATCCGGTTTTGCCGGCCCAAGGGGTAGAGGTGTTGCGTCAGGCGTTGACACCCAGCTGGCGCGTTTTACAATCCGCAGTGGGTGCGGACATTGCACCCTCTACAGCTGTAAAAACTGAAACAGCCGAGCAGAATGCTGCAATGAAAATATTGATCAGTTGCGGCGATCGGGAGTTGTTAAAAAACAGCGCAGAACGGTTTAAGGTGTTTCTAGAGCAGGCGCTGAAGTGCTCTGTAGTGTTTAAGCAATACCCGCATGCGCTCTATTTCCATGGGGTTTATGTGGCAACCGCGCTAAAAGAAGGGCGCGAGGTATTTAAATCAGTGATCAAGGATATGAATGAAACAGATTAATTATCACGTCAAAGCCGCTCACGCATTATCAGGCGAACTGATGTTGCCGGGTGATAAATCCATCTCCCATCGAAGTGTGATGCTGGGCTCTATTGCCGAAGGCGTAACCGAGGTGACCGGTTTTTTGGCCGGTGAAGACAGCCTGGCTACTATGAAAGCGTTTCAGCAGATGGGCGTGCAAATTGACCGGCTGAGTGACACCCAGTTACGGATTCATGGGGTTGGCATACACGGCCTAAAAGCCCCAGCGGCCCCGCTGGACTTAGGCAATGCCGGCACGGGCATGCGTTTATTGGCGGGATTGTTGGCCGGCCAGTCTTTTGAATCAACGTTAATTGGGGACGAATCCTTGTCGAAAAGGCCCATGCAACGCATCTCAAAGCCCCTTACTCGCATGGGTGCTGAGATTGAAACAACTGATGGTAAGCCTCCGTTAACGGTTAAGCCCGCTAAGAGCATTATGGGTTGCAGTCACGAATTGGCTCTGGCCAGTGCCCAGGTAAAATCGGCGTTATTGTTGGCTGGCCTCTATGCCGATGGTCCTACTACGGTGACTACACCGGGGATTACCCGTGACCATACTGAGCGCATGCTGGAAACCATGGGAGTGACTATCCAATACGATGGGTTGTCTGCGCAAATGACCCCTCCGGAAAAACTTAACGCGCAGCCGATTGAAATCCCGGTGGATATCTCATCAGCGGCTTTTTTCTTAGTGGCGGGCAGCATCGTGCCAGGATCTGATTTACTGCTGCGCTCGGTCGGCATCAATCCAACTCGGACTGGCGTGCTCGATATCTTGAAATTGATGGGGGCCGACATTGAAATGCTAAATAAACGACAATTGGGCGCTGAGCCGGTCGCTGATCTTCGGGTGCGATCGGCGCCGCTTACCGGTATCGCCATACCCGAGTCACTGGTGCCTTTGGCCATCGATGAGTTCCCCGTGTTATTTGTCGCCGCAGCCTGTGCTCAGGGTGAAACCCTGTTAACCGGAGCATCTGAATTGAGAGTCAAAGAAAGTGATCGCATTGCGAGCATGGCCGCGGGTTTGCAGGCTTTAGGGGTGCACGCTACGCCTTTGTCAGATGGTATTCGGATTCAGGGAGGGCGCATTCAAGAGGGGGCGGTTGAGAGCTACGACGATCATCGCATTGCAATGGCCTTTGCGGTTGCCGGTGCGGTAGCCAGTGGGCCGGTTGTGGTAAATAACTGTAATAATGTGGCGACTTCTTTCCCGGGTTTTTTGGATTGTGCCAAATCAGTAGGCATGAATATTTCAATGGAAATTTAAATGGCATCAGGAATGGCATCTGGAATGGAATCTGGCATATGAAACACAGTGAAGCGGTGAATGAATCAGGTCATGAACCCGATAATGATAAGGATATCAGTGTAATTAAAAACGCAATACCTGTTATCACGATTGATGGGCCCAGTGGGTCTGGTAAGGGTACATTAGCCAAAGCCGTTGCTAATACATTAGGTTGGCATTTATTGGACAGCGGAGCCTTGTATCGTGGTTTGGCGTATTACGCAGATTTAAAAGGCCTGGCGTTTGAGGATAACGCGGCCGAGTTGGGTGAGACGGCCAAAACATTGCCAATACGGTTTGACAGTGAAAACGAGGCCGGCATTCATGGCACGGATATTTTAATTGATGAAACCCGTTGCACAGCCGCCTTGCGCACGGAAGAAACCGGTCGCCTAGCATCAAAGATTGCCGCCATTCCGGAAGTGAGGGAGGGCTTGTTGGCATTGCAATGGGCGTTCCGTAAGGCGCCAGGCTTGGTTGCCGACGGCAGAGATATGGGGACCGTTGTTTTCCCGGATGCCCCAGTAAAATTTTTTCTGACTGCCAGCGCCAAAACCCGCGCAGAGCGCCGATTTTCCCAATTAAAACAATGGGCAGAGTTGAAAGGCACTGTCTTTGATGGTAGTCTCGCCGCGTTGGAAGAAGAGGTCAGGTTACGAGATGAGCGGGATCAGAACCGTTCGGTAGCGCCTCTGAAACCCGCAAAGGATTCTGTTTTCATAGATTCGTCTACTCTGTCTATAGATGAAGTGCTGAATCAAATGCTGTCCCACATCAAAATGCGGTTG
>CAZECE010000085.1:0-1874 GCA_964510525.1 uncultured Pseudomonadales bacterium | reverse complement strand
AATAGACAGTTAGGCGACCATGATCACAGTTTTTTATATTTTACCCTGGCTCATTGTCTTAATGGCACTTGGCTTTTTGTTTATTGATATTACTCAGCCTAAAAAGCTGTTGCTTGCCATCCCCATTCTGCTGTTTTGCATTATCTTTGCTGTTTTTATCAACATCCTCACGTCACAAACTCAGTCCGACCAAAATACGCTGTTTTCTACGCTTCATGAGCGCACTCTAATAGAGCAAAACCGCAATCATAAAGAATCGCTGATGGCAGCAAAAATCATGGCGTTTGAAGCGCAGAATGAAGATGATTTTTACCCCTATAGCCAACTCGGCCTGACATTTAACGTTCCCTATTTCAAACGCCTCCTGCATACCGACGAATTACTGTATCAGCTATTAGGCGAACCCATGAACGCCAAAACAAATCACAACATCCAAATATACCGCCTGCCCAACGACATCGATCAACTGCTCACGGCCGAATACCTGTTTAACATGGGCTACCAGATCTACCTTCCAGAGCCGCCAGAACCAGAGGGCGTCAACGACCTTGATTTGGATTCTGAGGATGAAGAAACAACAGACGACAAAGCCGAAAAACCAACAGACGATGACGCCAAAGAGTCGAGCGGCGAGAATGGCAGCATGGACAACGAAAAAGACAATGACTTGTTAAAACACAAGCTTCCCGGTGTCACCGTCTCGTTACGGTTTGCCAAGAAATCACAGATTCACCCGCCCCTCGAGCGCCCCCACCTACCCACTGCCAATCACTTATTAGTAGGTAAAGGCGTCAGCACCTATGACATCAAAGTCATCACCTTGGCACTGCTCAGAGCCGGGGTGGAATTGAGAGCTATTAAGAAAATTCCAAAACTCGATGGCAACAATCGTGAATTACACGTCGAGCTGGATTATTCCGATTTTTACAAGAAAAAACCCGTCATAGACGCCGACAGGTTAATCAAAAAGCGATCGTTTAAGTAAGGGTGACGTGGGCTTCTGAGTCGGCAATAAGCACATCGTCAGCATCAATGGGTAAGGTTCAGGGCCAATATTGTATTGAGACTCCAAAGAAAGAGTCCGAGAAGGCGCAACACCACGCTTATTGAAAAAGCGCTCGATACTCTGAGCTCGCAGCAATCCCAATGAGCGCTCTTTTCCCTGCCCAATCATTGCCTGGCCGGTTAGGCCCACGACTTCCACCCGCAACATCGGATAACGAGATAAAGTAGCCGCCAAGCGCTTCAATAACGGGTAATACCTCGAGTGAATGTTGGCATCACCTGAACGATACAAGGTTTTTGGAAACCCCATGACCAAGACATCATCCGCACGCCAAAAGGCAACTTTCCCTTGGGATATTTCTTGCCCTTGAGATATTTCTTGAGACACACTGCGCTGCCAAGATACGCTGCGCTGCACTGCCCGAGTGGCCTCATCCAACAACGGCCAATTGATCATGTGCACCGGAGCACAAGCCGGAACAGGCTGATCACGCAAACTCTTTGTTTGATCAATAGAGGCGTTTTCCCCAGCTTTTTTGCCACCCACCACCAAAAAGTTAAACAGCGACGAGACCATGCCTTCAGACCGATAGTCACGCTCAGCGTCCTCTTCACCGCTGTACGGGTCCATGTAACGAACATGACACCCCGACAGGCCGACCCAAAAGCACAGAAACACAATCCGAAAACCGTATTTTTTCGAATAGCGGCAAACCTTAAGATTGAGATAACTCACCAAAAAAGAAGACATCAACAGCCAAACCTGATTATTTATTATTCTTATTTGCTGCGTAATTATGTACAAAAAACTGCCGTAGTGTAATTAAACCGTCCCAAACTTGCAAAAAGGATTGAAACCCAGTAATTTC
>CAZECE010000084.1:0-37208 GCA_964510525.1 uncultured Pseudomonadales bacterium | reverse complement strand
TCAAACTGTGAAACGATTTCTCGCCATTGTTCCGCTGATCTTCTGGGTGATAGTGCCATTACTTTCCTCCTATTGAATTGAGGCGTAATTTATAGCGCACTGATCAATGATGAGGAATAACGTCCTCGTTTGCTCGCTTACGCCGAAAAGGCTGAGTTAAAAGCTAATCAGCCTATTATTCGTGAAGCATTAAGAGGTCCTCAACCGATTAGCCCTGAGGCAACATTGGCCTTATATCAATTGATTCATTACAAAGAACCAGCTAAACCTTTCCAGATGCCTCCTAATGAAAAATATGATTTTACGTCCTCAACCAAGAATCTTATTCAATATTATCTGGGTCTTGGATACTTAGAAAATGCTTTTGGTGAACAAAATAATGATAAAGCTCAACAAGCTATTTCCGATAACCTTGACCAAGCCAAAGAATTAATAATAAAAGGCCAATGTGATCTTGCTGATCTGGCGCAGTTTCGAAATTTAATGATTGAGGCACTGAATCAGTCTGAATTACTGAAGCCAAGATCAGTGGGCCAGGATTTTCATTTAGCTCTAAAAGAAAGCCCAATGGGGGCAGATCAAAATTGTAAAGGTATTTTTAGTGACATCTTAACAACATCATCTGCAGAAAATATCTTCCAACATGTAGAAAGGATCGAAAAATTTGAACGGTCAGACGGGTTTGATTTAACTCTGGATAGAGAGCTTCTTTCAACTCAGTTAAAGCACTTGGGTCAAGATTATATTGAAGAGCTTGATCCAGCCATATTGGAATCTTTCAAGGAAGGTCGGCCCAAGTTAGAGCCTTAACTGGTGTTATTCATCTAGCGCTGAGCTTATTTTGTTTTGTGCTTGTTCAGCTAATACTAAGCCGAGCTTACTGCGTCTAAACAGGACATCTTTTGCTGTGTTTGCCCACTCGTTTGATTGTAGATAAGCCACTTCTTTGGCGTAAAAATCGTTGCCGAAACACGTACCGAGTTGTTCCAAGCTTTGGGCACCTTCGACGATTTTTAAAGCCAAGCTACCATAGCTGTAACACCAGCGTTTGATCAAACTTTGTGGTAACCAGGGGTATTGACTGGCAAGTTGGGTGGCCAGTTGTTGTGGGGGGATCTCGCCTCCGGGAAGGGCTTTTGTTTGGGTCCAGGCGGGTGCCATATTAGGAAAAACAGATTCCAGTTCTTTTAAACTGGCCTCTGCCAGTTTTCGGTAGGTGGTGAGCTTGCCGCCGAAAATGTTCAGAATGGGTCCCTTGCTTTGAGGTGCATTTTCTTGGGTTGCTTCCTGGCCTTCAAACACGAGCGTGTAATCTCGCGTGATTGCCGATGGATCGTCGGATTCATCATCGCACAGAGGTCTCACGCCTGAATAATCACTGATGATGTCGTCTTTGGTCAGCGTTTTTTGGAAATGCTGATTGTAAACATCCAACAAATATTGGGTTTCCTCGTCATCGATTTTAACTTGGCTTAAATCACCTGTGTATTCTTTGTCGGTGGTGCCGATAATCATAAAGTCGTCTAGGTATGGGATGACAAACACAATGCGCTTGTCTTCGTTTTGTAAGATAAAGGATTCGGATCCCGAAAATTGCCTCGGCACAATCAAGTGGCTGCCTTTGATGTGGCGTACACGATGAGAGGATTTTCGTTCGAGCTTTTGTTCTAAAAACGTTTGCGCCCAGGGGCCGGTGGCATTGATGAGTACTTTGGCTTGAATGGTTTTTTGTTGGGCTTCTTTGGTTTGGGCATTCGGAGGATTGGATTCAAGGGTCGCCGTCCAGAGCCCATTTTGAAACTTTGCGGAGACGCACTTGGTGTAATTTTCTATTGTGGCTCCCAACTTTTGGGCATCCAACAGGTTGTGAATCACCAGGCGAGCGTCGTCGACCCAGCAATCAGAGTAGATAAATCCTTTAGTGAGAGCGGGGTTGGTACGAGGGTCGCCTTTCAAAGACAACTGTTTCGATCTTTCTAATACGGATCGGCCTGCGAGTGTGTCATATAAAAATAACCCCGATCGAATCATCCAGCTGGGTCTTAGGTGCGAGCGATGCGGTAAAATGAAGCGCATCGGGGTGACTAAGTTGGGCGCAATGCGTAAGAGCACATCACGCTCTTTTAATGCTTCTCGCACCAGACGAAATTCGTAATATTCGAGATAACGCAATCCGCCATGGATTAATTTGGAGCTGGCCGACGAGGTGGCGCTGGCAAAATCGTTTTGCTCCACTAAATGAACCGATAACCCGCGGCCTTGAGCATCTCTTGCAATACCGGCCCCATTAATGCCGCCGCCAATGATCAGGAGGTCGACGGGGTTTGTTGTTTGATTGGGTGCCTCAGGTGCCATGATTGTATTTGTTAACCCATTTGAAAGCGAAGGTTAGGGATTGATTCCTTTAATTGTAACTGAAAAAATGGCGGCCTTTATTATAGACAATGACTCTGGATTCATGTCCGTGGACTCTGGATTCATGTCTGTGCTGTTTTCACCGTGAAGAATGGACTTCTTTTTATGACCTATTTACTAGCTATTGATCAGGGAACAACCAGTACCCGAGCCATTGTTTTTTCTAAAGAGGGTAATAATTGCGGTCAACATCAAATTGAACTGGAGCAGCATTTTCCCAATGACGCTTGGGTGGAGCACGATGCGACAGAAATTTGGTCCGCCACTCAAGCGGTGTGCGTGAAAGCTTGTGAGCAGGCCGGCATCTCGTCAAGTCAAATAGGCGGCATTGGCATTACCAATCAACGGGAAACTTTGGTCATTTGGGATCGTGCCACCGGCCAGCCGATTCATAAAGCCATTGTGTGGCAAGACAGGCGCACAGCGGATTTATGTACTCAGCTCAAAGCCTATGGAGCTGAAGCAGAGGTTCAAAGTAAAACCGGCTTGTTGTTGGATCCCTACTTTTCTGCCACCAAAATTCAGTGGTTATTGGATCAATACGATGCGGATCGATCAAAATCTTCGTCTGGCCAGTGGGCGGTGGGCACCATTGATTGCTACTTGGTGTGGTGCTTGACCCAAGGGAAAACCCATATTACCGATGCCACCAATGCGTCGCGTACCCTGTTATTTAATATTCATACTCAATCCTGGGATGCGGATTTACTTAAGCTGTTTAATATTCCAGAGGCTATTTTACCGGTTGTGTGCGACAGTGCCGGTCGTTTAGGTGAGGCCGAAATCGATGGTTTGGGAGCGATCCCCATCACCGGGATTGCGGGTGATCAACAGGCCGCGATGGTCGGCCAGGCCTGCTTTGAGCCCGGAATGATCAAAAGCACCTATGGCACGGGGTGTTTTCTGATGATGAATACCGGTACCAAAGCCGTACCCAGTACCAATCGTTTGCTCACGACAGTAGGCTATCGGCTTAAGGGTGAGACGACTTACGCGTTAGAGGGTAGTATTTTTATTGCAGGCGCTGCCATTCAATGGTTACGTGATGGCTTGAAAATCATCAAGCATGCCGCTGATACCCAAAAAATTGCAGAGCAGGGTAATGCGTTGCAATCTGTGTATTTGGTGCCGGCCTTTGCTGGGCTGGGAGCGCCTTATTGGGATCCGGATGCCAGAGGCGCTATTTTGGGGCTGACGCGTGCCAGTACTTCGGATGATATTGTGATTGCGGCATTGCAGTCGGTGGCGTATCAGACGCGGGACTTGGTGACCGCGATGCAAAAAGATATGCAGGAGCAATCGAATGGTGATGTCATCAAAAACATCCGAGTTGATGGTGGTATGGTCGCTAATGATTGGGTTTTGCAGTGTCTTGCGGATATTTTGAGGGTACCGGTTGATCGACCTAAAGTGATCGAAACCACGGCCTTAGGTGCGGCTTATTTGGCGGGTTTAGGGGCTGAGGTGTTGCCGGATTTGGTGAGTATTTCAAGTCAGTGGCAGCTGGAGAAAAATGTGGTGCCTGTGATGCCGGAGTCGGACAGTGATCAACTGTATGAGGGTTGGCTAAAGGCCGTGGATCGAGTGAGAAGTGGCTGTTAAAACTTATCAAGTGAGGTGACGTCGCTCTGTGCTTGACACAGAATCCAGGGCGAGTGGCACGATAAAAGCATTCACCCGATACAAGTTGAGAGCATTTGCCCCTGGATGCTGAATCAAGTTCAGCATGACGATTTTCATAAGTTTGAGTAGTGTTAAGAGTAATCAGGTTGTCATTCCGTGCTTTATGAGTTTGGGTAGTGTTGTAATTATTGAATAGCGTTTAAGTTTAAATTGAGGAGTAAAAATTATGCCATCTTTTGACATTGTTTCAGAAATCGAAAAACACGAAGCGCAAAACGCGATTGATACCGCGAACCGAGAATTAAGTAATCGGTTTGATTTCAAAGGTGTTGATGCCAGCTTTGAGTTAAAAGAAAAAGAAGTGCTTCTGGTTGCGAATGAAGAATTTCAAATTGATCAGATGAAGCCCATGCTTGAAAACTCTCTGATCAAACGCAAAATTAAACCCTCTTGTATTGAATACCAAGAATTAACAGGGGCGGGCAAGCAGGTGAAGTTAGTCGCCGTCTTGCGTCAAGGGATTGATAAAGATTTGGCGCGCGAGATCAATAAAAAAATCAAAGAAAGCAAATTAAAAGTCACGTCTCAAACTCAAGGGGAAATGGTGCGAGTGATCGGAAAAAAACGCGACGATTTGCAGCAAGTGATGCAACTCCTCCGAGAAGATCAAAGTATCGATCTGCCGTTGGAATTTAAAAATTTTAAAGATTAATACTTTCTACTAGGAGTCAAATTAATATCATTCAAATTAAGCAAAATTAACGCCATTTTTTACGCAGTGTTACAAACAATGGCTTATTTAAGTACACGAAAGTGGTTTTAATCATATTTTGATTGCCTATAATTTAATCATTTGCTGTTGTGCGGGCTTTTATTATCACAATAAAAATATCTAATAGGGCCGTCGATTACGGCAAGAAGTAAAGATCATGCAATGAGTCATGCATGACTTAACGTAATTTAAATTCAATCTGCAACGATTGTAATTAGGACGGAGAATGAGCGTGATGGGCATTATCACAAGCAAAGCGGCAAGCCGCTTCCCAAAACGAATTGGCAAAACTGTGCAACCATTCGGTGTTCGGATAAAACTAACAACGCCCCTTATTATAATTTGCTCCATACTAATTTGTACCACACTCACTTCTACCCATGCTCATGCGGTGACACGATTACTGCAGATTCCCTCAGATGGTGAATGCCCCGAGGGGATAGATATGGTTCGCAACAATTGGTCAGTAACGATCGATGCTGCAAGCGTTTGCACTATCACCATAACGGCAGGAAGTATTCCGTCATCGGCTGGAACAACCACTTTCACGGCCACCTTAACCAACGAACAGAATCAGGATTTGCTATTTACAGCGATAGACAACAATGCTGTTGCTTTCTCCGTATCGGGAGTGGATGTAAAACTCCCAGCCGAAGTAACGATCACAGGGACTTTTTATGTGGCAAGTGAGGGGCCGCAGCACTACATGTGCTACACAGAAGCGCTTGATGGTGAGCTTGGCAGTATCTCGTTTGGCTCTTTCGATCACCAAAGAATAACGGACATACTGGCATCTGCTATCGCGCCAGGTTATAAACTTGGGGCTAACGTTAATAAACAGATTGCCAAGGCATTAACGTTATACAGTACCGGCGCTATACACCCCGCACGCGCCGAAGGCGCAACATGGGCTAAGGATTCGGTTAGGGTGACGAACTTGGAATGCAGTACTAACCACGAAAACTGATTGGTAATGTTTATCAAGGTTGAGTTATGGTACTGTTTTTTGTTGCGGACCTGTTTTCTATTGTGGTTACCATGCCTCATAGCCTAACTAAGGAAATCATTATGTTGTGTTTAAAACCATTGGTTATCAGTGCATTACTGTTTTTTATCAGCGGAGCCACGCAAGCGCAATGGCAGCAGGAATGGGTAGCCTTAGAAGGTGAGTTGATTCAAGGCGCTATGGTGGTGGGGGTTATCCCTAAAGAAGCCCAGCTCTGGATCGAAGATAGGAAGGTTCGGGTTACGGATGGCCGCTTTGTTTTTGGGTTGGGGCGAGATGCGGCCGCCACAGTTAAGTTGAGATCTGTGTATCAAGACAAGGATTTAACATGGCAAATTCCTGTTAAAGAGCGTGAGTATAATATCCAGCGCATCAATGGCATTGCTAAAAAATACATGGCGCCTTCAGAGGAGGCGTTGAATCGCATTCGCGATGATAATCGACAGGTGGGTCAGGCCAGAAAAAAAAATTTAGCCACCGAATTTTATCGTGAGACTTTCGTGTGGCCGGTCAAAGGCGCGATCACGGGCGTGTATGGCAGTCAGCGTATTTTTAATGGCGAACCCAGGCGTCCACACTTTGGTATCGATATCGCTGCCGCAAAAGGCACGCCTGTTAAAGCCCCAGCCAGCGGAGAAGTGACGCTTGCGCATCCCGATATGTATTATTCAGGGGCGACCATGGTATTGGATCATGGTCATGGCATTTCTTCGACTTTCTTGCACATGGATTCGTTTGCCGTCGAAGAGGGTCAGCAGGTTGAGCAAGGTCAGGTCTTGGGTTATGTTGGTTCAACAGGCCGTTCGACGGGCGCGCATCTTGACTGGCGGGTGAATTGGTTTAATCAGCGATTGGATCCAGCCAGTATTGCCGGGCCTATGCCAGAGTAAGTTACTCTAGAGTCCGCTTGGGCTTGGGTCTTGAAGTTTTCTCAATGCGGATGTCAGCTGATCAATTTGAGTATTCACTTGTTTTCTGTGATCGTTGATCTGAGCTAATGACTTTTTGTGTTGTGCAATGGATTTTTCTAATGCAGAGACTTTTTTACTGACGTCAATTTGCTGCATGGTTTCTTCTAATGTCGAGACTTGAAGTGATAGATTTTGAGTCATGATCAGTTGTTGTTTGATGTTTTCAACGGTTTGAATGTGATTGTTTTGAGTGGTTTTAATTTCCAGAGCGGTTTTTTCAACTGACTTTAAAGTATCGCTTAATTCTTTTGATTGCTTTTCAACTTTTGCTTCCGTCGCTTTGATTTCCTTGGTTAATTTTTCGATATTGGGCTTGTTGGTTTGGTGAGCGATGACCCAGAGTTTTCGAATTTCAGAGTTGGCTTCGTTTAGGCTGTTATTGGCTTTGGCAATGGCTTCTTTTAGGCTGGTGACGTCTGAGCCAATTTCGTTGGCGTTTTTTTCCAATTCTTGATTTAAATTGCCAACCTCAGATTGCGAGCTCATGTAGCGCTCTTCCAGTTCATTGATTTCAGCGGTGAAGGCTTGTTTTTGTTGCCACAGTAAGTAAGAAAGTCCGCCGTTTGCTGCCAGAATGAGTAAGATCAATAAACCTGTTTTAGGAGCTGAACTGGTTTTTTCAGTGGAAGCCATGCGACCATTTCGCAGCGGTTTTTCAGGGCGACTGATTTCATCAGCGCTGAGTTTGAAATCACTGTTATTCGATTGATGATGATTCGATTGGTTTTGATTAGATGGCTGATTGGGATCGGTATTGTTAGATGTCATAATAATATCAAAATGCGCAGTTAAATGATTGTCGGGGCCGTTGTTTGGTATCAAGAGTCGACTCAAATAAGGTAGACTGTTGAAAAATTTAGAAATCTTGTAATGAGTATAAGGGAGAGGAATGACTATGCAACCCATTTACATTGTCGATGCTGTACGGACAGCAATGGGCGGATTTCAGGGGGCTTTTCAAGGCGTCAGTGCCCCTGAGTTGGGGCAAGCGGCGATCAAAACGGTTTTAGAGCGTTCAAATGTAGCGCCTGAAAATATTGATGAAGTGATCATGGGGTGTGTCTTGCAAGCTGGCTTGGGTCAAGGCCCTGCGCGTCAGGCAGCTTTGGGGGCAGGCCTGCCGGCTTCCGTGGGTTGCACCACGATTAACAAACTTTGTGGTTCTGGCATGAAGGCGGTGATGCAAGGCTGTGATGCGTTGCGAGCCGGATCTGCGACCTGTGTTCTAGTGGGTGGTATGGAAAGTATGACCAATGCGCCTTACTTGCTGCCAAAAGCCCGCACTGGGATGCGGATGGGGCACTCGGAGTGTTATGACCATATGTTTTTTGATGGCTTGGAAGATGCGCGCAGTCAGCGTTTGATGGGTAGCTTTGCGCAAGACATGGCTGATAAAAAAGGGTTAACGCGTGAAGCCATGGATGAATTTGCGCTCACCTCTCTCAGTCGGGCTCAAGAGGCGATTGAACAGGGTTATTTTGAAGCTGAAATGGCGCCAGTGGTGGTAAAAAGCCGTAAAGGGGAAGAGACGGTTAATGTTGATGAGCAGCCCGGCTTAGCCAGGCCGGACAAAATTCCACAATTGCGTCCGGCCTTTGCAAAAGACGGCACGATCACGGCGGCCAATGCCAGCTCGATCTCAGATGGCGCTTCGGCGTTATTGTTAACGACGGAAGCGGGCTTGAAACAATTAAACCTGACCCCCAAAGCTAAGATCTTAGGGTATGCCAGTCACGCGCGTTTACCTGAAGAATTCACCATTGCGCCCGTTGGGGCGATGGAAAAATTGTATCAGCAGGTCGGGTGGTCGAGTGATCAAGTGGATCTCTATGAAATTAATGAAGCCTTTGCCATGGTGACCATGTTAGCGATGGATGCGTTTCAGCTGGATGCTGATAAGGTCAATATTCAAGGCGGTGCTTGTGCGTTGGGTCATCCGATTGGCTCCACCGGATCTCGGTTAATTGCGACGTTAATGCATTCTCTGCAGCGTTTAGGCAAGAAAACAGGCGTGGCGTCCTTGTGTATTGGTGGCGGAGAAGGGACTGCTGTTGCGCTTGAGTTGGTTTGATGGAATTTTCTACGATCCATTTATGCCAAGCACCTGAGCTTCTATGCTGCCTTTGTGAAGGGTGATGTTTATGTTATCCCCTGCATTTATTCCGACTGCATCCGTTAGGATCTGGCCTTTTGCATTTTGTGTGATGCTGTAGCCACGGGAGAGGGTGTTCAGGGGGCTGAGGGTGTTGAGCTTTGTGGTCAGTTGCTGAGATTGATGTTGTGCTGTTTGCAGTTGGTTTTGCAAGGCTTGTTTTAGCCTAATCATCAGAGCGGTCACGGTTTGATTGTTTTGTTGGCACTGCATTTTGGGGGAGGTCGATAGGAGTCGTTGGTTCAGGTGCTCTATCCTGTGTTCGGTGGTTTGTAACTGGTGCTGTATGCTCGTCAATAAGCGCGCATCTAAGGTATCCAGTTTTTGCAGCCATTCTTCAATTTTTTGATCTGGCCTCTTTAGTTGGCTGGTGGCCAGTTGTACTTGATGAGCTAGGCGTTCCAACTGGTATTGGATGAGTTGCAGGAGCCTTTTTTCAAAGAGATGACATTGTTCTAATAAGGCGCCCTGATCGAAGCTCACCAGTTCTGCGGCCGCCGTGGGTGTGGCCGCTCTGACGTCAGCAACGAAGTCGGCAATTGTAAAGTCGGTCTGATGGCCAACACCACTGATGAGGGGTTTGGAGAGGGCTTTGATTGCTTCGGCCACTTTTTCATCATTAAAGCACCAAAGGTCTTCAATGGAGCCGCCGCCACGCGCTAGGATGATAACGTTGGTTTCTGGGTCTTCATTGGCGGCATACAGCTGTTTGATCAGTTGTAAGGTGGCTGCAGCACCTTGGACTTGGCTTGGAAAAATGCGAACTGGAATGCTGGGCGCTCGCCGTTTTAGTACGGCCAGAATGTCTCTGAGGGCAGCTCCTGTAGCGGAAGTAACGACGGCGATCCCCGTTGGGTAATTGGGCAGAGGCTTTTTGGTGGCTTCATCGAACCATCCTAACTGGGTCAGTTTGTTTTTGAGTGCGTCATAAGCCCGTTGCAAATCGCCGAGCCCGGCCGGTTCTAGGCGGTCGATAATGAGTTGATAATCGCCGCGTGCGGTATACAAACTCACTTTTCCAAAAGCGATTACCTTGTCGCCGTCATTTGGTTTTACAGTACAGCGCTGGTTGCGAAACTTGAACATGGCTGCTCGGATCTGCGCCTGATTGTCTTTTAAAGTGAGATACCAATGGCCAGACCTGGGTTTGCTGAGGTTGGAAATCTCTCCTTCTACGCCTACGGACAAAAAGGTGGTTTCCAACAGGTCTTTGGCATGATTGTTTAGTTCTTGGACACTATAAACGGTGTTTTCTGCAGAGATGTTGCTGGTCATGGTTTTAAAAAAGTTATGTTTTGAAGAAGGTTATAGATTTCCTGTTTAGGTTAACAGTCTGCTTAGGGTAATAGAACGGTTTTTTAAGGTCAGGAGGGTTTTGATGGTTTACCAACTTCGTCTGATTGAATAGAATTGCCGGTTAAACTTGCGCCAGGGTGCCCGTTCTGGGCCCATTTGAGGATGTTATGCTGAGAGTGATGAGTGAGGCTTTGACCTTTGATGATGTGTTGTTAACCCCGGCGTACTCGGATGTATTGCCGAAAGATGTTCAGGTGGCCACTCAGCTGACGCAGAGCATTCGTTTGAATATCCCTTTGATTTCTTCCGCGATGGACACGGTCACTGAGGCTCGCTTGGCCATTGCGATGGCTCAGGAAGGCGGTATGGGGATTTTGCATAAAAATCTCACGGTCGAAGATCAAGCACAAGAAGTGCGCCGCGTGAAGAAGTTTGAAAGCGGTGTGGTGAAAGATCCGATAACGGTATCGCCAGAAACGACGGTGGGTGAGATTATGGAGATCCGCCGTACGCATCAAATTTCAGGTGTGCCTGTGGTGCTCTCTACCGGTGAGTTGGTGGGGATTGTGACCAGCCGGGATATGCGATTTGAAGAGCGATTGGATTTGCCGGTTTCTCAAATCATGACACCCAAAGATAAGCTAGTGACTGTTCAAGAAGGCGCATCGACAGAGCAAGTCAAAGCCTTGCTTCACCAGCACCGCATTGAAAAAATATTAGTGGTCAACGCTGACTTTCATCTCACGGGCATGATTACGATGAAAGACATCAGTCGAGCGGAAGCCTATCCGCACGCGTGCAAAGACGAGCACGGACGGCTGCGAGTGGGCGCGGCTGTGGGGATTGGCGAATCAGGACAGACTCGCGTGGCGGCTTTGGTGGCGGAAGGGGTGGATGTGTTGGTGGTTGATACCGCGCATGGTCATTCGGCCGGCGTCATAGCTCAAGTTAAATGGATCAAAAGCCAGTACCCGGATGTTCAAATAATTGCGGGCAATATTGCGACAGCTGAGGCCGCTGTGGCGTTGGCGGATGCAGGGGCCGACGCGGTGAAAGTGGGCATCGGACCGGGCTCCATTTGCACGACTCGTATTGTGGCTGGTATCGGTGTGCCTCAAATTTCGGCGATTTCGTCTTGTGCGGAAGCCTTGCAGGGTCGAGAGGTATCTATTATTGCTGACGGCGGTATTCGATTTTCGGGTGACATTGCCAAATCCATTGCCGCTGGCGCGCACGTTGTGATGATTGGCAGTTTGCTGGCAGGCACCGAAGAATCGCCCGGTGAGGTCGAACTGTATCAAGGCAGCTATTTTAAAGCCTATCGAGGGATGGGATCTTTGGGGTCTATGACCAAAACGCAGGGCTCTAGCGATCGTTATTTTCAAGAATCCATTGCCAGCGATAAATTGGTTCCCGAAGGGGTTGAGGGTCGCGTGCCTTACAAGGGACCGATGTCCGCGGTGATTCATCAATTGGTGGGTGGGGTGAAAGCCAGTATGGGTTATACCGGTTCTAACACCATTGAGCGGATGCGCCAGCAGGCCAACTTTGTGCGGGTTACAGCCGCCGGCATGAAAGAAAGTCACGTTCACGATGTGATGATCACTAAAGAATCGCCTAATTACCCCGTTGGCTAGATCTTTTTATTTGGAAGTTCAATTATGACAAGCGTCGATGTTCACGCGGATAAAATCCTGATTTTAGATTATGGGTCTCAATACACACAGCTGATCGCTCGCCGGGTACGCGAAATTGGCATCTATTGTGAGTTGTTGCCCTGGGATTCTCCTTTGGCCGAGCGGTTCGAGTGCTCAGGCATTATTTTGTCGGGCGGGCCTGAGTCGGTCACCGCATCCGGCAGCCCGATCTTGCCTGAATTTGTTTTAAAGGCTGGCGTTCCCGTCTTAGGCATTTGTTATGGGATGCAGTTGTTGGCGCATCATTTTGGCAGTCAAGTCGAACCGGGTGAGCAAGGCGAGTTTGGTCATGCGGTGGTACAGCGTTTAACCGAAGATCCGTTGTTGGAAGGCGTCGCTGCAGACACTCAGGTTTGGATGAGTCATGGGGATCATGTGGCGACTCTGTCCGATTCGTTGGTGACTTTGGCTAAAAGTGACGATGTGGCGCAAGCGGTGATTCGGCATCGTGAGTTACCTATTTGGGGCATTCAGTTTCATCCTGAGGTGACGCACTCGGTGGAAGGCGACACCATTTTAAGAAACTTTTTGGTGGGGCAATGTGGGTGTCAGCAGTTATGGCAAACCCAATCGATTGCTGAATCTTTAATTGAATCGATAAAAGAGACTGTTGGTCAGGACAAAGTGTTACTGGGACTGTCCGGCGGAGTGGATTCATCGGTTGTTGCTGCGTTGTTGCATCAGGCGATTGGGGATCAGTTGGTTTGTGTGTTTGTTGATAATGGGTTGTTGCGCTTGAATGAAGCTGACCAAGTGATGGCGACGTTTAAAGAGCACATGGGCGTTAATGTGGTTCACGTTGCGGCAGAAGAAACGTTTCTGAGTCGGTTGGCCGGCGTGTCTGATCCTGAGCGCAAACGCAAAATCATTGGTGAAACCTTTGTCGAGGTCTTTGAGCAAGAAGCCGATCGCTTGGAAGGGGTGAAGTGGTTGGCGCAAGGCACTATTTATCCGGATGTGATTGAATCGGCCGGTGCCGCCAGTGGTAAAGCCAAAGTGATTAAATCGCATCACAATGTGGGTGGTTTGCCGGAAAAAATGTCCCTAAAGCTGCTAGAGCCGTTAAAAGAACTGTTTAAAGACGAAGTCCGTAAATTGGGTGTTGGCATTGGCTTGCCTGAAGTCTTGATTTATCGCCACCCGTTTCCAGGGCCGGGCTTGGGCGTGCGCATCTTAGGGGAAGTCAAAAAAGAATACGCCGATATCTTGCGGCAAGCGGATGCGATTTTTACCGATGCGCTGCGTGAGTTTGAGTTGTACGATGCGGTCAGTCAGGCGTTTGTGGTGTTCTTGCCGGTGAAGTCGGTCGGTGTCACAGGCGACAGTCGTCGCTATGAATACGTGGTGTCGGTTCGCGCGGTTGAGACCGTGGATTTTATGACAGCGCGTGCAGCGGATTTGCCCTTTTCCTTTCTGCAAACAGTGGCCAATCGAATCATGAATCAAGTCGCTCAGGTCGCTCGAGTGACCTATGACATTTCCTCGAAACCACCGTCTACAATTGAATGGGAGTAAGACAGATTGTGGTGTCTTTTCTTCATGCTGGTTATTCTGGCGTGATTAGCCATCCTATTCACGCCAGTTTTGGGGTGAATTTGGCGTGAATAGGGGATGGAGCCTTATTTTGACTTGAGTAAGTGATCAAAATTTAGTGTTTTGCTCGCTTTTAGGAAGGTAATAACAGGGATGTCAGGAATAAATCGGCCATTGGCCTTGGTGTTGTCGGGTGGTGGGGCTCGTGGCGCTTATGAAGCGGGGGTGATGTCCTACATTCGTAGCCAAATGCCACAAGTGGTACGAGAGCGGCCTTTTGATATTATTACCGGCGCCTCAGTGGGGGCTATTAATGCCGCTTATTTGGCGTCGATGTCACATGAGCCGCAATACCAAGGCAGTCGGTTGGCGACGCTATGGCGTGGCTTGGAAGAAGGTCAGATATATAAGCGTGATGCCAAAGCCTTGATGCAGTTTATCAATAAGAGCACCACGGATTTGTTTAAGCACATAGTGTTTGGTGTTCGGAAGAGCCACTCTCATTTTAATGGCTTGTTGGATGCATCACCCTTGCTGCCATTTTTAACCGAGACCATCGAGTGGTCGCAGATTCAACGCAATATTCGTCGTGGTCGCACTAAGGCGCTGGCGTTGGTGGCCACGCATGTGGCGACGGGTCGATGCCAGTTGTTTTTAAATCATCACCCGGATTACCACTATTCAGGCCGCTATGGTTTTTATACGCACCCGATTCGGCCTTATCATGTGTTGGCCAGTGCATCGATTCCGCTGGTCTTTCCGCCGATTGAAATTAATGGTGATTATTTTACCGATGGGGGGTTAAGGCTGAATACACCGATCTCACCGGCCATTCAGTTAGGAGCGGAGAAGGTGTTGGCCATCAGTTTGGCTTCAAAGCGCAGCTTTGCGGTGGAGCAAATGTGTATGCTGCCTCAGGAAGAGGAGGCGTCGGTGACAGGGCAGTTGCTCGGTACCATTATGAGCGGATTTTTTCTGGACAGCGTTGATGGTGACATTGAGCAAATTGATCGCATTAACCGGGTAATTGAATGGAGTGAGGCTGAGTTTGGTGATCAGTACTTGCCGCGTATCAACGCCATGTTGGAACGTAATGAGGTGACCGGCGACATCGCCGATCGAGGCTTGAAGCGGATTGAACTTTTGAAAATTCAGCCATCCGTGAACTTGGCTGAGCTCTTTGTCGAGTGCTTTGAAAAGTCGGCAAAAAATAATTTTACGATGTTCGAGAAAATGCTGATTCGGGCGTTAGACATTGATACCGTATCGGGCGCTGAGTTTTTATCCTATTTGATGTTTAACAAACTCTATTTGCACCGCCTGGTGGATTTAGGCTTTGATGACGCCCGCGCTCAGCACGACAAGCTGTTAGCGTTTTTTGAGGTGGATTAAATCTTCTTGAATCAGGTCATTGGTCTTTCCGGACAGATTGAGAGTTGCAGTGACAATTTGTCCCATTTGCCCTAATATGTCTAAAAATGAGCACTAAGATGTCTAAACATGAGCATTTTAGGTCGTTAAGTATTTGTTTTAAAAGGACGTTGCTTTGAGTTACCAACCGCGCCAAATGGAACCGGTGTTGCACCGGTTGGCCAAAGGCTTCCCAGTCATTGGTATTACTGGACCCCGTCAGGCGGGTAAAACGACTCTGGCAAAGCATTGCTTTCCAGATCGGCCTTACGTTTCTCTTGAGAATCCAGACACGTTAGAGCATGTGCAGCAAGACCCCAGGGGCTTTTTGGATCAATATCCGGATGGTTTGGTTATTGATGAAGTGCAGCGAGATCCCAGGCTTTTTTCGTACCTCCAAGGGCTGGTTGATCAGCAACAGGTGATGGGCCAATACATTCTTACCGGCTCTGAGCAGTTTGGGTTTCGTGAAAAAGCGACTCAAACCTTGGCTGGTCGTATTGGCTTATTGCAATTGACGCCGTACACGATGACGGAGCTTAAGCAATCGGCTCAGTTGTACCCGGATCTGGATCAACAGTTAGTAGCTGGCTTTTATCCCCCGCTCTATTCTCGTGACGTGTCTCAGGATGATTGGTACGCGAATTACGTTCAAACCTATGTTGAACGAGACATTCAGCAGATTATTCAAATCAAAGATCTGAATAAGTTCCGAACGTTTTTACGCTTGTGTGCTGGCCGAGTTGGGCAGCTGCTTAATTTATCCAGTATTGGCAATGATTGCGGCGTCAGTCATAACACCGTGCGTGAATGGATTTCGATCTTGGAAGCCAGCTATATCATCTTTCGTCTAACGCCACACTTTGAAAATTTCTCAAAACGGCTCATTAAATCTGAAAAGCTGTATTTTTATGATACGGGATTGATGTGTTGGTTGTTGAATATAAAATCGGATGAGCAAGTGCGGGTTAACCCGTTAGCGGGCAATATTTTCGAAAATATGATTGTGGCAGAACTCCTAAAGCAGCGCCTGATACAGAGTCGTTCGCCTGATTTATATTTTTGGCGTGATAAAAGTCAACTTGAGATTGATGTGATCTTGGATCAGGGCAGTCAGCTGATGCCGATTGAAATTAAAAAGGGTAAAACGATCGTGAGTGATTTTTTTAAAAATTTAACTCGGTGGCGGGAGTTGGCGCGTGATAAAGCGGCGCCAGGGGTTTTAATTTACGGAGGTCATGAGACTCAAAGCCGAGAGAACTGTCGTGTATTGCCGTGGTACGACTGTGATCAGTTGGTGGGTTTGTGATTTGTTTGGCAAGCGAAAGGTTCATATTAAATATTAAGCCACCTCAGATTTTAATGGCGAATTTATAATAGAAATGGCTAGAATTTTATTAACAATTTGCCTGTGTGCTGTAATTGGGTTTTCGTCTAGATATGCTTTGTGCGAACAGAAAGTTTTGTCCATTGCCCCAGGCATAGATCTAACTTTTGTACCCATACTTGGAGGGCCTGTAACTCTAGGCGATCGCGATGGACAAGCCGATGAACGACCGCTCGTGGAAGTACATGTGGATTCTTTTTATTTGCAGCAAGCGGAAGTTACTCGAGCATTATTTCAGGCTTTTGTAAGGAGTAATCCCGCTTTCAGGTCTGCTGAATGTTGGGTCTATCAGGGTGCTTGGGTAAAGTCAGAAACAGCCAGTTGGCTTGATCCAGGCTATCGACAAGAGTCAAATCACCCTGTTGTGTGTATCAGTTGGCAGGACGTACAACTGTTTATTAAGTGGATAAACACGACAACGGGTTATAAGTTTCGTTTACCCACAGAAGCCGAGTGGGAATATGCCGCTCGAGCTGGATCACAAGATCGCTATCACTGGGGATCAGACCCTTCAGGTTTATGTAAATACGCAAATGCCTCAGATGCACAAACTCTTAAACGATTTCCAAGCTTTAAATCAAATAAGTGTGATGATGGTTACCTAGAAACGGCACCGATAAAACAATACTTGCCGAACCTATATGGCATTTATGATATTTATGGCAATGTTTGGGAATGGGTACAGGATTGTTGGAATGATCATTATCGAGACATGCCGAAAACTGGAAAGGCTCGATTACATGGAGACTGCCAGCGCCGAGTTTTTCGTGGCGGGGGATGGGGAGATAACCCTAATTTTGCGCGATCAGGATTGAGAAATCGAGGCAATCACTATCGTGGTAAAGACGACGTAGGCTTTCGCTTAGCACATGATTGGCGTTTTACAGTCGAGACTTCAGCTCTACCGTAAAACGCCAGCTCTCGGGGGCTTCGCCTAATTGATTGGGCAATAGCTGATTGGGGGATAGGTTGGGAGCATCTGTCATTGGAAAGGCGATGTCGATGTGCAGTAGGCTGCCGGAGCCGATGCGGTTAGAGCCTAAGCGCCAGCCGATGCCGAGATTCCAGAGAAGTGCATCGTCTGTATAGTCAGTAAAGCCAAAACTGGGTTCGCTGAACCAGGCTCTGCCGGCATCAAGGTATACTGATGTCGCGACCTGGAATAATTGCCAAAGATTCCAGTCGTGAAAATACAACTGTTCGAGTTTTATCAAATAGCGCTCGTTGCCTAATTGATAAAACTCTGGGTAGCCACGCAAGCCTTGATTGCCGCCTTGGGTTAACAGACGATCTATGGTCAATGAGCGGCCCTGAGTGCGTTGCACTTGGATTCTGGTTTGGTGTTTTTCAGAGGGCTGGTAGTAATAGTTCGCGGAGGCTGTGGCCAGCCAGTTCTCTCGTTCGTTGTGCGTGCTCCATTGTGTGGTCAGTGTGAGTTGGGTTTGCAAAAATTGCGGCTGTGAATAAAACAGCGTATCGCGCACGCTGGCGTTGATCGCCCAGTAGTTCCTGTTGCTTTTGTTTTCTGATTGATCGCCACTGAATTCATGGTTGTCTAGGTTATCGGCGAAGCCCAAACGAAACCGCCACGAGCGGCCCAAGAAGAGGTCTTCAACACGCTGTAAGGTGCGAATGTTGCGCGTTTTAATGAAATTATCGTTAAATCTGTGGACACTGATCCAAGGGCTCACTCGTTGTCGGTTGGCGATCGGCCCGCCTGACGGCAGTCGGTTGACTTGGTTTTTAAACAAGCGCTCTTCATAATGAAGGCCCACTCGCCAGCGCTGGATAGGTCGGTTTTTCGCGTGCCTGTTTTGAGCGCTCGATGATGTGCCCCAGAAAGATTTGCCCCAGAAAATAGTGGCATCCTGTATGTCGAGATCGTACCCGTAGAAGGCTTCGGTGCGTAAGTAACGGTTTTGTTCGATATTCGCCGAGTAAGCCTCGATGCCATAGGTTGTGGCTGCATTAAAGTCGCGAAAGGGCTTGATGATGCTCATGCGTTGCGCATTAAAGGCGTTTCCGGTTGAGGCGCTTAAGGTTAAATCGGTGGCGCTTCCTAACCAAAACGGCGCAAACAAAGCGCTGCTGATGGCGCTTTGATCCTCTTCTTGCGTGTACCCCAGCCTTAAGGTTTGCCCTTGGCCTAAAAAGTTGAGATCGGTAATCGAGAGACTTAAACGATTGTCACCATCAATGTTGGCGTAGGATGCTCCGGGTATGATCGTCCAGGCGTCTTGCACAACAATGGTAACAGCAACATCGCTTGAACCATCGATCATGGGGCTGACTTCAATGCTGGCGTTGGCAATGTAGGGGTTTGCACGCAGTATGCGTTCGGCCTCTGCCATCATACTCGGTTGGTAGGGGTCTCCGACTCGCATTGGCAGCTGCCTTAAGATCACAGAGTCCGCAGTCATGCGGTGCAGTCGATTGGCCAGTTGGTGAATGGGTTTGTTTTCTTCAGGTTTGCGTTCATCAAAAATGGGTTCTTTGATGAGATTGATCACGGCAATCTTGGGGGCATGATCTGATGCTTTTACAGTGCTGAAAGGTGGGAGTAACAGGCTCAGCAGCAGGCCTCTGATGACGATCGTAAAAAGTTGTCCACATTTTCTGTGGACAACTCTGGGGGTAATCATCGGGTAAGTGGCCCAAAGCCTTTTGTGCCAAGGCTTCTCTACAAAAAGCATGTTTTTTGGCCTAATAATACGTTTTTGAAAATCAATGACTTACCCTATTTGGTTGATAAGTGTTAATTCTTGATTAAAGTTTAGTGAAATAGTTAAAAAGTTGAGAGGCTTGCCTGTGGGGTGTGTATAACTCCGTCGCTGAATCGCTCATAGGGGGGCGCTCATGGGGGATAAAGGTGGGCAAGATTGCATCTTGCGCTGATAAAGATATAATCGCCTCTTTTAAATGACCAGCTAATTTTATTCACATAAGGATCCAGTATGAAGCCTGCAGTACGAGTCACTGTTACCGGAGCGGCCGGACAAATCAGTTATGCGTTGTTGTTTAGAATTGCTTCGGGTGCAATGCTCGGAACCGATCAACCCGTTATTTTACAATTGTTAGAAATTACGCCAGCGCTGGAAGCGTTAAAGGGTGTTGCGATGGAGCTGGACGACTGTGCGTTTCCATTGCTGCAAGAGATTGTGTGCACGGATGATCCTAAGGTCGCGTTTAAAGATTCCAATTACGCGCTCTTGGTTGGGGCTCGGCCGCGCGGACCTGGTATGGAGCGTAAAGATTTGCTTGAGGCCAATGCGCAAATCTTTTCAGTCCAAGGTAAGGCGATCAATGAAGTGGCGAGTAAAGACATCAAGGTGTTGGTGGTGGGCAACCCAGCCAATACCAATGCGTTGATTGCGCAGCGCAATGCGCCAGACATTAACCCACGTCAGTTCACCGCGATGACCCGTTTGGATCACAATCGCGCGATCAACCAACTCGCCGCTAAAACCGGTAAAACGGTCGCGGACGTGGATAAAATGGTTATTTGGGGCAATCACTCATCAACGCAATACCCAGATCTGACTTACGCAACTGTCTCCGGTGCCGCAGCGCATGATCAGATTGATCGATCTTGGTATGAAGAAACCTACATTCCTTCCGTACAGCAGCGTGGCGCGGCGATTATCAAAGCCCGTGGTGCTTCCAGTGCAGCGTCTGCAGCCAACGCGGCCATTGATCACATGCGTGATTGGGCGTTGGGTTCAGATGGACAGTGGGTCAGCATGGGGGTTTATTGTGAAGGCCAATATGGCATCGAAGAAGGGCTGATTTATTCTTTTCCTTGCGTGTGTAAAGACGGCGATTTTGAGATTCAATTGGATTTACCCGTTGATGAGTTCAGCCAAGGTAAGTTACGCGCGACTGAAAAAGAGTTGTCAGAAGAGCGAGATGCTGTGGCTTCGCTGCTCCCCTAACTGACATTTTTTGATTTAAGCTTCTAGATCCACCCAAACGCCTGGCTGATATCTTTGACCCCATTGCCAGCTTTTGGGTGGTTTTGTGGAAGGGTAGGTAATTTTTTCTTCTTGAATTGGCAGATTGGTGTACGAACCTAAGGCCCCTTTTCGGTTTAGTTTGGTACGGTTTAGCTTGGTATCGGATCGTTGTTGTCTTTGGTTTTGGCCGTGTTTACGTCGATCTTGTTTGCGTCGGTCGTTCGATATGGGCAATTGCCGTTTGCGCCTGTCTTTGGTGAATCGCTTTTCAATGGGTTTCAGTTGCGTGCGTGGATCGCCTCTGTCTTTTGAAAAATTATCGTCGGTAGCTTGCGATCTGTGAGCGCGAATGGCGTCGTATTGCTCTAACGGTTTGTAGGGTCTTCGATAGACCGATGGTAAGTTAATGGGAAGCATATTGACCTCTTTGTTTTATTATAGACAATGACAGTCAGGTATCTTTTGTAGGTCAGCGGATTGTGTTGGAAGACGAACGACAAGATGAGCTGTCGGACCGACAGCGACGCTTAAATACCATTATTTTTGGTGCAGACACCCCAGCCGGCAGGTTGTTTGATGTGTGTTTGATTGGGGCTATTTTATTAAGTGTTGTGGTGGTGATGCTTGAGAGTGTTGCTAGCATCAATGCTGAAATAGGCTTGTATCTGCGAATCATCGAGTGGTCTTTTACCTTGTTGTTTACGTTGGAATACGGGTTGCGTCTGTATTGTGTTCGGCACTCTTTAAAATACGCGACCAGTTTTTATGGCCTGGTTGATTTGTTTTCGATTCTGCCTACCTTTTTAAGTCTGGTCATTCCCGGTGCAAATTCGATGCTCGTGCTGCGAATTTTGCGAATACTGCGTGTCTTTCGGGTATTGAAACTGATTGGTTTTCTCGGAGAGGCGGAATCTCTGCTAGAAGCGATGCTGCAAAGCCGTCGTAAAATTTTGGTGTTCTTATACACGGTTTGTACCGTTGTGGTCATCTTCGGTGCACTGATGTACCTGGTTGAAGGGCCGGCTTATGGCTTTACCAGCATCCCGAAAAGCATTTACTGGGCGATCGTGACCATGACGACGGTTGGCTATGGTGATATCTACCCGCAAACGCAATGGGGTCAAGCCTTGGCTTCCATGGTTATGATCAGTGGTTATGCGGTGATTGCCGTGCCTACTGGGATTTATGCCGCTGAACTCAATCAAGTATTGCACCGTCGTCGTATTGGGCATGCATGTAAAGGTTGTGGCAAAGGCGGTCATGATCGTGATGCGGATTATTGTAAGTTCTGTGGTGAATCGCTGGATTAGGCGTGTATAATTCGTCCACTATGGAAGCCGAAATCACCTCACAATTAAAATCGCACTTTTCAGTAAATCAGTTGCTGGTTGAAAACGAAAGTCATATGCACCGCAGCTTTCAAGGTGCTGGCGGTAAAAGCGCGAACAGCCATTTTAAAGTGGTATTGGTCTCCAATGATTTTGAAGGGGTACCACTGATCAAACGTCATCGTCGAGTGTATCAAGTGCTCGAAGAGCAGATGCAAGCCGGCATTCATGCCTTGGCGTTGCATACTCTGACCCCCAGCGAGTGGCACGCGCAAGCCTCGGATGCCAGCCCGCTCAATTCCCCCCATTGTCGTGGTGGTGGCTAAGCCGTAAGACCTTAAGATCTTAAAAAAACAAAGGACCTACTGATGGATTCGCAAGAAATTAAAATCGCTGCCTTGTATCAATTCTTTCGGGTGACTGATCCCGCAGCGCTGCAACAGTCTTTGTTGGCCGATGCGCTGGAATTGGGCATCAAAGGCACCTTGTTGGTCGCTGAAGAGGGCATTAATGGCACCATCGCGGCCAAGTCAGATCAATTGGATGCTTTCTTGGGTCGATTAAAGAGACGACCGGGTTTAGAGTCTTTGGATGTTAAGATCAGTTACGCCAACATCGTGCCTTTTTATCGTTTGAAGGTGAAATTGAAAAAAGAAATCGTCACCTTGGGTCAGCCGGACATTGATCCGCTGGTCTGTGTCGGGGAGTACGTGGAGCCGCGTGATTGGAATGCGCTGATTTCGGATCCGGAAGTGTTGCTGGTGGATACTCGCAATGATTACGAGGTGGCCATCGGTCGCTTCAAAGGCGCGATTAATCCAGATACTGAAAGTTTTCGAGAGCTACCGGATTATATTCAGCAACACATCGACACCAACAACATTGAAAAGGTTGCGATGTATTGCACAGGGGGCATTCGTTGCGAAAAATCCACGGCCTATCTGAAGCAATATGGTGTTAAGCATGTTTATCATTTAAAAGGTGGGATCTTGGCCTACTTAGAACAGGTGGCTGAAGATGATAGCCTGTGGGAAGGTGAGTGTTTTGTATTTGATAATCGGGTGACCGTGAATCATCAATTGCAACCTGGGGTGTATGATTTGTGTCATGCGTGTCGCTTTCCGATTGATGAAGCTGATAAGCAGTCTGAGTATTACGAGCCAGGTGTGAGTTGCCCTCGGTGTTATCAAAAAAAATCAGCCGAAGATAAAACGCGTTTTGCTGAGCGACAAAAACAAATTCAGTTGGCGCGCTCTCGAGGCTATGAGCACTTAGGCCAGGATCAAAGATTGGGCCAGGATCAAAGACCGGGTCAGGATCAAAGACTGGGCCAGGATCAAAAACAGGTAGCCAAAGGGTAGTTTATGTCTTCGAGCGCAATAACCGATTGGGACGACCAAACCACAGATGGCGTGCTGACCACGTTAGAGAGTATTCGAGATTATCTGCGCTGGACCCTCAGTGCGTTTAATAAGTACGAGGTGTTTTTTGGGCACGGCACCGATGATCCTTGGGATGAAGCCCTAGGCTTGGTGTTACACGCCATTGCCTTGCCTTGGGATACGGATCCCAGAGTGTTAGATGCCAAACTCACGTTAGACGAACGTCGTGACGTGATTGCCTTGGTAAAAAAACGGGTCACGGATCGCGTGCCTTTGGCGTATCTGACCCAAAAAGCTTGGTTTGCGGACTTGGAGTTTTACGTCGATGACAGGGTGTTGATTCCGCGCTCGCCAATTGCCGAATTGATTGAAGATCGATTTGCGCACTTGAAATCAGCTGAAGAGTTGGAATCAATTTTAGATGTCGGCACAGGCAGTGGCTGCATTGCCATTGCGTGTGCGGCTTATTTGCCTGAGACCCATGTGGATGCGATTGATGTCTCGGACGATGCCTTGAGTGTGGCAAAAATTAATGTTGATCGCCATCAGGTAGCCGTTAACCTGTTTGCCAGTGATTTGTTTGAAAACGTCAACCGTCGTTATGATTTGATCATTGCCAATCCACCTTATGCGGCCGAATCCGAATGGACTGATATTCCTGAAGAGTATCGGGCGGAGCCAAAAGGGGCGCTGTTTTCAGCAGACGAGGGTTTGTACCATGTTAAACAGCTGCTGTTGTCGGCAGAAGAGTATCTAGAGCCAAATGGCATCATGATTGTCGAAGTGGGCATGAGTCAGCCGCAGTTTGAAACCGTGTTTCCTTGCTTGCCGGTGACCTGGTTAGAATTTTCCCGCGGTGGCCAGGGGGTTTTTATGCTGGACAGAGAAACCTTGGTCTCACAAGCCGCTTATTTGCGGTCTACGATTAAAGCGGAAACAAATTAAAAAATTAAAGCAGAAACACATTAAAACAGTTAAGGATGAGTGATGTCGGGTAATACGTGGGGGCAATCGTTTCAAGTCACGACCTGTGGTGAAAGTCATGGTGTGGGTTTGATGGCCATTGTGGATGGCTGCCCTCCGGGCTTAAAACTGTCTGAAGCCGACATGCAAACGGATTTAGATCGGCGTCGGCCGGGGTCTTCAAAATACACCACGCAACGACGCGAATCGGATCAAGTGAAGATCATTTCCGGGGTGTTCGAAGGCGTGACCACAGGCACGCCCATCGGTTTATTAATTGAAAATGAAGATCAACGCTCGCGGGATTATCAAAAAATAAAAGATCAGTTTCGGCCTGGGCATGCGGACTATACCTATCAGCAAAAATACGGTGTGCGGGATTACCGTGGGGGTGGCCGTTCGTCGGCGCGTGAAACAGCGGTCAGGGTAGCGGCTGGTGCGATTGCTAAAAAATACTTGTTGGAAACCTATGGGGTGCAGATTCAGGGTTATTGCCAACAAATTGGCACGATTGAAATTCAGCAATTTGATCCAGACCAAATCGAGCAAAATCCCTTTTTCTGCCCAGACATCGATGTGGTACCAAAATGGGCGGAGCTGATTGATGCGTTGCGCCGTGATGGCTCTTCGATTGGGGCACGTTTAGGTGTGCAGGCCACAGGTGTACCCGCGGGTTGGGGTGAACCCGTGTTTGATCGTTTGGACGCTGATATTGCCAAAGCCTTGATGAGCGTTAATGCGGTGAAAGGCGTTGAGCTGGGGGATGGCTTTGCTGTGGTGAACCAGCGCGGGGAAGATCATCGGGATGAGTTGACAGAAGATGGCTTTACCTCAAACCATGCCGGAGGGGTGTTGGGTGGCATCAGTTCAGGGCAGCCGATTGTGGCCAGCATTGCCATCAAACCGACCTCCAGTATTCGTGTGCCAGGAAAAAGCTTGGATGCGCAAGGTAATGCTGTCGAAGTGGTCACAACCGGTCGCCATGATCCTTGCGTTGGGGTTCGAGCCACGCCGATTTTAGAAGCCATGCTGGCGCTGGTATTGATGGATCATGCGTTACGCCATCGTGGTCAGGTCGGTTCGGAACCTGCTTAGTATCCCAATAAATTGAGTATCTAGCTGGATAAATGCCATCCTAAAATCGATCTGGTCTAAACTGAATGAGATAAGGATAAAACTCAGTTTCAGTTAAGGACCAGGATGGTTGTTAGTATTCCGATAGTTTTTTGCTATCACATTATCGCCCGGCCGTTTAAAGCAATCGGTGCTTTGCTGGGCTTTCTGTTGCTGGGCATTTTGTCGAGCGATCTTGCTGCGGAAGAGCTTGGCGGTGCTTCGATTTTATTTCCTGAAGCGAAAGAGCCCTATTCGACGATCTTCAAAGACACGATCAATGGCATTAATACCTACTCAGGACTCAAAGTTCGCACTCGCGCGGTGACGCGACAATCCAAGCAGAAGTCGATCGACAAGTGGTTGGGTAAGAAAAAACCGGCGGTGTCGGTTGCGTTGGGGCATCGGAGTTTAAAGGTACTGCAGTCATCACCGCATGTCACGGCCGCGCCGATTTTAACCGCGGCGTTCTTATCCTTACCTGAGAGCTTAGATAATGTGGCGATGACGGTGACCTACACGCCAGACCCGGATCTGATTTTTCGCACCTTTTCGCAACTCTCGCCTGATACGAAAAAAATCCATGTCGTGATCAATGAATCACGCTGGTATTGGTTATTGGATTTTGCGCAACGCGCTGCCGAAACCTACGGCTTTACCTTACAAACGCACAATGCCAATAACGTTCAGGAGTCAGCGCGTATTTACGGGCGTGTGCTGACTACCATGGATCCTAAATTGGACAGCTTGTGGTTGCCTCAAGACAGCAGCACCTTGGATAACGAGTTGATCATGCCGTTGATTTTGGATGTCTTGTGGGCGCGCAAATTAAAAGTCTTTTCCAGCAGTTTGTCTTCGGTTAACCGAGGGGTTTTATTAGGCGTTTATCCCGACAACATTGGCATGGGCCGGTATTTGGGTGAGTTAAGTCGTGAAATGGCCAAGGGCAATATTCCCGAAGAAAACTTACAACCCTTACGTCAAATTTTTACCGCATTGAACATTAGAACCGCGAAACACATTGATATCAATGTTGAGCATGAGCTGATGAAAACGTTTGAATTGGTGTTGCCTAAAAATGTTCCTTAACGTCATCAAGAACAATCATCTGTTTAAAAAGCTGGAGAGAAAAAGTCTCAAGCATCAGATCTTGGCGTTTTTCTTGATTGCGATTGCGACGCTGGCGTTGGTCACATCGATTGCGGTGTCTTGGCAAAGCACGCAGTTGGCCGTGAAAAGGGCCATTCAGCAAGGGTTATCGGTAACGGATGCTTTGGCCAGAAACAGCACCTTGGCTTTGGTGTATGGCAGTGAAGAAACCGCGACTGAAGCCATTGAATTTGTGTTGTCGTTTCCGGGTGTTGAGCAAGCGGCGATTACCGATGCTGCATCTGGGGCCATCTTATCCCAGCACGGCAGTGTGCGGGATTGGCATGAACAGAGTTACACCATGACCAGTGAATCGGCGGTACTGGAATACCAAGACAATGATTATTGGCAGTTTGGGTCTCAGGTGGTGGTACGCTCGGGGGCTTCTGATTCTCCGTTTGAGCTGGACACTCCGACCATTCAAATTTTAGGTCGCGTTCACGTCATGATCAGTAAAAACCAGCTCAAGCAGCTGAAGCGCACCATCATATTAGGTAATTTTTCTATTTCGCTTTTTTTATGTCTCATCCTGTTTTTAATCTTAACCTGGGTGATCGAGCGCACCACCGGCCCCTTTGCTGATTTTGCTGTGGTGATGGAAAGAGCGCAGAAAGGTGAGCGTGGCCTTCGGTTAGAAAAGCGGGGTGCCAGCGAGCTGATCACAATGGCCGAAGCCTTTAACCGGATGATGACGGTGTTGGAGGAGCGCGAGGATGAGTTGGTGCAGGCGCGGGATGCGGCGTTGGAATCCTCGCGATTAAAATCTGAATTTGTTGCCAATGTCAGTCATGAGATTAGAACGCCGATGAACGGTGTTTTGGGTATGTTGAATTTATTGGATGAAGAGCGCTTTTCGCCGGAAGAGAAAGGGTATTTATCCGTTGCGAAACAATCGGGGCAATCCTTGTTGGGGTTGATTAACAGCATTCTCGACTTTTCAAAATTGAATGCCGATCAAGTAACCTTGGATGAAGAGCGCATTAATTTAGAAGCCTTGCTCGAGAACACTTTGGCTTTGTACAGCGGTTATGACAACAAAGCGTCTGTTGAATTGGGGCTGGTGTATGAGAGTAACGTACCGGTTTATTTTTGGGGGGATGCCTCCAGAATCCAGCAGCTGATGAATAATCTGATCAGCAATTCGGTTAAGTTTACCGAAGCTGGATCTGTTGTTATTTCAGTGGGTTTGTTAGAAGAGCAAGAAGACCTGTGTCAATTACAGTTGGAAGTGCAAGATACGGGGATTGGCATCCCTTCGGCTTATCTCGATCAACTATTTGAGCCGTATTCACAACAAGATGGTTCCATCAACCGCCGCTTTGGTGGCACGGGATTGGGTTTGGCGATTTGCAAGCGGTTGGTTGAGTTAATGGGTGGGTCGATCAAAGTCAGCAGTACAGAAGGCAAAGGCAGTCGATTTATCATCAGCCTGCCCCTCAAAAAACAGCACGAAGTCACTTTGAAGCGTTTTCCGATCAAAACGCATTTCGATCGTTTTCTATTGTTAGCACCGAAAGGCTTGCATAAAGATTTGTTGGTGAATCTAATGGGGCGATGGCAGATGCCGTATGTGTGGTTGGATTCTTTGGAGGATTGGGAACGTTTATTTTCAAAAGACGCGGAGCAGTATAAATGGTGTTTTTTGATTAACTGGCCAGGTGAGCTAACGCCGTTTTTATCCGATTTACAAATCATTCAGTCTCGGTTGAATGTCTGTGTGTTGGCGTACCAATTGCCTTTTCATGAAAAAACTTCTCATGATAAAGAAGACGGGCAGCTGGGGGAGGGTCTTCAGGTAGGAGTTGATCTGAAAGTCAGTAAGCCGGTTCGTCGCTTCAATACGGAAGATTCATTGCGCAGTTACGTTGATAGTGTGTCGTCTCAAAATGGAAAAGGCAGTTTGGGGGGGGCTAAAACATTCGGTGCCACATCCGGCGGGGCATCGGAAGTAACACTGTTGAATCATAAAATTCTGATCGTTGAAGATAATGCGGTGAATCAGAAAGTTGCAAAAGCGCATTTAAAAAAATTAGGCCTTGAAAGTGATTTGGCTTGCAATGGTGAAGAGGCGGTTAAGGCTGTGCAGAACCATCAATATGATTTGGTATTGATGGACTGTCAGATGCCGGTGTTGGATGGCTTTGAAGCAACGCGACAAATCAGAGCGAACGGTTACGATGCTGAGCAACTCCCCATTATTGCGTTATCGGCCAACACCCGAGATGATGATCAAGAGCAATGTTATCAAGCGGGCATGAATGGCTTTATCGGTAAGCCGTTTACACGCGAGCAGTTAAGTTCAGAATTAAGAAAATGGTTCCCAGAGGTGGGTGGTTAATGTCAGCCCCGTCATTATCCGGCTGTACCGGGTAATCGATAGGCTTTGGTACAAGCCAACTTAAACTCACTATTTTCACCACCTTCACCATCCATGCAATCAAATTGATATCTTTGGTTTTTTTTTGATCTGTCCTAGCAATTTCTTACTACACTGAAACAGTAATGCTGAGTAAATGACTGGCGTCACATTATGGATGTGATCTCTTTACCGCATTATCAAGGGGTTCCGACTAATTCAGGATAGAGAATCGTAATAATGAGTACGAATAGCAAAATCACTTTAGCATTTATCTTCACTGTTTTAGCGATCACATTCATTTTGTATCTGGCTTCTCAAAGCGGCCCTGGTAATCCCCCTGAGCAATCGCAAAGTACCACCATCGAATCCAGCAACCCCTTGGGTAGTGCTCAGAATTCACTATCTGAAGATGCAACAGGTGCTCCTGATGCTGATGCCGTAGCAGCAAATGATGCCGTTGCGGATCAGGGTTTTGAAGAGGGTGCTGTTGAACCTAATCGTACGGTCACGAACATTGTTGGTAAAGCTTACGATCCGAAAGAGTTTCCGATGCCAGTTGGCAAGAAGTTAGTATCCTCAACAAAACCGATTACGTTAAGTGAAAGCCGTACTACAAAGCGCGAGACGATTACGAATGTGGCCAGTGCGTTTAAGAAAAAAGAAATCGATGCAGTGGTGGTTGAATTTTTTGATGTGCAGACAGTTACGTTGGAATATGGTGGTTCGCCGGCGTTGGTGGCGAATGGGTTGTATGAAGTCTCTTATGGCTCTGAGGTGATTGAGAGTGGTAATCAGCAATTCAGTACGCCTTATGACAAGAGTTGGTGTTATGGCAGTTTGGAATTCAACAGCATTGTTGATTCGCTTCACGCCATTGTGAAATCGAGTATTTTAGAAAAACACCCAAACAAAAAAGTTTTCTTACTCAACAGTGTTGATAAAGAGACGTATTACGCCGATGCCAAACAGGCGACCAAGCCATTTTGTCCAGAACAAACAATTGAATCCCTGCGCGCTCAGCTTGCCAGTGTGAATTGATTTAAAAATTTTACGTTATGAGAATTTTGATTATGAAGCCTCAAACATCACAGCAGACAACTAACGCCTCATTAAATTGTAGTGATTCATTTTCTAAAGAAAAAAATAATCATGTTTGGTTAGTACTGGCTATCATCTTTAGCATTTTGCCAATGAGTTTGGTTGGGGATGCCTGGGCAGACAGAGCAGCAGGATCAGGATCGGGATCAGGGTCAGCAGGAAGAGTAGCAACTAAGGCTGAGTGCGAAGAGCGATTTAAGCCTATTTTTAAAATTTCTATTGGTGAAGATAAGACTGTATGGAGTGGACCTGGCCATGTTAGCAGTAATAGACGTAATAAATTTGGAAGTAATGTTGCTTACCTGACAGAAGTTTTTAACAACGTAGAGAGCAATTTCCCAAATAATAATGATTATAAAGTTGAAAAATTATTTCACCATCTTTCTGATGGTGGTAAAAACAAAAACCTTAAAGATTATGTTAGGTCTAAATTTTGCGCTCTAGATGATATTGAAACCGCTTCAGGTCAAGTGAAAATTCAATATGGAATGTTCAGTGATAAGTATGGTGTTGATGGTAATGGTATTAAAAATACACCTTGGTATAGATGCCCTAACGGTACCTATGATAGAACTGATTACAATACCGGAACTAGCTCTTATGTTCCGACTTCTTTAGTAGCAAATAATATTCAAGAGCTTTGCCAAACCGAAGGTGATCTCACTTCTGAAGATGGTTTGAAAAATATTCTTGAAGCCATTGATAATGGATTTGTCGATTCTAATCTGTTAGAGGATTATGAATTCACTTATGAAAATTCAGAAAAGATTCTTCGTGTACCTGCTTTCGAAGGGTCGATTGTTGATGAGGCGTTTGCTGCACACTTTGCAGAGCTGAGTGGCTCAAGTAATCGACGCCGTAATCGAAGCCGTAATCGACGCTCATCAAGCAATGCAGATACATCGCTTTCACCTATTGTTAGTAATTACGAAGATGCAGATGAGTTTCCTTTTTACTTCAGTTGTCCAGACAATGCCGACAACTTTGACGACTTTAAAGCCTTTGCGGGGCCTTCTACAGACCTTAAGACACGATTAAAAATGCAAACTTATTTCTTTGCGCGCTGCTTGAATCATGAAGGGGAAGGGGTTTGTAAGCCCACTCGCACTGATATCAATGATTCAACAATATATCTATTCGATGAAAGTTACACCGTATTACATATTTACGGTGGAGATTCAACACCTATAGAATTTGATAATTTGCCAAAGGTTTTTGGAAAAGAATGCGCCTTAGGTTCAAATGCTAGTCCTCAGGATATTTCTGATCAGAATTCAATATATGCTCAATTTCTTATCGATTACTTATCTAATCCTGAGCGGGGTGAATATTGGTGGGATGCAGCATATCGGCCATTATTCTTGAATAATGATGATATAGATCAAACAGACCCAGGTCCTTTTGGAAAAATCCTTGTATTAGAAAATGTTTCAGGCAGTATCGGTTGGGCTGACATGCCTGTTTATTTAATGGTGGATGATGATTTAATAGATCCGAATACTGATAGTACGACAACTGTAACTAACCGTAAGACAACAGTTACTGTCATAATCGATGGTCGTATAGTAGAAGGTCAAGACACAAACCTTGAAAATATCAATGCAAAAGCTGTAGAAGTATCACTTGTTGCACAATTAGATACTAGAAACCCTTTGTACGATATTTTTGTTTCATACTGCAATAATGGTATTAGTGTAGATAATTGTGATCCAGCTGCTAAATCATATAGCTTCAAATTAAAGGATCGTACGAGATCCGATGCATTTTACAACGAGCTTTCTAGTCAAATTGGTGTTCTCCTGACGGATGTTCCCAGTGATGACCCGTCATGTTTAACTGATCCCGATAATTCTTGCGAACAAATCTACATTGGTTTGAAAGTTGATCTAGACGCTAAAATGACAATTAAACCAGATGGTGGGTCTAAACAAACAATCGACGTCATTGATATTTATTGGGATCGTGGAAAGTTTGCTACTGGTGATTTAGAAAACATAACAAAAACCTTTCACGATGATGCAAATGCTAGTAGTCAAGAAGGCATCACATTTTGTACAGATTCTAGTGATCCTAGGTGTATTCTGCGAGAAGCATCTGCAGATGACACTACTATCTACGATAGGCTCTATATTATTTTCGATCAATTTCAGCAAGAATTAACCATTCGGGCATATGTGATACAGAAATTAAATACGGATGATGGTCCAATTGAGCAAAGATATACATTTAACAAAACCTACATTGGAACTAGAGCAGTAAACACCTTCAATATTATGGCTTACGGTGACAAGTTAAGCATCATAAGTAACGACGAAGTGTTGTCCTTGGATGGTGATGACTACCTCAAACCCAGTTCCATATATGTCCGATATAACGAAAATACAGCAACTCTACCTAATGCCACGAATTGGGACGATCTGATCATCAAGCTGGATGTTAATTTTGATGAGAGAAGGTACAAAAATTTTGATACGTTATTGGTATGTACAGACACGATGAGGGGGGACTGTAATTCAGATTATTTATCGGGTTTTTCGGTTGAAAATATTGAAGACAGTAATACTGGCATTGGTTACATGCTCAAAAGTCAGCAATGGATCGAGTGGTTGCAAAAAACTGATGTGAGTGCGGGTACGTCTTTTGCAGTTCAGGTTCAGAGATGGGGGGATGACGGTAACAGAGGTAAAAAAAGAAAAAAACGGAAAAAGAGTTACGATAATTGCGATCTTGATCTTGATCCCGATTATGCTGTAGATCGTAATAATCCTAGGTTCTGTGAAAACATCCCTGTTACTGATTTTAATATTTTTTATAGTTCAGGAGGTTTTAGTACTGAGGCGGGTGGTATTGGTTATGAAGAACTCCGGAGTATTCTTGGTAATAATTCTCTGAATGTCGTAACTGACACGGATTTTACTAACCTCCCGGAAATTATAAAAAGCTTTTATATCGATGGCGCTTTAGGAATCCATTTTAAATGGAATTTTGATAATCATAATTTAGACCTCAATGATGATTTAGATGAGCCTTATGAAGTTGAAATTTCTTTCACAGATATTGATGGAGAGCTGATTAGTCTGAGGTTGAGGACGAGAGCGGCTGATTTTGCAGACAATATTAATTTTGAAATAAATCGTTTTGAAGAAATTCCTACTGACGATAACACTGGAGCTATAGATATAGCTTCATTTAAAACTTCTTTACCAGGTCTTACTGAAGTGCAACTGGATAGGTTATTAAAGCAAACTCAGGGTGACTTGGATACTTATTCTGTATTGCATTTAGCAATGGTGGAACCTTATGAAAATGATCCTGATGTTTATGCAGATATTCCACTTAATATATTAATGTCTTTGTATGAACTATATAAAGATAGAGGTGATGAAGCGAGTGTTGAATTAATAAATTTATTAATTCAACACCCTAGATTTGAATTCGGCGCACCTGAAACTTTAAATGATATGGTTTTTCACAGAGCTATGGCAGCTAACCCTTTAACTCCTTGGGGTGTTATCGTTACTCAAACAAAAAATAGTGCTATTGCCTCCGATAACACTTTTGCGTTTATTGTAGCAACAAGAGTTAAGCCTGAGAGTAACAATGACCTAACTGCATATAGAAATGCCCTGCAGTATCTAATTGATGCTAATGATGATTTGCCTATAAAAATCATAGAAGACAGTAATGTCCGTACACATGCTTTTTCAACTATGCCTGATAGCAATGTCTTGAAAGAAATTTATCACTTAGCTGAAGCTGAAGGACTTCATTATGCTAAGTTCGCGGCTGCATATTTATTTGGGCATGCTAATCCACTGGATTTAGGCCCACTGATTGAAAACAATGAATCCGGTGCAGTTGAATACATTGACGTATTCACTAAAATATTTAATTTACTTTCAGGGAGTGATTTTTTCATCAAATATGGTGCGGCACTTCATATGTTTGCTTTTGTCGAAGAAAGTATTGGTAGTAATGAAGGGTTTGAGTTGACACCTGATGAGGCGGCATATATTGCATCTAATATTCGATACTTTTCAATACAGTATGGGTTAGATGTGGTTCAGGATGGTTTCGGACTCATGAAAACTATTTTAGAAAAATTACATTCGGACCTTGATGTGAATATTGAAGATAGCAATCTTGGTATCGATGCACTTCGTATGGCTGGCTTTACAATCTTGCCATATTCGGATGATCGTAGAAATCTTATGGTAATGGAGGTAGGTGCCTCTGCCACATCTGAAGTTGTTCCTGGTGAAGCTGTTTCAGCAGAAGGTTTAGCAGAGGCATATCTTGCCGCAGGTGTTCCAACAGAAGCCTCGCTAGAGGAATTTTATGCTCCTGGCAATCTAGTTGAAAGTGAATCTTTAGGTGTAGTAGATGAGCTTGAATCTATTGATACTTCACTTGATACACTAAATGATACACAAAATTCCTTTATGGAAAGTTTAGTGGACGATGCTGAAGAAGCCTTTGGTGATGGTTTTGCTGATATAGAAGCAGCTCAGTTGGAGGCTGCAGAAGAAATTGGAGGTCAATTAGTTGGTGATTGGTATAGAATCGGGACTTTGGAGTCTGTTCAAACAGGGATTGAAGAGGAACTTGCTGGCTCTCTTGCAACTTATGAATTAGAAATGGCTTTACCCGTAGTTGGCGCTGCTATAGCGGTTGCAACGGTAACTTATGTCGTTTTTGAGACTATAAAAAAATCCCATGATAACCGGCTTGCTGAAAATGCAGATAATCAAATAAGGAAAATAATTCAAGATCTAGCCGAGAAAGTTAGTGGTATTGAAAGGTATTTGTATGATGCTTCTCGAACAACAGGTGGCAGAATTGATCCAGTTAACTTTTCGGAATTAAACCAGTATTTAGTAGACGCAAAAACACTAGTGGGTGAACTGGATGATTTTGTATTAAATAACCATTCGGCTCATGCTGGTATGATTGAAGCTGCATCGCTGTGTAAGCGCAAAGTAACTGATCTTTATGAAAAAGCCTTAATGTCACCATTGGGTATCTATCTATTACCACTTAATTCATCAAGGGAGATAATCCAAAATGTTAGTTTAATCAATATTAATGATTCGAGTAGAGCGCAATGGTTGCAAAATGATTTTAAATATGAAGCTGAATATGCTTTAAGTATTGATAATGTCTCTTCGGTAACCTTTGAGCTCAAAAGTGCTATTGATACTGGAAATGAAAATGCTAAATATTACGGTGAGTTTATAGTTGATTTACCTGCTGCTATAGATCTGAATCATACTCAAATAACCGAATTACATGCTGGGGCTCAAAGTACAATTGATAGCTTTAGGGGAAAGGTTACTGATGATTCATTTTCTTGGATTGCAGATACTCCGGGTGTTATCGTCACATCTGGCGGTACTACGATTTATGATAGCTTTGCAAATCTTACTAACCAACAAAAAATAGATTTGATAGAAATATTTCGTTCTTACTTTTTGGACGCCGTTATAAAACTTCATCCAGATCCAAATTCTAATAAAGATATGATAATTCACGTTAAGCAAGATGCCGACTCTGTGTCTAGGGGTGAGTTTCTTAGTCAATTAAAGGAAGAGGCGTTAGTGCATTCTATTAAGCATATTTTATTACTGAATAAAACCGATTTTGACTTGGTTTTTCACTTCGATGGCGCTCCAGAAGATAGTGCTAAAACTCTTGGTAAGTTTCCTGCGGATATTACTGATTCACTGTTTTATGTTGATGATAGTATAGACGTAAGTGATTTCGTTAACGAAGATCAGCCTGATCCTATATATGAACCTGCTCAATGGGATGATCTTGTAAACCTTATAAATGTTCGTCTTGATGAGTTTTCTGATTTAACATCCAGTCAAATACAATCTAGATATGGTAGGAATACACAACGGCGTGAAGTGTGGTTCAAGGTAAAAGAAAAATTAGGAGCTAATTACATACTGACAGATGCTGCTCGTCTAAAACTTTTGGAGTATTCGAAAAGGCTATTTGCTAGCCCGCCAAAAGAAAATGTTTATACTGAGGCTTTGGGTTCAACTAAAAGTCGTAAAAATGTTGCTGATGCATATATAGATATGGACCGTGAATCAACAGGTGTTTCATTATCTAGAATGGAATATATTGAAGAGAAGCTAGATGAATTATACAATTCTGACTATTTGTCTGAATTTAATACTTTGTTGTATGGTGTTATTAACAACCCTTCCGCTCTAACTTTTAACTTTTTGGAGAACACTGTAGATCAATTACTTAGTATTATTAACACAGAATGGGGCATAACAATCAGTTCAATTATTTTTGAAGAGAGGGAAGGAGCGGCAGCCTTAGATGGCAAAATAAAACTGCCTATTAGTTATTTTCAAAGAATGAAGAATGGTGTTGTTGAGGAGAGAATTGCTTACGTAATGAAATTTTTTGGTACCTTAACTCATGAAGCTTTCCATTTAAAACAGGAATCATTAATGGCTTTGCTCAACAGTAATCAAAGTCAAAATTTAGTTGAAGCGGAAAGAGAAATTGCGTTACTAAGCGAGGCAAGCGAAAAACTCTTAGACGTTGAAGAGGAACAACAAAATTATTACAATTATCATCATGAGTTAGAGGCTTGGTATGTATCATACAAAGTTTATAAATATTTAGCAGATGAACTCGTGGGTAAGCATTCAAATTTTGGCCTAAATAGTTTCGAATATAATGTAAATTCGACGTTCAGAGCTTTTTTAAAATATAACGTCGCTGTCCACCCTTTTGAGATGAAGACGGATTCGAGAAATGATTTTATCAAAGTTGCGGGAGTGACACCTGTTTTTAGTGAAAGAGAATGAGGACTCTAACCGTAAGACTGCCCGATGATAAACATGAGCGATTAAAAGCGCTGGCCTCTAGAAAGGAAATAAGTATTAATAAATTAATGGAAGAGCTTTCGACTCAAGCGATTGCTGAATTTGACAGCGAAATTCGATTCCGCTCCTTTGCTTCTGCCGGTAACTCCCAAAAAGGTCTAAAAATTTTAGACAAGCTTGATAAACACTTTAAAGACTGATTGCTATGATGGCTTTCACTCAGAAGAATCAATTGGGCCTGGCTGATTGATCTGACTTTAAGAAGAGACCCTCGAATTTATACTTCGGCTTAATCGAAACAACCTTGTCCACTGTGGACGTCAATTATAAACAGTATTAGTTCGAAATTATTTACACGTACTTGGAACCAATGTGGCAAGTATAAGCCGAATAAGTCGTCGGTGGTCAATAGGTAATGCTAAAGACTCTGCTTAAGCTCATCGAGCTGTTGCTGGCTGATTTGTAGAACTTTTAAGATGAAGCGATCATCGGAGCCCTCACGGAGCATTTGAATGGCGATTTCGGGATCGCGTGCCTCACGGCCTTTTTCAAGGCCTTCTTCTAGACCCTCTTCCCGGCCTTCTTGTCTCAAAACATCGGCTAATGGTAAGCGAGCAAACGAGGACGTTATTCCTCATCATTGATCAGTGCGCTATAAATTACGCCTCAATTCAATAGGAGGAAAGTAATGGCACTATCACCCAGAAGATCAGCGGAACAATGGCGAGAAATCGTTTCACAGTTTGA